>JAJUJD010000246.1 GCA_029267315.1 Alcaligenaceae bacterium
CACTTCGTCTATCCACGAGCCGGCTTCCAGCTCATTGGATTGAATCATGGCACGCAAACGATCGGCGACTTCCAGATAGAGCACCTGCTGGACAATACGGTTTGCCACACAGCCCTCCTGACAGTAACTGGGGTAGTTCGCGGTTTAAGTAAGCTGCTTCAAACTAAGCCAGTACGCATCTGATAATTCATAATTATGACGGAATGCCGACGGCTGGCAATGGGCCGAAACCTATTGTTAACCCTTAGTCCTTTTGCAGTTCTTACTTGAATCAACAGGGAATTTAATGGGCGTCTGACCCATATTCGCGCAAGCCCTGTTCGTCCAGAATGGCAATGTTGCGCCCGTCCACGCGAATGAGCTCGCGTGCCCCCAAGTCGTGCAGAATGCGAGAAAAGTGTTCGGGCGTGAGATTTAGCCTTGAGGCAATCACGTTCTTGCTGACTTCTAGGCGTACTTCGGCGCCGCCGACTGCCTCACCCGCCTGCAGCAGGTATCCGATGACCCGCTGCGTACCAGAGTGCAATGAGTAAGACTTCACATCTGATACGAACGCATGAAGACGTTGGCTCAAACCCGCCAACATCTTGCGCGCCAACA
Source organism: Alcaligenaceae bacterium (assembly GCA_029267315.1). Lineage (GTDB taxonomy): Bacteria > Pseudomonadota > Gammaproteobacteria > Burkholderiales > Burkholderiaceae_B > Yanghanlia. The sequence continues at coordinate 601 of JAJUJD010000246.1, forward strand.
GCGGTTGGCGCTCCAGTTCGTCGAAGAGAACGTCCTTATCAATAGTCAGCAGCATGCTGTCGGCCAGGGCGACTGCGGTCAGGATATAAGGTTTACCCAGGAACATCAGTGCTTCTCCGAAGCTTTCCCCTGGGCCCAACAAGCGGACCACTTTTTCTGCGCCTCCAGATGAAACCGCGACCAGCTTCACTTGCCCATACACGACGATGTGAAAGCCGTTGCAGGGTTCACCCCGGTGAAAGACAACCTCGCCGCGGCGCACCCGCCTTTCCGTCGTGCCAGCCACTACTTTGTCAATTTCTACGGTATCCAGCTGATTGAACAGCGGCACCTGAATCAGCAGATTTCGAACTTTGATCTTATCGCTTGCCATATTGCTAGAATTCCTTTGTGGCTCAAGCTGGGAAACCGGGTGAAAAAAACGCTCTACAACATCGCGGGAACGGTGGCGTTACTACTGGCCATTGTGGGCATTTTTCTGCCCCTGCTACCCACCACGCCCTTCGTCATTCTTGCTTCAGCCTGCTATATGCGCGGCTCTGGCCGCATGCATCATTGGCTCATCAACCAGCGCCACCTGGGCCCCTACCTGCGCAACTACCACGAAGGCCGGGGCATACCTTTGCGTGCCAAGGTTGTCGCCCTGGCCTTCATGTGGACCTCGCTCACCGTGTCGATCTGGATTGTGCCCTTCGTATGGGTCAAAGCTGTGCTGGCGCTGGTGGGCCTGGGCGTCACCATCTACCTGATTCGGATGCGCACGCTCGACCCTAGCCAGCTCCGCGTAGATCAGATCAGCCGCGAATAGGTGGATACCGTCGGCTGATTCAGGTACTTGTCGAACACCATACCCAGGGCCCGCACGAACAGGCGCCCCTTGGGCGTCACTTCAATCGCGCCATTGGCCGTTTGCATGAGCCCCACTTCTTCGTATGCCTGCAAGCGCTTCAGTTCGTCGGCGAAATACGTCTCGAAATCAATGCCGTACTTTTCGCTGATCTGGTCGAACTTCAGTGGCATGCTGCACATCAGGATCATGATCACTTCGCGGCGCAATACATCGTCGGTGGACAAGTCATACCCCCGCTCAACCGGCAAACGCCCTTGGTCCAGGGCTTCATAGTAGGCATTCACTGTCCGCACATTTCCACTATATGACCGCCCCACCTTACCGATAGCGGAAACCCCAAAGCCAATGAGGTCGCACTCCGCACGGGTGGTGTAACCCTGGAAATTTCGGTGCAGGCTCTTGTCGTGGCGTGCGACGTTCAGTTCATCGTTGGGTTTGGCGAAGTGGTCCAGCCCAATATAGACATAGCCGGCCTCGAGCAGGCGACGAGTGGAAAGCAAGAAGATCTGCAGGCGCGTCTCGGCCGAGGGGAGGTCTTCGGGCTTGACCATGCGCTGGGCCTTGAAGCGTGAAGGCAAGTGAGCATAGTTGTAGAGGGCGATGCGGTCGGGGGAAATGCGGATGATCTCATCGATCGTGCGCTCAAAGCTTTCCAGTGTCTGCTTGGGTAAGCCGTAAATAAGGTCTGCGTTGACGGACTGGTAACCCGTATCGCGGCTCGCCTGTACCGCCCGCTCGACCATCTCCAATGGTTGGATGCGGTTGACCGCTGCCTGCACCGCCGGGTCGAAGTCCTGTACGCCAAAGCTGCAGCGGTTGAAACCCAGGCCAGACAAAAACGAAAGCGTCTGCTCGTTGACTGTTCGAGGGTCTATTTCCACACCTAGTTCGGCGTCTGGTGTGAAAACGAAATGCTGCCGTGTGGCGTCCATGAGCATGGCAAGCTCGTCGTTACTCATGAAGGTAGGTGTGCCACCGCCCAAATGCAGCTGAACCGCCCGACGGTCTTCGCCCAGGTGCGGGGCG
>JAJUJD010000146.1 GCA_029267315.1 Alcaligenaceae bacterium
CCACCCTGAGAAGCGCCACCGCCTCCCCCAATGCTCTGCGCCAGGATGCCCGCCGCATTGGAGCCAAATGTCTGAATGTGGCCAAGGGGAAACGCCTCAATGTGAACTTCATCGCCACGCCCGCCCGCGCCTCCTGTGCCGCCCAGGCTAATACTGGCAGAAATGCTTGCACCGGTACCGAAAGATTGGGTCGGCCCACTTCCCATCCCCGCGTTTCCACCCCCACCGCCAATTGACTGCGCATGGATCGCGTTGGCGTAGTCGCCATAGGTGGTTACTTGCGAGATCGCCGCGCCCCCAGCATCTGCAACAAAATCAGGAACACCATCGTGGACACTGACCTGACCGCCAACGGCAGTCCACACGGGGCCGCCGTTACCCGCCGTGCCACCCGAGCCCCCCAGCGAGAAGGTTGGCGTGATCGCCAGCGATGCAGCGCCTTCTGGCACAGTTTCCCCATAGCCGAGTACGGCGGCCAAAGCCGATGAATCCCCCCCAGTTCCGCCACCACCGCCGATACTCTGAATCATGACGCCATGGGCGCCCTGCCCGCTGGTAGAGACCTGTGCGCCTTGAGTCGCGGCAAAGGTAGCGTAACGGCCATCGCCGCCTTCTCCACCCGAGCCCCCGACCGATGCCCCCCAAGCGACGCCAACCTGATCACCGGTTGGGGTGACCGGAAAAGAAATGGCGACCGCCTGAGCAGAGGCCGTACCTCCCACGCCGCCGCCCCCACCTATGCTTTGTACGACGACGCCAAAGGAGTCGACCGGCAAGAGGTTGTCATCCAGGCAGGTCCCGTCGCACTGGCCATCCACCAGTTGGCCCACTTGGCCAGTCTTGACGACCCCGCCTGTCAGCTGTGAACTGACAGAACTACCGTCTCCACCTTTACCGCCTGAACCGCCAACGGCCACCGCCGCCGCAACCCCGGGGCTGACAGCGAGGGTCGATGCCGGCCCGCCGGTACCGCCGCCCCCACCAATAGACTGAACCACCAGGCCGGCCGCGCGTGGACCAGAGGTTTCAATATGGCTGTTCCAGGAATTGAGGACCGCGGATCCGCCATCCCCACCCTCGCCGCCTGAGGCGCCCACCGCTGCAGAAGCAAACAGGCCCACTCCGACTGCGTTACCCGCATTTCCGCCGCCACCCCCTATGGATTGCGCGACCACACCGTGGGCCGTTTCGCCGCTGGTAGCAATGTTGGCGGATGAGAGATCGCCATAGGCAAGGTCCCCTCTGCCGCCTTCACCGCCACTGGCACCGATACTTACGGCACCATAGCTGCCGCCACCGTCTCCGCCACCTCCGCCGATGGACTGAATCACCGCACCCATGCTGGAACTGCCCGAAGTGGCAATGCGGCCCCCATTCACGTAAAGAGTCGATCTGTTCGCGTTGGCCACGTAATCGCCCGACGCCGCATCACCGCCAAGAGAGACCGTGACCCCGCTGGCGTTGCCACCTGCGCCGCCGGCGCCGCCGATCGATTGCGCCAGTACCCCGTGAGACAGCCCACCGGCCGTTGTGATTGCACCGTTGTGGTTCACAGTCACTGTACCGACGCTTCCGGATGTCGCTCCATCACCGCCATTGCTGTAGAAGATGCCCCATCCGTCCCCGCCCGAACCCCCTGCCCCAGCAATTGATTGGGCCAAAATTCCGCGTGCGGCATCTCCATCCGTGCTGATGGTGCCCGCGTTAGTGACGTTTACGTCGCCACTGTTGCCGCCAACACCTCCCATGCCACCATCTGAAGTGATTGTGCCGCTGACCGACCCTGCGCTTCCTCCGGCACCACTAATGGTCTGGGCAATAATGCCGCCAGCGTGGCTGCCCCGCGCCGTAATCGAAGAGCCTGAATCCAGTGTGACGTTTACGTGACCAGTCGAGCCGCCTGCGCCCCCATCGGAGCCGTCCGTCACTGTGGAACTTCCCCTGCCGCCGTCTGCACCCGCCGCCCCTTTTGCCTGTGCCACGATGCCATAGGCGTTTGTGCCCTGGGTAGATATTTGCGTGGAGGCAAGATTGATGTCCAGGTTGCCGGTACCGCCCCCGGCTCCACCATGCCCGGGGCGCCCTCCACCGATGTTGTCGTTCAGGGTGCCGCCCTGGCCCCCTGTGCCGCCTTGCAGCACCGCGTAAATGCCCGGCGAGTCGTCTCCAGACGTGGTTACGGAAACGGGTGCCGAAGTAAAGCCCGCAAGCTTAATATCCAGGCTGCCCGTGTCGCCACCCCGGCCTCCGTCCCCGGCGTCGCTGAATCCCATCCCCAGCAGTCCGCCGTTAAACGGCCCGCCGCCGCCGCCACTACCGCCTTCCAGGCGCGCCTGTATCCCGGGCGATCGCGTACCGCTTGAAGACAAGTTCACGGCCTCGCCCACACTGCTCACGCTCACTGCACCGTTTCCTGCCCGGCCCCCGGCACCACCATGGCGCTCATCGTGATAAGCATCAGTGTCGAAAGTGCCCGAGCCGTCTCCGCCTTTGGCGAGCACCGACAAGACGGGCAGACGGTCGCCGGAAGTGACCACCGACACGCCGTTATTCGTAATTTGCACGGACGGCGACTGGTCGGTTATAGAGCCCGCATGACCTCCATTCCCGGCCGAAACCTTGTCGTGGCCGGAAGTAGCATCCCCTCCTCTGCCCCCGATGATACGCGCGGCTACGCCCGCGCTCGCATTGGTATCAGGTGGTGCGCCGCGCTGCGTCACCTTAATAGAACCGCCGGGGTTAAGCACCACCCGGGCGGTCATGTTTTCGGCATAGCCTTTACCGGCATCGCCGCCATTGCCGTTAACGCTGGAATTGCCACCTTTTCCTGAAGCGGCTTCCGCCAGAATGCCATACACGGCCGGGGCGTCACCAAACTTGCTGTCCGACCAGGTCCAGTCGAGGTCGATGTTTCCCGAATTGGTGACCAACACGTTGCCACCGCCGCCTCCGGCGTTCTGGTTGCCATAGCTATTGTCCGCACCGGCCCCCCCCTGACTGATTGCCTGAATCCCGGCAAATCGTCCACCCCCACCCAAGACCGCCGTGATATTTCCGCTGTTAGTCACAGTTGCGCCAACTGACTGGCCGCCTGCTCCCCCGTTTCCATTGGTGCCCGGGGCCCCCTTGCCCCCTTTGGAAATCGCAGAAAGCGCTGCACCGTTACCGTTAAGAACCTTCGAATAAGGCAGATTCAGATTGATGTCGCCCTGGTTGGTCAGTGACACGATCTGGTCGAGATCCCGACCAGCCACCCCGCCATTGTCACCACTGTGGTCGTGGCTGAGAGCGTCCCCACCTTGCTGCTGGACGTTCAGACCGTAGAAATCACCATCAAACCCTTGGGAGTTGGCATTTTGCAGCGTGATGTTGCCGGTGTTGGTGAAGACAATTCCCTGCGTGTCGCCACCGGTCGGGTGGGAGCCGTTGCCATTACCACCTGGCGCCAATACCGTCAGCCCAGTAGCCGTGGACTGATTCGCATAAATATTGATATCGGCAGTGGTGGAATAAACAACGTGGGGGACAGGTATGGCGGGCCAACTGTCTTCGATGGGATTGGAATACTCCCCGCTCAGTGTGCAGGTCAAAACATCGCCTTCTGACCTGCAGCTGGCTGTGTAGGTGGCATGCGAAGGCAGGGGCAGCGCCGCGAGTGCGGCCGCAAGAGTGGTGATGGTGAATGGCAGCTGGCGGTCGATCATGAAGTTGGTCCTGTCTAAATGACGTAAACCGTCACCCGACCGCATCGGACCGCCGAAATTACAACGGCTTTAGAAAAGTTTGCGCCCTATCCAGGGAGCAAATCCCCGGCAGAAGGCGCGATCAGTGCTGTTTGTGTCATTTGTTAGATCACTGAAGCTGATTGAGCAAAACTCTTTGCGAATTAAACCAAAACTATGCGTTTGGTTCGAAGTGTTGTTTATTTTTGTTGCGAATATTCCGCACTCGCACTTCTAAATTGCCGGGCTTCCGAATTGCTGCGTAGGAAGTCCATTCGCAAACGCAGGAGGCAATATGAATAAGCCCACGTCGACACCGCAGGAAGAACAAAATGTGCGATCAGACGACCAAGAACGCGAGGACCAGCGCAGCCACGGTGACCAGCAAAATCGCAGCAAGAAAGACGGCCACGTAAGCCAAGTGGGAACAGGACAGGACCAGAACAGTTCCCGCCACCGGGGCGGAGGCGCACGCCGGCAGCCGTAATCCAAACTGCACCAGTTACCCGCCGCGCTCACATGGGCGCGGTGGATTCCATACGCTGACACGCCACCAATTAAACGCTCACCATTCCCCTCGATGCACTGCTACCGGTCAGACCAGTTCCACTGGCCGTGGTGACGCAGTAACAATTGTCAAAATTTCTCGGGAATTACCCTGTCTAGCATATTTGCCGGAGGCCGCTGCATTGCTGCAGCCTGTAGTGTTGGTCAGCTGCAAACCCGCATAAACGCTACGTTTCATATCGCAATTCGGCGTTTTATAAGCCGGAAATGTAGCAGCCTTACATCTGGTATCCCTCATTGACGGGTATAGGGGCTTCGCCTATAAAAGCTACGCTGGTTTGTATAAGTTGCTTCGCTGTTTCAAAAAACATTCCTTGAGGAGACATTAAAATGAAGAGCAGCACCGTCAGCAAGAACGACAGCCCTGTGCAGTCTTCGCGCCGCCGCTTCCTAGGGGGTGCCGCGGCTACCACTGCAGCGGCTGCCACCATGGCTTTTCCGGCCATTGTGAAGGCGCAATCCCCTACCTCTTTCCGTTTCCAAAGTACCTGGCCTACCGTCGATATCTTCCACGAGTTCGCACTTGACCTCGCGCAGAAGATCAACGACATGTCGGGTGGCGAGCTGAAGATCGAAGTGCTTCCTGCCGGGGCAGTTGTGCCGGCGTTCTCGCTGCTGGATGCCGTTGCCAAGGGCACGCTCGATGGCGGCCACGGGGTGCTGGGTTACAACTACGGCAAGCAGAACGCGCTCGCCCTGTTCTCTTCCGGTCCCGCTTTCGGCATGGACGCCAACATGCTGCTGTCCTGGTACAAGTACGGCGGCGGCAAGCAACTGCTCGACAAGCTCTACCAATCCATCGGCGTGGATGTCGTCTCCATCCTCTACGGCCCCATGCCCACTCAGCCGTTCGGCTGGTTCAAGAAGCCGGTCACCCGTGTGGAAGACCTCAAAGGCCTGAAGTTCCGTACCAACGGCCTGGCCATTGACCTGTTTACCGCCATGGGCGCAGCCGTGAACGCACTGCCGGGCGGCGAAATCGTTCCGGCACTGGACCGCGGCCTGCTCGACGGCGCCGAGTTCAATAACGCCACCTCCGACCGCCTGCTGGGCTTCCCCGACGTTTCCAAGGTCTGCATGCTGCAAAGCTTCCACCAGGCTTCCGAAACCTTCGAGGTCATCTTCAACAAGCCCAAGTACGAAGCGCTGCCCGACAAGCTCAAAGCTGTTATTGCCAACGCTTGCGAAGCCGCCTCTGCCGATATGTCCTGGAAGGCGATCCACCGCTACTCCGAAGACTACATCAAGCTGCAGAAGGAAGACGGCGTCAAGTTCTACAAAACGCCCGACTCCATTCTTCAGCAGCAGCTGCAGGTTTGGGACGAAATCGTCACGGAAAAATCCAAGACGAACGAAATGTTCAAGGAAGTGGAAGCATCCCAGCGCGCCTTTGCACAACGTGCCCTGGCATGGGATATGGACACCAACGTGAACCGTCGCATGGCCTACAACCACTACTTCGGCCGTCGCCAACAACAACAGCAAAAGAGCTGATCTCTTGAAGCACTAGGCCTTTCAAACACCATCACTGCATAAGTCGATGGTGTTTTTTTGGCGCCGCATCGCTCATCGCCGGCCGTCTCAGCACGGCCGGCGCCCCAAGGTGCGGAAGTTGTATGCCTGCAAACCGCGGCGCGCCCATGCGCCTGCCGGTTCGCGGGTTTCGATGCTCCCGCCGCACGCCGGCTACAGGTAGATTTTCCATGCAGAAATTGTTGCTCACCATCGATCGCGTGAACACCAAGATCGGCCAGCTGTTCGGCTGGCTCGTATTGGCGCTCACCTTGTTCGTCACTTACGAGGTCATTTCCCGGTACGCGTTTCAGAACCCGCACGCCTGGGCTTTTGACGCAATGAACATGATGTACGGCACGCTATTCATGATGGCTGGCGCCTACACCTTGTCGAAGAATGGCCACGTGCGCGGCGACGTACTCTACGGCTTTTTTCCGCCGCGGCTACAAGCCGGGCTGGATCTTGCGCTCTATTTCCTCTTTTATTTCCCGGGCGTCATAGCGCTGTGCTGGGCCGGTTATTACTATTTCGAGGAATCCTGGGCCATTCGCGAAACATCGAGCCTGGCCTCCGGTGGCCCACCTCTCTATCCGTTCAAAGCCATCATTCCCATCGCCGGTTTCACCTTGCTGCTGCAGGGCGTCGTCGAAGTCGTGCATTGCATCGGCTGCCTCAAACAGGGCCAATGGCCACGACGCGATGCAGACGTTGAAGAAGTCGACGTCGACAAACTGAGGGATATGGTCAGCGATGAAGCTCTCAACGAGCACGCTGCCACAGCATCCGCCCAGAAGCGATAGCAAAGGATTCCGACAATGAGAAAAGAAGTATGGTTCGGGCTATCGATTCTGATAGCCATCGTCATTGCGATCATCGTACTGATGCCATCGCCCGAGAACATGACCAACGGTCACCTTGGTCTATTGATGTTGGCGCTAATCGTGGTGACCATCATGTTGGGCTTCCCCACCGCCTTCACCCTCATGGGTATGGGGGTGATGTTCACCTATTTGGCATACAGCCACTTACCCGCCCAGACAGCCATCGAACAGACGCTCGATTTGATGGTGCTGCGCGCCTATTCCGTGATGACGAACGACGTGCTCATCGCCGTACCACTGTTCATCTTCATGGGCTATCTGGTCGAACGCGCCAACCTGATCGAAAAGCTGTTCAAGAGCATGCACTTGGCCATGGCTCGCATCCCCGGCTCTCTCGCTGTGGCTACCATCGCAACCTGCGCGGTGTTCGCTACAGCTACCGGTATTGTTGGCGCGGTGGTTACCCTCATGGGCCTGCTGGCCATGCCCGCCATGATGAAGGCCGGCTACAGCGTACGCCTGACCGCCGGCTCCATCACTGCGGGCGGGTGCCTGGGAATCATGATTCCGCCATCGGTGCTGCTCATTGTGTACGGCGCCGTGGCAGGGGTGTCTGTGGTCAAGCTTTACGCAGGGGCCTTCTTCCCCGGGCTGATGCTCGCCGGGCTGTATGTGCTGTACGTCATCCTCATGGCCAAGATCTTTCCTCATACAGCCCCACCGCTGTCCGAGGAAGAACGGCGTGTACAACTGCCGCCCTTCTCTGAGTCCATTCGCAATACCATCAGCAATCGGGCGCTGCCCGGCCTGCTGAGCGCCATGAAGGGCAGGCAGAACCTGCATGTCTCTTTTAATGTGCTGGTGCGCAACCTGGTGGTTGTCTTGCTCCCGGCCATCGTATTCTTCGGCGCCATGGGGCTCACCTACAAGGTGGTTACCACGCCGGAAACAAGCGTTGACTACAGCATGTTGGAAATGGGCGGCGGCTTCAGCAATTTCGACAGCGACAGCGACTGGAACTC
>JAJUJD010000197.1 GCA_029267315.1 Alcaligenaceae bacterium
TGTGACAGATATTGAATCTGTCACCTTCCCACCGGGCCTGAACGAAGAAACCATACGCAAGCTTTCCGCAATCAAGGGGGAGCCCGAATTCCTGCTCGAATGGCGGCTCGCAGCGTATCGGAAATGGCTGGAAATGACACCGCCGGAATGGGCGCACGTGCATTTTCCGCCGGTGGATTTCCAGGAAATCAGCTATTACTCGGCGCCCAAGAGTAAGGCAGACGGCCCCAAGAGTCTTGACGAAGTCGATCCGGAACTCCTGCGCACCTATGAAAAATTGGGTGTGCCTCTGCACGAGCGTGCGCGCTTGGCCGGCGTGGCAGTTGATGCGGTGTTCGACTCTGTGTCGGTGGCCACAACATTCCGCAAGCAGCTCGAAGAGGTTGGTGTCATTTTCTGTTCCTTCTCGGAAGCTGTGCGGGAGTATCCGGAACTGGTGCAAAAGTATCTTGGCTCAGTGGTGCCGCCGGGAGACAACTTCTATGCCGCGTTGAACTCTGCTGTCTTTTCCGATGGCTCCTTTGTCTATATTCCGAAGGGCGTGCGATGTCCGATGGAGCTGTCCACGTACTTCCGCATCAACGCGTCGAATACGGGGCAGTTCGAACGCACGCTCATCATTGCGGACGAGGGCGCTTACGTCAGTTATCTGGAAGGCTGTACCGCGCCCATGCGCGATGAGAACCAGCTGCACGCTGCGGTGGTTGAGATTGTTGCCCTTGAAGATGCCAAGGTGAAGTACTCCACAGTGCAGAACTGGTACCCAGGAGACAAGGACGGGAAGGGCGGTATCTACAACTTCGTCACGAAGCGCGGTGAATGTCGCGGCGACCGTTCTCATATATCCTGGACTCAGGTGGAAACCGGTTCCGCCATCACTTGGAAATACCCCAGTGTGGTATTGCGCGGTGACGATTCCGTGGGCGAATTTTATTCGGTGGCGCTGAGCAATCACCGCCAGCAGGCCGATACCGGCACGAAGATGATCCACATCGGGCGAAACACCCGCAGCACCATCATCTCCAAAGGGATCTCCGCCGGTCGCGGTAGCAATGCCTACAGAGGCCTGGTGCGCATGACGCCGAAAGCCGAGAACGCCCGGAATTTCACGCAGTGCGATTCTTTGCTGATCGGTAAGAACTGCGCGGCTCATACCTTCCCGGTGATGGAAGTGCAGAATCCCACGGCCAAGGTCGAGCACGAGGCAACCGCTTCGCGCATCGCGGAAGATCAACTGTTTTATGCCATGCAGCGCGGCCTCACGGCCGAAGATGCCGTATCGATGATCGTCAACGGCTTCTGCAAGGAAGTTTTCAAGGAATTGCCCATGGAGTTTGCGGTCGAAGCGCAGAATCTGCTTGGCGTCAGCCTTGAAGGCAGCGTAGGTTAAAAAGGAAATATCATCATGCTGAACATCAAGGATTTGCAAGCTTCCGTCGAAGGCAAGCGCATTCTCAATGGCCTGTCCCTGCAGGTCAACGCAGGCGAAGTTCACGCCATCATGGGCCCCAACGGTTCGGGCAAGAGCACGCTGTCTCAAGTGCTTGCTGGCCGTGAAGACTATGAGATAGAAAGCGGTGAAGTTGAATATCTGGGCCAAGATCTTCTGGAAATGTCTATTGAAGAACGGGCCCGGGCCGGCATCTTCCTGGCCTTTCAATATCCCATCGAAATTCCGGGCGTGTCGAATGCATATTTCCTCCGCGCCGCCGTCAACGCTGTGCGTCGTCATCAAGGCTTGGATGAATTGGACGCCATGGACTTCCTCAAGCGTGTGAAGGAAGAAATGAAGGTTGTCGGAATGCGTGAGGAATTCCTCTATCGCTCGGTGAACGAAGGGTTTTCCGGCGGCGAAAAAAAGCGCAACGAAGTGCTGCAGATGGCTCTGCTTGAGCCGAAGCTCGCGATTCTGGATGAAACGGATTCCGGGCTAGATATCGACGCGCTGCGCGTGGTGGCCGACGGCGTCAATCGCATGCGTTCGCCAGACCGGGCCCTCATCGTCATCACTCACTATCAGCGTCTGCTGGATTACATCGTGCCCGACTACGTGCACGTATTGTCCGGTGGTCGTATCGTGCGCTCGGGTGGTAAAGAACTCGCTCTGGAGCTCGAGCAACGCGGATACGGTTGGGTGAAGGAACTGGAGGCCGAGCAGCAAAAGGGAGCGCAGGCATGAGTTCAGTGCAGTCGTGGCTGGCCGAGTTTTCGGCCCGGAACGCACAGCTTGCTGGCGCCGAGCTGCCTTGGCTGGGCGCCATGCGGCAACGTGCTATCGACCGTTTTGCAGCTGAAGGCTGGCCGACCACCAAGAAGGAAGACTGGCGGCATACTTCGCTGGCGCTGCTTGAACAGGCAAGCTTCGACCTCCAGCCCGCGACGGTGGATGCCAGTCAGCTGCTGCGAGAACTTAAAGCGGGCGAAGAGGGATATTGGCTTGTCTTTGTAGACGGCCGCCATGTGCCAGAATTGAGCGATATTGGCAGCCTGCCCGCCGGTGTGCGCGTCGAATCGCTGGTTGAGGCACTGCGGAGCAACGCCGATTGGGTTCAGCAGGCTTTCGGAAGCGAAACCGACGGAAATAGCACTGCGGCTCTGAATTTGGCTCTGGCCAGCGATGGTGCCTGCGTGTATTTGCCTCGGGGCGCCATGCTGGACAAGCCCGTTCACGTTGTGTTTGTAGCCAACGGCGAGCGCGTCGCCGCATTTCCGCGCAATCTGTACGTAGCGGAGGCCGGTGCGCAGGGAACGATCGTCGAGCATTATGTCGGGCGTGGTGGCAATATCAGCTTCACCAACACGGTATCTCGTGTTCAAGTTGCGGCCGATGCCAACCTAAGCCATGTTCGGCTTCAACAGGAAGCAAACGAGGCCTTCCACCTGGCAGATATTGAAGTGGAACAGGAAGGCAAGTCTTACTTCGCCTCGCACTCCATCTCGCTCGGTGCGCGCCTCGCACGGCACGACATCGCTACACGTTTTGGCGGCCAGCGTGCCGAAAGCCTGCTCAACGGCATCTATTTCGCAGACGGTCAGCGCCATGTCGACCACCATACTGAAATCGGCCATGCCCAACCCAATTGCGTAAGCAATGAGCATTACCGCGGCATTCTGGCCGACCGGGGTCGTGGCGTATTCCGTGGACGCATTCTTGTATCACCCGGAGCAGACGGAACCGACGCCATTCAACGCAACGACAGCTTGTTGTTGTCCAAGCTGGCTCGCACTGATTCACGTCCTGAACTGGAAATCTACGCAGAAGACGTGCGTTGCACCCATGGTGCCACAGTGGGCCAGCTTAGCGATGAAAGCCTGTTCTATCTCATGGCTCGCGGCCTTGATCGGACGCATGCGCGCAATGTGTTGATTTACGCCTTTGTAATGGAAGGGCTGGCCCGGATCCAGTCCGAGCCTGTGCGCCAGCGCGCCAGTCGTGCAGTGCGTGCGCTGATGCCCGGCGCAGACGTACTTGAGGAGCTTGCATGAACGCACCCTCACAAGGGACAGAAACTGTTATGGACCTCAGCGACCGAGCTGCCGACTTTCCGATTCTGGAGAGGGCGGTACATGGTAAGCGCTTGGTCTACCTGGACAACGGCGCTACCACTCAGAAACCGCGGGCGGTCATCGACGCGGAGGCACGCTACTACAGCGAGTCGAACGCCAATATTCACCGTGGCGTCCACTGGTTGTCGCAGCACAGTACCGATCTATACGACCGTGGGCGCGAACGGGTAAGGCAATTCCTGAATGCCGCTCAGATTGAGGAAATCGTCTTCACCCGCGGAACGACTGAAGCGATCAACTTGGTGGCTGCCAGTTGGGGCCGTACGCAACTGAAGGCGGGTGACGAAATTCTGCTTAGCGGCATGGAGCATCACTCCAACATCGTGCCATGGCAGATGGTGGCAGAGCAAACTGGGGCCGTGATCAAGGTGATACCTGTCACGGATAAGGGCGAACTCGACATGTCCGCTTTCGCGACGTTGGTGAACGAGCGTACGCGTTTTGTCGGTGTGTGCCACGTGTCCAACGCATTGGGCACCGTCAACCCAGTGGAAGAAATCGTGCGTCGGGCCCATGCTGTGGGTGCCGTAGTTCTCCTGGATGGCGCCCAGGCGGTTGCCCACCAGAAAGTGGACGTCCAGGCACTTAACTGCGACTTCTACGTCTTCTCAGGGCATAAGCTTTACGGGCCCACGGGTATTGGTGCCCTGTACGGGCGGCGCGAGTTGCTCGATGCCATGCCACCGTGGCAGGGCGGGGGCGACATGATTCATACTGTGAGTTTCGAGCGTTCTACGTTCGCGCCCAGTCCACAGAAGTTCGAAGCCGGCACACCCAATATCGCAGGCGTGGTGGGCTTGGATGCCGCCATAGCTTATGTCGAAGAGGTTGGGCTGGAGCGAATCGCCGCCCATGAGGATGCGCTGCTTCAGTACGCGGTAGAGGCCCTGGCGGGCATTCCTGGCCTGCGTTTCATTGGAGAGGCCGCCCGCCGCGCCGCCATCGCGTCCTTCGTTATGACCGACATTCATCCGCACGACCTCGGAACCATATTGGATATGGAAGGAGTCGCCATTCGTGCCGGTCACCACTGCGCTATGCCTTTGATGACCCGCTTTGGTTTGCCCGGCACCGCCCGCGCGTCTTTTGCGCTTTACAACAGCCGGGATGACGTCGACGCGTTGGTTGCCGCCTTGCTCAAAGCGCGCCGCCTGTTCGGACTGGAGGAGCATGGCGCATGAACGGATTTGGAGATCTACGCGAGCTCTATCAGGAAGTGATCTTTGATCACAACCGCCGGCCCCGCAATTTTCATGCGCTGGATGATGCCACGCATCGGGCAGATGGCCATAACCCGCTTTGCGGTGATCAACTCACCGTGTACGCAAGGGTGGAAGGCGGAGTCGTGCAGGATGTCAGCTTCATCGGACACGGTTGCGCCATTTCCACCGCTTCAGCTTCTTTAATGACAGAAGCGGTGAAGGGCAGGCCAGTGGAAGAAGTGGAAGCACTGTTTCAAGACATGCATGCGATGCTGACTGAGTCGCACCCGGAGCGCGACCTCGGCAAGCTCGAAGTTCTGTCTGGGGTGCGGGAGTTTCCCGCCCGAGTGAAGTGCGCCACCCTGGCCTGGCACACATTGCACAATGCCATCACACAGGCCCAGGAAATCGCAAA
>JAJUJD010000185.1 GCA_029267315.1 Alcaligenaceae bacterium
GCGGTGAAGTTCACCATCAGACTGATGATGCTGCCCAACACATTTGAGCCGGCCAGAATCATCTGGCTGCAACGCCCGTGGCGCGCGTGCATGATTTCCGCCAGCGTATGGGCGTTCGGTGCCACTTCACGGAAGCGGCGTCCGAATGGGTAGATGAAGAGAATCATCAGTGCGCCCCAGAAACCATAGTGAATGGCACCGGATACACCATACTTGAAACCGGAACTGGCGGCCGCGTAGATGGAAGCGGCCCACACCCAGGTCGCCGTCATGCTGGCAGCCGACATCCCGAACCCGATCGCTCCATTGGAGGTCATGTATCCATCAGCGCACTCTTCCTTCTTTCCTATTCGCAAGGTCATGAGGAAGGAAAACCCGTAGAAACACAGAAGCAACAGAAGTACCGTGGTTAGGGACAGTTGATGCATGCATACTCCAAAAGCCCTCGTCGCGGTGCATATAGCCGCACGGCGCCCTTTTATGGACGCAAGCCAGCGCGGGCCGCGGCCACGAACCGCGACAACACTCCTTCCGCACTGTGCACGAAGCAACGAAAGCGAATACGTGAATGACGTCCGGGCAGCAGGGGGTGAAACCTGCTGCACTGCGGCCAGTGGAAGAATTGAGTGCCCGCCAGTTAAACGACGACTCGGCTGCCCACCCCTTCCTGCGGCCGGGGACGGTTTGACGCCACACCCAGGGGTGTGACCAGAACGCCGGGCGGCAATGGTTTTTCGTTTTGCGCGCGGTGGCGAAACCACCTCGATCAGCACCACAGCGTTGCGGACTGACCTGCGCAGGTAAACGGCGCCCGTCGTTCTAAAGGCGCGAATGTTAGCATCCGAATGATTGCTACGTCAATAGTTAGACTATGTAGCAAGCGCTTCGTCAACCAGTTCTATCCAGTGACGCACCGGGGTACGGCCGGCGGCATCCAGATGGGTCTGGCAACCAATATTTGCCGTAATGATGCGATCCGGTTTGCCGCTTTCCAGCGCATCCAGCTTCTTATTGCGCAGACGCATGGAGAGTTCTGGTTGTGTCACGGAGTAGGTGCCCGCCGAGCCACAACAAAGATGTGCATCGGGCACGGCAGTGAGATTGAAGCCCAGGCGCAGGAGCACTTGCTGGGCCAAACCGCCCAGGCGTTGGGCATGCTGCAAGGTGCAGGGGCAGTGGAAAGCGGTTTTGCCCGAGTCCTTAACGCGTATGGATTCCAGATCTTCCTTATCAAGCACTTCGAACAAGTCCAATGCCTTTTCGCTGACCACACGTGCCTTCTCTGCATAGGCCGGATCATTGCGAAGCATATAGCCGTATTCCTTCACAAAGGCACCACAGCCACTCGCCGTCTGGACAATCGCTTCCGCGCCACCGCTCAGATGTGGCCACCAGGCGTCGATATTGCGACGGGCGCGATTCAGGCCAGTTTCCTGGGCGTCCAGGTGATAATCCACGGCGCCACAACAACCCGCTTCCGCGATAGGCTGCACACTGATACCCAGTTTGTCCAGGACCCGGCTGGCCGCTGCGTTGGTATTGGGGGAGAGCCCCGGCTGCACACAACCTTCCAACATGAGTACCCGGCGTGCGTGACGTAGTTCCGGCCGCTCGCCCGCTGGCGCGATATGGCGCGGCAGCTTGCTGGCAAGACGTGTCGGCAAGACGGGCTTCAGGAAACGTCCCGTCCCCAGCAGGAAGTTGAATAAGCCAGGGTTGGGCAGTACGCGTCGCAAAGTGCTGCGCAGTGCCTTATCCGCGGGTGAACGCTCCACCCGAGTCTCCAGAGCCGCGCGCCCGATATCGAGCAACTTGTGGTATTCGACGCCCGAAGGACACGTCGTCTCGCAGTTCCGGCAGCTCAAGCAACGATCCAAATGCTCTTGCGTGCCCGGCCCTACTTCATCAAGCTCCAGGAACTGCTTGATCAGGTAGATACGCCCACGCGGGCCATCCAGTTCGTTGCCCAGCTCCAGATAGGTAGGACAGGTAGCGTTACAGAAGCCGCAGTGCACGCAGGTACGCAGGATGCGTTCCGCCTCATCGGCGTGCTCAAGAGAATTTGCAAATTCGGAGAATTGGGTTTGCATGGCGTCAGAACTCGGGATACATGCGACCAGGATTGAACACGCTCTTCGGGTCCATCCGCGTCTTCAGGCTGCGATGCAGCCTCAGCATGGCTGGCTGCAGGGGGTGGAAAGGAAGATCCGCATGGCCTGCGGTATAGCACGTTGCATGGCCCCCTACGGATTCCGCTATTTCGCGCACAGTCTGCACGTTTGTATCAGTGCGCAGCCAGCGCTGTGCACCACCCCAATCTACTAATTGGTCTCCCTCCACATCGAGGGGCGGCGCCCACACCGGAACAGACAAGCGCCACAAGGGCCGTGAATCGCGTTCCGTGTCGAAGAACGGCAGTCGGCGCTCGCGCAATGCATCCCACCAGCTCCCTGGGACTTCGTCGCCGCCGATACGCTCACGCGCCGCTCGAACCGACCCCTCGTTGCCTTCAAACCGCAGCCGCAGTAGCTCGCCATCATGGCAGGCTGCCGTGATCGGCAAAGGCTGAGTACCCCACTCCGCCAGCTGTTTCAGTGCTTCCGTCAAGGGCATGGCCAGGGCAACGCTCACGCTGCAGCGCGGGCGGGGCAGTACCTTGAAAGAGACTTCGGTAATCAGACCCAGACAGCCTTGGCTACCCACCATGAGCCGCGAAACATCGTAACCGGCCACATTTTTCATGACCTCGCCGCCAAAGCGCAGATGCGTGCCCAGGCCGCTCACCATGCGCACACCAAGAACAAAATCGCGTACAGAGCCTGACCAGGGTCGCCGTGGCCCGGACAGACCCGCAGCCACCATGCCACCTACCGTAGCCTGCCCGTCGAAGTTGGGCGGCTCACAAGCCAGCATCTGCCCGCCCCGCTCCAAGGTAGCGCTGAGTTCGGACAGTCGCGTGCCGGCACGCGCCGTGATGATGAGCTCGGTGGGGTCGTAGGACACTATGCCGGTGTGCCCGGTAACGTCCAGCACCGGAAGGGTGTCCTGCATGGGACGACCCAAAAATGTTTTGGTGCCACCACCCGCAATGCGGATAGCTTCTCCGCGGCCGACCGCTTCGCGCACACGCTCCAAAAGCACCTGACTTTGGTCCTGTCCAGCGCCAGCATCGAACCATTCCATCTTGCTCATCAGAATCGCTCCAACTCGGGAAATGGCAGTTCCCCCTTGTGGACATGCATCGCGCCGAATTCCGCGCAACGATGCAGGGTGGGAATGTTCTTGCCTGGATTGAGCAGCCCCTCCTCGTCGAAAGCCGCCTTAATTTCATGAAAGAAGGTGATTTCGTCGTTATTGAACTGCACACACATCTGGTTGATCTTCTCGCGCCCCACGCCATGTTCGCCAGTGATGCTGCCACCCACTTCCACACAGAGCGCCAGTATCTTGCCGCCCAGCTCCTCGGCACGCGCAAGCTCGCCCGGGACGTTGGCATCGAAGAGAATCAGCGGATGCATATTTCCGTCGCCAGCGTGAAACACATTGGCAACCTTCAACCCATACTCCTCAGACAGCGCTTCGATGCCACTGAGCACCTTGGGCAATTCGCGACGCGGAATGGTGCCATCCATACAGTAGTAATCAGGGGAAATACGGCCCACGGCCGGGAAGGCATTCTTGCGCCCTGCCCAGAATCGCGCGCGCTCGGTTTCATCCTGTGCCTGTTGCACACGTGTGGCGCCCGCCCTGACAAGGACGTCACGAACCCGTTGACAGTCTTCGTCCACATCGGACTCGACTCCGTCGAGCTCGCACAGCAGAATGGCTTCGGCGTCCAAGGGGTAACCTGCCTTCACAAAGTCCTCCGCCGCATGGATGGAGAGCTTGTCCATCATTTCCAGGCCGGCCGGTATGATGCCTTCCGCGATGATGTCTCCCACTGCCCTGCCCGCTTTCTCGACGTCATCAAAGCTGGCCATCAGCACCTTTGCCACTTCGGGTTGCGGCAGCAGGCGCACTGTCACTTCCGTCACCACTCCCAACATGCCTTCTGAACCATGAAAGAGGGCGAGCATGTCGAAGCCCGGAGCGTCCAGTGCATCGCTGCCGAAGGTGACCGGTTCCGCGCGTATGGTCTGCGCTTCGACCTTGAGCACATTGTGAACAGTCAAACCATATTTCAGGCAATGCACGCCGCCAGCGTTCTCGGCCACGTTACCGCCGATGGAGCAGGCAATCTGTGAAGACGGGTCCGGCGCGTAGTAGAGACCATGAGGTGCCGCGGCCTGAGATATAGCCAGGTTGCGCACCCCCGGCTGGACCCTGGCATAACGGCCTTGCGGGTTGACCTCGAGTATGCGGTTAAAGCGAGCCATTACCAGAAGGACGCCCTTTTCCAATGGAAGTGCGCCCCCGGAAAGGCCGGTTCCCGCACCCCTTGCGACCACCGGTACTTTCCGTTCACTGCATACCCGCAATACGGCGGCTACCTGATCGACCCGCTCGGGCAGCACAACCAGCAAAGGGCGAGTGCGATACATGGCTAACCCGTCGCACTCGAAGGGGCGCAGGCGCTCGGCCTCGTGCAAGATATCGAGATCCGGATCGGCCTCACGCAAGGCGGCGATGAGGCCTTCCCGGTCGACTTCCGGCAAGGCACCATCGATGCGCTCGTCGTACAGAATATTGGATGCTTGAGACATGACATGACACTTCGCTATTCAATGCAGTCATTATCGTGAAGCGTGCCCAGACACTCAAACGATCCAGCAAGTGGTCATACCAGTTTCTTGCCATGACTAACGTTTTCCCTTAGTCTTATCGGGCTTTGTGGAAAAACAGCCGCAACTCTCCATACTGGTCAGACCACTTCTCCAGCGTTAGACTTGGGTGATCGCCCCAAGCACTTTATCGCATGAACTCCCCACCTTCCTCGCTTGTCCACGGATCCGCCGTCAGTTCGTCTGGCCAACCCGTCGCCGGCGCGCCAGCCAAACTAGCCGATCAAGTTGCTGCTCATATCGAATCGCTCATTGTCGACAGCGTTCTAAAAGTGGGTCAGGCGCTGCCTTCTGAACGACGCCTCATGGAGAAACTCGGCTGTTCGCGCTCTGCACTGCGCGAAGGCCTGCGAATCCTGCGCGGTAAAGGTCTGATACGCACAGAACATGGGCGTGGCTCTTTCGTTGCGCCCTTCGACCGGGTTCAGAACAGCAGCCCCTTGGTCCACCTTTTCGCCTCGCAGCCCCGTACGCTGTTCGACCTGCTGGACGTCCGCGAACTGCTCGAAGCAGAGGCTGCCCGACTGGCAGCTTCACGCGCCACCGGTGCCGACCTTCTGCTGATTCGCCGGCATTTTGAAGCGTGGAAAGCTGCCCAACAATCGGGTCACGCTGTCTCTGCCGAGGAACATGCCCGTCTTGATCACGCGTTTCACCGTGCCATCAGCGAAGCTGCCCACAACGCTGTGCTCACGCATTTGCTGGAATCGCTCAGTGAACTGACGCTCAGAAGTGTGTTCGCCTCCGTCGAACATCTTTATGCACGCCCTCATTACAAGCACCAGATCGACC
>JAJUJD010000053.1 GCA_029267315.1 Alcaligenaceae bacterium
ATCCCGAACAGGACCGTGAAACGCCTTTGCGCCGATGATAGTGGACGGACGTCTGTGAAAGTAGGTCATCGTCAGGCACTTATACCGCAAAACCCCACCCGAGATCCTCGGGTGGGGTTTTGTCTTTGGAAGGACGCAAAGAGGTGTGGCTCGGACCGAACCACGCGCTCTGTCATATGATCGGGTAATGGATGATTCATTCTTAGCCGACGGTTCCATGGCAACTACTTCCCAGCACTACGAATACAGTCGCGAATGGCTTCAGCAGATACGAGCCTGGGCGCAGGAGCTCGGCTTTGCCGAGCTCGGGGTGTCTGGCGTGGACCTTTCATCGGCTGAGCCTTACCTGCTCGAATGGCTGGCCCAGGGCTTTCACGGCGGAATGCAGTATATGGAGCGCCATGGGATGATGCGGGCACGCCCCGCGGAATTGGTGCCGGGGACTCTCAGCGTGATCACCGTGGCCATGCCCTATTTACCAAGCAGTACGACGGAACATGCTTGGCAGGCTCGCGAACTCTCACGCTTGGAAAAGCGCGAAGAAGGCGTAGTCTCGCTCTACGCTCGCGGGCGCGATTATCACAAAGTCATACGTAGCCGCCTGAGAAAATTATGCGAGCGCATCGAGACCCTTGTCGGGCCCTTCGGGCACCGAGTTTTCTCGGATTCTGCTCCCGTTCTCGAAAAGGAGCTGGCTTGCCGTAGTGGCCTGGGGTGGCGTGGTAAGCATTCATTGGTGCTCTCGCGCGATGCGGGCTCCATGTTCTTCCTGGGTGAGATCTTTGTCGACTTCGCTCTTGAGCCCACGGAAAATGTGAGCCCCCATTGTGGCACGTGCACTGCCTGTCTCGACATCTGCCCGACAGGCGCAATTGTGGCACCCGGTGTGGTGGATGCCCGCCTTTGCATTTCCTACCTCACCATTGAACACCATGGGCCTATTCCCGAATCGCTGCGCCCCCTGATTGGAAATCGCGTCTACGGCTGTGACGACTGCCAGCTGGTCTGCCCTTGGAACAAGTTCGCGCAAACTACAGAGTTGCCCGATTTCGTAGAGCGTTCCCAACTTGTGGGGCAGGACTTGGTCACCCTGTTCATGTGGGACGAGGCCACCTTTCTAATGAAAACGGAAGGCGGCCCCATACGGCGTGTGAGCCACGAACGCTGGTTGCGCAATGTCGCGGTGGCATTGGGTAACGCACTTCGTGACGCCAATCCAAGCCGAGCCGACGAACTGCGCGCTGCGCTGCTGAGCCGAGCCGATCATCCCAGCGAGCTGGTGCGGGAACACGTTACGTGGGCCTTGGCGCAAGGCGAAGCTCCACACCTTCTGTGATCGGTTATTTATATAACAAAGAGACGAATAATATATTGGACCGTTAACAGTACGATTTATAGAATCCTGGGGAACATGGCTACTGCACTACAGTCGCCGGGCAAGACGGCCGACGGTCCATTCCACCACGCTCATGAATCGTACTCGCAAGCTAGACCGGATACTTTCGCTCGATGATTTTGAATTGGCCGCCCGTAAAGTCTTGCCGCGGCCGGTCTTCGGATATATCGCCGGGGCGGCAGAAGACAACGTGTCTTTTCGCCAGAATCGCGAGTGCTTTCACGAATACAGTTTCGTGCCAAACGTCCTGGTCGACATCAGTCGACGTAGCACGGAAGTGGAGCTGCTGGGGAAAACCTACAGCGCACCTTTTGGGATTGCTCCGTTCGGGCTGAGTGCTTTGGCCGCATATCGGGGTGATGTCGTGCTGGCAGCCTCTTCCGCAAAAAGCCAGATTCCAATGATCATGAGCGGGTCCTCGCTCATTCGCCTGGAAGAAGTCGCGGAGACGTCCCGCGACATTTGGTTCCAGGCCTATCTCCCCGGGCAAGATCAGCAGATCAGAGACCTTTTGGCACGGGTGCGAAACGCAGGCATTCAAACTTTGGTTGTCACGGTCGACACGCCGGTGGCAGCCAACCGTGAAAACAATATCCGCACGGGGTTCTCGACTCCGTTGAAACCGTCTTTGCGATTGGCATGGGATGGCGTAACCCACCCAAGCTGGCTGCTTGGGACCTTCCTGCGAACCATCTTGCGCCACGGCGTTCCCCATTTCGAGAACAATTATGCGCATCGGGGCGCACCCATTCTGTCAGGAAAAGTGCTGCGCGATTTCTCTGACAGAGGACATTTCTCCTGGCAGCATTTGCGAATGATCAGGGATATCTGGCCAGGCCATCTAATCGTGAAGGGAATACTCAACCCGAACGATGCTGCGAAAGCCTGTGCGACGGGCGTAGACGGTGTGATCGTATCCAACCATGGTGGCCGACAGCTGGACGGCGCCGTTTCGCCCTTGCGCATGCTGCCTGCAGTGGTTGATGCGTGCAAGGATGTGCCAGTGATGATGGATGGAGGGATCAGGCGCGGAACGGACGCACTGAAGGCGCTCGCGCTGGGCGCACGCATGGTGTTCATCGCAAGGCCTTTTGCTTATGCTGCAGCGATCGCGGGGGAGCAGGGCATCGATCATGCCATTTCCCTTTTTCATGGGGAACTTAGCAGAGACATGGCCATGCTGGGCATAACCAGCTTAAGTGGACTGAAACGGCATATGCTGCTGCATCGCTATGAGCGGCCGACCTACCTAGACAGCGAGGGGGAGCTTATGCGGTCCGCCTCCACCTGATTATTTCATATAAAAAATTTAATAACGTGAAGGAGACACTAATGAAAAAAACCTTATATGGCCTGGTGGCTGCCAGTATGTTGGCAATATCGCCCGCCTCGCATGCGGCATGGCCCGGCGAGCGCCCCATCCAGATGATCGTAGCCTATGCGCCAGGTGGTGGGACAGACATCATGGCACGGTTGGTCGCTCGATTTGCCGAGGAGCGCCTGCCCGGTTCGAGATTTGTGGTCGTGAATAAACCTGGTGCGGGCGGCGCCATCGGGTTCGAGGAAATAGCGCGATCCAAGCCCGATGGCTACACCATCGGCATGATCAATGCGCCGGGCTTCAACTTCATGCCCTTGTACCGAAACACCAACTACAAGCCAGAAGACTTCGATATTCTGGCGCGCGTCGTTGCTGACCCGATTCTCATCTATGCGAAGAAAGACAGCACGGTACCCAAGGACTTGAAGGCCATCATCGCACAGTTGAAGGAGAAACCTGAGTCGTTGTCTTTCGGTCATTCCGGGGATGGAACCGTTGGTCATATCGGCTTGCTGCGCATGCAGGAAAAGGAAGGGTTCAAAGCGAACTTCATTCCTTTCAAGGGTGGCGCTGACACGCGTGTGTCACTTGCCGGCGGCCATATCGATTACGGCCTGCTCACCAGCGGTGAGCTTCCGGAAGCCGCCGATCCGGCCTCAGCGTTTGTTGCTGTAGCTCAGCTTTCAGAACAGCGCCAGGAGAGATTTTCTCAGGTACCAACGGCTGGAGAACTGGGAGTGGAAATCGTTACTGCGTCGGAACGCGGGTTTGCAGCACCCAAAGGTATACCCGAAGAGATCCGCCAGCGACTGGAGACAGTGCTGCGTGAGATTCTGCAGGACCCTAAATTCATTGAAGCTGCCAAGGCCGATGCGCCAGTATTGTCATATAAGGCCGGCGGCGATTGGGCCAAGCAGCTTCAGGAAGAAAGCGAAGCGCTCAAGCCTTTGGCTGAGGTCATGAAAAAGTGATGATCACATAATGTGCTTGTTGGCCATGGCAATGGCGATAAAGGAAGTAAGCAGGGAAGATTGCTCGCCCTTTCGGTACGCCAAGACCAAGCCTGTGTAGGCACCAGGGTCACCCAGCAGGGAATAGGCGACATTGTTTATCCCTATGCAGCTGAACATCTGCGGCAGGATCGTGATTCCACAGCCTGCCGCGACTAAACCCATCATGGTCGGCGCTTCCCGAACTTCCATGGCAATTTGTGGGGTGAAGCCAGCGTTGCGGCAAAGGCGTTGAATCTGCGGGTATAGGGTGGTTCCCTGGTTCTTGGAGAAGGTAATGAAAGGCTCATGCTCCAGCTCTCTCAACCTGACTTTCTTGCGATTTGCCAGCTTGTGCGAGCTGGGCAGGAATACGGCGAGCGGGTGAGTCTGCACGGCTTGCAGCTCGACATCACCAGGCACCTCGACCTCAGGCGGGCGAATATAGGCGAGATCAAGCCGACTCTCGCGCAGCGCTTCCACCTGTTCCATGGTCGACATCGCGAAAAGATGTAGCCTGACTTGGGGAAACTGCTGCCTGTACGAATTGATGGTGATTGCGAAATGCGGGGACAAGGGCATGGAGTTGTTGAACCCCAGACGCAATTCGCCAATTTCTCCCTTCTGCGCACGCCTGGCATTGTGCGCAGCACTTTCCGAGAGTTCCAGAATTCGGTAAGCGTCCTGCAGGAACAGCCGCCCCGCTTCAGTCAGTTTCACCCAACGCCTGGTTCTTTCAAACAGCTTGGCGCCGATGCTGGCTTCCAGCGCCTGTATGGACTGGCTGAGGGGAGGCTGGCCAATATGAAGCCGTTTGGCAGCTTTGGTGAAGGAGAGTTCCTCTGCTACTGCCACGAAATGGCGCAGGTGTCGTATTTCCATTTATTTGGCCAAACGTATTACTGTTAGTGAAATTATCTATTTCACAGATCATACCCGCTGTAGTTTACTGAAGAGAAAAAAGCCTGCAAACAAGGAAGACAACGCCACTCTGGGGGCGTGCGGTGGCAAAAACGAGAGTGCACTATCTGAAGCCATTCAAAGGAGGAGAGGTCCATGTTCAAGTCCGTGTCAGCAGCCGTCGCTGCCCTGGTCGTAGCGGTACCGACGTATGCACAAACTACCTGGCAAATGCCCACGCCTTATCCGGACGCCAGTGTGGTCACAAGAAACGTGAAGCAGTTCGCGGAGGAAGTTCGGGAAGCGACAGGCGGGAAACTCAATATCGTCGTGCATACCACCGGCTCTTTGATCAAGCACGGTGAAATCAAGAACGCCGTTCGTTCCGGCCAAGTTCAGATCGGGGAGATTCTTGCGTCAACGCTGTCCAATGATGATCCAGTATTTGAGATGGACAGCCTTCCATTCCTGGTGGAGAACTTCGCGGACGCGGAAAAGCTGTGGGGTGTGGTGAAGGAGCATTTGCGCGACAACATCGGGCGGCAACGCATGACCCTGCTCTTTGCCAACTCTTGGGGGCCACAGGGGCTGTACTCAAAGGCTGCGGTCAACAGTACCGCGGACATGCGAGGGGCACGGTTCCGCGCCTATAACTACACGACGGAACGCATCGCTCAGCTTGCTGGTGCAGTCCCCACTCAAGTGGAAGCGGCCGACCTTGCGCAGGCCTTCTCCACTGGCCGGGCCAACATGATGGTCACGTCTACGGCAACAGGCGTATCGGCAGCCGTGTGGGATTTCCTTGATCATTATTACGATGTCCGCGTGTCCATCCCCTTCGATATCATCCTGGTGAACAACAAGGCATTGGAGGCGTTGGAGCCGGACGTCCGCAAGGCCCTGTTGGAAGTGGCCGCCCGCGCCGAGAAGCGCAGCTGGTCGATGGCCGAAGAAGACGACAAGAAGAACCTCAAGACTTTGGCCGACAACGGTCTGACGGTAGAGCCAGGCTCCGATCAATTGCGCGCGGAGCTCAAGAAGATAGGCGAGACCATGTCAGCGGAATGGGAGAAGAAGGCCGGGGACAAGGGCGCCGCCTTGCTCAAGGAATATAAGTCTCGCTGATGAAGCGCCAGTCGCGGCGTGGTTCAACTGAGCTGCGCCGCGGCAAGCCAGTAAACGGAGTGCAGTATGCGTCGCGTTCTTGACGGTTTCTACCGGGGATGCATGATCCTGTCATGCGCATCGATCCTCATCATCGTGGCGGTGGTGTTCATCCAGGTGGCTCTGAACATCGTCGATTGGGGGGCCGAACAACTGGGCTTGCCGGGTCTCGGCCTCATGATTCCGTCCTATTCAATGTTTGCCGGTTATGGGCTGGCCTTTGCCACTTTCCTGGCTTTGGGCCCCGCCCTGCGGCAGGGGGTCCACATACGCGTCACCCTTTTACACAGTCAAATGACAGCCAGAATGCAGCGTTGCCTATTTGTTTTCATATCCTGCGTGGGAGTGATCTCGGCAGTGATGATCACGTGGGCACTGTGCAGCATGGCTTACGAATCCTGGGAGTTCGGTGACAAATCCAGCGGCCTCGTACCTGTCCTGCTGTGGATCCCGCAGTCGGTACTCTGTTTTGGCGCTGTTGCCTTCCTGGTTGCGTGTCTGGACTTGCTGATCGAGGCCATCGTCACGGGTCGCGAGCCCATTCATAGCGAGACGCTGTTAAAAGAGGGAAGCAGGTGAACGAAGCCATTGGAATTTTTCTCATTGTTCTGACGCTACTTGGCTCGCTGGCACTCGGTGTGTGGGTAGCCGTCGCGCTATTCCTTTCCGGCATCGTTGGGGTACTGGTGTTTTCCACTGCACCCATTGAACGTGCGCTGGCTTCAAATCTGTGGTCTTCATCCGCCGAGTGGTCGCTGGCCGCGCTGCCTCTGTTCATATGGATGGGAGAAATCCTGTTTCGTAGTCGGGTTTCTGAAGATCTTTTCAGCGGAATATCACCGTGGATGCGCCGTATGCCGGGGCGTCTGAGCCATGTTCCGGTCCTCGCCTGCGGCGTCTTTGCTGCCGTCAGTGGCTCATCCGCTGCAACCTGCGCTACTGTGACCAAAGTGGCCCTACCTGAGCTGCAGAAGCGGGGGTATGACGAAAAACTGGTATTGGGAACAATCGCAGGCTCAGGAACACTTGGTCTTCTCATCCCACCCTCCATTATTTTGATCGTCTACGGGGTTGCGACGGAAGTATCAGTTGCGCGCCTGTTTGTGGCAGGGGTTTTGCCAGGCCTGCTGGTCATTGCCTTGTATATGACCTACATCATGGTCTGGTCTCTGCTGAATCCCGATAAGGTTGGTCCCAAGGATTCTGCCCAGACCTTCAAACAAAAGCTTCGGGCTACGCGGCGACTGATTCCCGTACTTGCTCTCATTTTGGTGGTGATCAGCTCCATATACATGGGTGTGGCCAGCCCCACCGATTCCGCCGCGGTGGGCGTGGTGGGATCGTTGCTGCTTTGTTGGTGGTTCGGCGATCTGAACTGGAAAACTTTCTGCGAGGGGCTTTACAGCGCGGCACTGACTTCATGCATGATTGCCTTCATTCTGGCAGGGGCGGCATTCCTGACATTGGCCATGGGATATTCCGGCCTGCCGGCCAAATTGGCGGCGGCAATTGGCAACCTGGGTCTGAATGTATACACGCTGCTTGCGGTCCTCACATTCTTCTTCATTGTGGCCGGCATGTTTCTGGACGGCATCTCCATCATTGTTCTGACCACTGCGGTTTTATTGCCGATGGTGCAAGAGGCCGGCATCGACCCGATATGGTTTGGCATCTACTTGGTTTTGACAGTAGAAATGGGCCTCATCACGCCGCCAGTAGGCTTGAATCTATTTGTCTTGCAAGGCATGACGGGCAGAGACCTGCTCTACCTGAGCAAGGCCGCGGTGCCATTTTTTCTTATGCTGTTGCTGGCAGTCGTTCTCCTGATCGTCTTCCCTGGCATTGTCACCTGGCTGCCTAACCAAATGTTCTCTTAACCCGCTCGACACAGAAACGAAATGGGGAAGTCGCAGTGAGTACCAACCAAGGAAACCACATGAGTGATGTCTTACGCTTAGGGCCGGACAAGGTGGCCTATGATGTGTTAGTACAAGGGAATTGCCTGGGTTTCACAGGGGGCTTTCTTGGACTTTCGTCGGTTGTATTGATGCGCATCGAAGGCGAAGGCCCTATCCTGTTCGATACGGGCCACCATGCCACGAAGGCAATGCTGATCAGAGGGCTCAGTCAGCATGGGCTCAGGCCGAGAGACATTCGCCATGTGTTCCTGTCTCACTTGCATTTCGATCACGCCAATAATGTAGATTTATTCCCCGAAGCGGAAATCATTGTGTCTGAGGCAGAATGGGCGTATGCCCAGAAGCCTCACCCCAATGATCTGTATATCCCCGTCCCAGTGGTCGAACATATAGCGCGGCGTCAGCCCAGGCTGATTGGGCCAGGGGAGACACTCTTTGGCAGGCTGAACTGTGTGGCTACGCCTGGTCATACCGAAGGCCACACTTCCTTGGGTTTTATTGATTCTGACGGCCGGCGAGTGGCGCTCGCAGGGGATGCCATCAAGACGCTGCGAGACATCACCGAACGCCGGGTTGACCTGGAGTTCGATACCAAGGCCCGCAGCGCTACAAGTATTCAATATCTGGCTGAACAATTCGACGTCATTGTGCCTGGTCATTCTCCCGAACTGCACAAGACGGCCCATGGCTGGAGCCAGCGTGAGTTAAACAAGCTTGAACTGGTCATCCGCTGAAGAAAGGGCAAGCCATCCCAAAAGAGGGGTGGCCCGGCCTGCTGTCTTACAAGGTCGCTTCAGTGCCCAGAATTGCCGTCGACTGGCTGGAGAGCGTTCCCCCATTGCCATTGACCAGGGCCAGTT
Organism: Alcaligenaceae bacterium; assembly: GCA_029267315.1. Taxonomy (GTDB): domain Bacteria; phylum Pseudomonadota; class Gammaproteobacteria; order Burkholderiales; family Burkholderiaceae_B; genus Yanghanlia. The sequence continues at coordinate 8,550 of JAJUJD010000053.1, forward strand.
CCGCCCCCTGTACTTGTCTTTCTCCACATTCGCCGCGTAACTGGCGTACGGCTTCTATCAGAATGAAGATGCCGTACATGCCTGGATGGACGCAGGAAAGGCCACCGCCGTTCGTGTTGACCGGCAGGCGCCCGCCCGGCGCAATGGCACCGTCTGCAACGAAATCCCCGCCTTCACCCTTCTTGCAGAAACCGAGGTCTTCCAGGAAGAGCAGGGTATTGATGGTGAAGGCGTCATAGAGCTCGACGACGTCTATATCCGATGGGCCCACCTTCGCCATATCGTAGGCCAGTCGGCCAGACTGCTGTGCAGCCGTCACAGTGAGATCGCGCATGGAGGAGATTTGCCTATTCCATACCGCGGTGCAACTGCCCAGCACATACACAGGCTTCTGCTTGAGCGACTTCGCACGGTCTGATCGCACCAGAACCACTGCACCGGCTCCGTCCGTCACCAAGCAGCAGTCTCGGACGGTGAGCGGGTCGGACACCATGCGCGCCGACAGCACCTCTTCGATGGTAAGCGGGTCGCGCATCAGGGCTTCCGGGTTAAGCTGGGCCCACTTGCGTGCAGCGACCGCAATTTCAGCCAGGTGTTCGCGCCGCGTGCCATATTGGTGCATGTGGCGGGCAGCGGCCAGCGCATAGGAACTGAGCGGGTTCAAGGGTTGGTAGGGCGCTTCGTAGGGCTGAGGGTCCAGCTTGCTGCGGGCCTTACCAATCTCGGCGCGGCTGAGCGAGGAGGTTCGTTGTGTACTGCCGTAGCAAATGAGCACCGCATTGCACTGCCCCGATTCCAAAGCGTGGATGGCCGGCAAAAGATGCGCGACAAAGCTCGAACCGCCCAGCATGGTGCTTTCTATGAATGTGGGGCGAATGCCGAGATGCTCAATCACCGGCATGGCCCACATGGTGGCCGATACACTGGCGGTCGCGATGCCGTCAATGTCCTGCATGGTCAGGCCCGCATCCGTCACTGCGCGGTGTGCCGCCTGCACCAGGATCTCCATTTCAGTGAAGCCGGTGGCATAAGCAATGCCCGCATGACCGACGCCCGCGATGGCGGCACTGCCCCTGAGGCGTTCGTTAATCATTGTGCAACCTCCGGCCGAAACACGACGAGCTTCCCTGTGGGGCAGTCTGCTATGGCGGCCTTCACCGGCATGTCGATACGTACGTTCTCGGGCGGGAGGCCCTCCACGCGGCTCATCATGCGTACACCTTCTTCGAGATCGATAAGCGCCACGTTGTAATCCCCACCATCTTCGGGTTTGCGCCGTACGACTGTCGTGGAGTAGACGGTTCCCCGCCCGGAGGGAGCGAACCATTGCAAATCCGCGCCCCCACAGTGCGGGCACACCATGCGGGGGTAAAAGATGGCCTTGCTGCATGCAGAGCAGCGCTGGATCACGAAATTCCCTTGGTCGAGCTGGGTGCGATAATAGAGCTCCGCGCCGACAGACTGCGCCGCGTCTCCTTCAGTATTGTTTGATGCGGATGTCATAACTCTTTGATCCGTTTGGAATACTTTTATTCGACAAGTGTCGGATCGAATGCGCGGATTGGCAATTCTGTTTTGCTTAAGTCCAGCTTCCAGTCAAGCTAATAGTGGCTGGCGGTATATACCGGTAAGTTTCCTGGGTATGCTATTGTCGATGCCCATCACTATTTTTTAATTGCAGGTAGCAAAAGTGAGTGAACGTAGAGCGCCGCTTGACGGCATAAAGGTCCTGGACTTGTCGCGTGTGCTGGCCGGCCCATGGTGCAGCCAGAATCTGGCTGATCTGGGAGCTGATGTCATCAAGGTGGAACGTCCCGGCACGGGGGACGACACACGCGGCTGGGGTCCTCCTTATCTGAAAGATGCCGACGGCAATGACACGAGTGAAGCGGCCTATTACTTAAGCACGAATCGCAACAAGCGATCCATTGCCATCGACATTGCCTCGCCGGAGGGCGCCGAGCTTGTGCGCAAGATGGCGGCAAAGTGCGACGTACTGCTGGAGAACTTCAAAGTTGGCGGCCTGAAAAAGTACGGCCTTGACTATGAAAGCATCAAAGCCGTGAACCCGCGCCTCATCTATTGCTCCATCACCGGCTTCGGTCAAACAGGGCCGATGGCCCCCCTGCCCGGATACGACTTCATGATCCAGGGCATGGGTGGTCTGATGAGCATCACCGGAGAGCGAGACGACCTGCCGGGCGGCGGGCCGCAGAAAGCCGGCGTAGCTGTTACCGACCTGTTCACAGGCATGTATGCGACCGTGGCTATCCTGGGCGCGCTGCACGAACGGAACAATAGTGGGCTGGGCCAGCACATTGACATTGCGCTGCTGGATTGCCATGTCGCCATGCTGGCCAACCAGGTGCTGAATTACATGACCTCCGGCGTGCCGCCGAAGCGGGCAGGTAACGCGCACCAGAATGTGGTTCCGTATCAGGTGTTCGCTGCGAGCGACGGTCACCTGATTGTTGCGGTGGGCAATGACAGTCAGTTCCGTGCCTACTGTGAAGTCATTGGCCGCCCTGAACTTGGCTTGAACCCAGACTACGCCACCAATTCGGCTCGGTTGCGCAACCGCGATCGATTAATCCCCGAACTGGAAGCGATCATGAAGACCGGTAAGCGGGACGATTGGATAGAGGCACTTCAGAAGGCGGGTGTGCCCAGCGGCCCGATCAACAACCTGAAGCAGGTCTTCGAGGAACCGCAGGTCAAGGCGCGCGAAATCTGGCGTACCATTCCGCACCCATTGGCGGGTGAAGCACCCACTACGGCTAGCCCCATCCGCTATTCCGACACGCCAGTGCAATATCGTATGGCTCCGCCTCTGCTGGGCCAACACACCGACGAAATCCTTGAGGAACTGGGCCTGAAAGACGTCTGATTCTGTGTTGGAGAGGGGGCCGGTTACATATTGCCCGGCCCCACCAAAGATACTTAGTTCTCGAGTATCTTCGCCTGCTTGATTACATCGTCCCACATGGCATATTCACGCTTGGCACGCTGTTTGAGTGCTTCGCCATCGGTCAGGACAACGGTGTAACCCCCACTGTTCATCTGCTTGATGAAGCTGTCGTCCTTGGTGATGTTGTGCAGGGCCGTGTGTAGACGCTGGACGACACTTTCCGGCAATTTGGCTGGGCCAATCAAGCCATACCAGCCGGTGACTTCGTAGTCGTCCACGCCAGCCTCTATCATGCTGGGCACATTAGGAAGGCCCGAATTACGTTCCCGCGATGTCACCGCCAGCGCCCGCACCTTGCCACTTTCGATGAACGGAATGGCGGTGCTGGTGATGTCAAACATATAGGTGATCTTTCCGCCGATCACGTCCATCATTGCTGGCGCGTTCCCCTTATACGGCACATGCAGCATTTCGGTGCCCGTCTTTTGTTTCAGTAGCTCAGCCGATAGATGGTTGGAGCCGCCGACCCCGGCAGAGCCAAAGGATACGGTATTGGGATTCTTCTTTGCGTACTCGATGAGCTCTTTGATATTTGTGACCGGGAGATCCTTATTGATGACCAGGACGTTGGTGTAATTGACCAGTTGCCCGATGAAAGTGAAGTCCTTGTCGTGATCAACCTTATGCGCCCGCTGAATGAGAGGGGTGATGGTCATCGTGGGGCTAGCAACGAAATTTAGCGTATAGCCATCTGGTGTGGCGCGAGAAGTCGATTCGGCAGCAATCATTCCGCTGGCACCAGCGCGGTTCTCGACGACCACCGTCTGCTTCAGTTCGGTTCCGAGGTACTTCGCAAACGCACGGGCAGTGGTGTCTACCGGGCCTCCGGGTGCATAACCGACCACTAATCTGATGGGTTGTGCCGGCCAAGTCTCCTGGGCAAGTGCAGGCCCGCCGGCCAGAACACCGGCAGCGATCATGACGAGGATTTTACTTTTCATTGATATGTCTCCTTCGTAAGTTGATTGTTTTACCAGGGCACATTAACTGGGCACCCGGTTCTTACTTCATGCTGCCACCTCTCATACCAGCGACCTCAAAGGGTCTTTGCGAATCTTCCCACTGGCGGTAGTGGGGATGGATTCGATATGAATTAGTCGGGAAGGCCTTTTGTAGGGAGCCAAACGGGCCTTGATGAATTCCTGCAGCAATTGCTGGTTCACTTGTTCCGGTCTTTCTGCTTCGTAGAAGGCGATGACCTCTTCGTTGCCATCATTGAGGCGACGCCCTAGCACTGCCGAGAGTCGGATACCGGGGAAGGCATTGATGACCGCCTCGACTTCCAAAGGGTAGACATTGAAACCGGAGCGGATGATCATGTCTTTGGATCGGCCGGTCAGAAAGAGGGCGCCTTCCTCATTGACATGGCCAATGTCCCCTGTGTGGAGCCAGCCGTCCGGTAGAAGTGCCTGTGCCGTCTGGTGGGCGTCTTTGTAATAGCCGAGCATGACGCCTGGCCCGCGAATATGGATGTCGCCATCCTCGCCGGGCATCGTCACCGCCAGTCCGTTTTTCATGATGCGCAGCTCGACCCCGTCGACGGCAAACCCGGCGGAGGTATCTTGGCGCGGCGAGTCGATAGGAGTGACAAACATGGAGCCGGCATATTCCGTAATGCCGTAGCCATGGTGCATGGGAAGAGCGAATGCCCGCTCCACCTTTTCCTTCAATGCGGGGTCGAGCGCTGCTCCGCCTGTATAGACGTAGCGCAGGGCCGGCGCGTTCACAGTTTTTCCGGCGAGCGTATCCAGCAGCCTCACGAACATGGTGGGCACACCTTGCAGAATGGTGATGCCTGGTCGGGTAAGCGCCCGCGTAACGTCGTGTGCGTCAAAACGCGCACGGAGAACAAGACTGGCACCTGCGTGCAAGGTTGCTAGCAGAACGGTGGCTATGCCGAAAATATGCGATATGGGTAAGGCGCCGTAAGCAATGTCAGATGCCACCAGGCGGCGCGTTTCCGCGGAAATCCCTGCGAAATGGATCAGGCCACGGTGCGGCACCATCACACCTTTCGGTGAGCCTGTGGTGCCGGAGGTATAGACCAGTGTAGCGACCTGTTCAGCCAGCGCTGTCGGTTCAGGAGCAGCGTTGCGCGCGTATACGGTGTAGTGGCAGGGGTGGGGAAACACGGTACTGTCGCATGGCTGGGCCTGAAAGTGCTGCGCATGCTGTTGCGCTTGGCCGGAGCAGTGTGACGTGAAGATGATCAACGAAGGCAGTGAGTGTTCAGCAATACGTTGAATTTCCGCGGTCGTCAGGCGGGCGTTCACTCCAACCGGCCATGCGCCGATCAGACTGCAGGAAAAGAGCAGAACTATATGCTCCACGCAGTTCTCAGCAACCACCATGACCCGATGGCCGCGACTCACTCCTTCGGACTGCAACCATTGTGAGCAGTCGCTCACCCGTTCCCAGAGCTGGCCGTAGGTAACTGCTGAGTCAGCTTCCAGATACAGGCAGACGGTGTTGGGTGCCTGCAAGGCGTGACGCTGTGGAATTTCATGAATGAATTTCATCGTTCTTCTCCAGTGTCTCCAGTCCTCCTGAGGCAGTGTCCGGTTAAACCGCCAGTGAGGCAATTCACTTTTGGTTAAGGCCGACTTTGGCTGGACCTGGGACGCCCACTTGCGGTCAACACCGCTGAAAAAAAAGCCTGGCCTTCACGGTGTAAGGCCAGGCATGGCTGCCGTCTTTCAAGGCATGGGCGACAGTGTGCTGCGGCAGCCCAACACGGTTACCTCATCAGGTGCTTGCCGATCACGAGCTGCTGGATCTGGGTCGTGCCTTCATACAGGCGCAGCAGGCGCACATCGCGGTAGAAGCGTTCAACCTTAAACTCACTGATGTATCCGGAGCCCCCGTGAACTTGAACGCCACGGTCGGCTACCCGGCCCACCATCTCTGTGGTGAACATCTTGGTGCATGACGCCTGCATGCTGACTTCAGGATCATGTACGCCGAAAGGTTTGGCGTCGTAGCGGCGCGCCACAGCCTGGACCATGGACCAACCCGCCAGCAATTCGGCTTGGCTATCAGCCAGCATCGCCTGCACCAGCTGGAAGTCGCCAATGCGCTGGCCAAACTGCTTGCGTTGCTGGGCGTAGGCGATACTTTCCTGCAGAATACGTTGTGCCATACCGCAGGCAATGGCGGAGATATGCAGCCGCCCACGATCCAGCACTTTCATGGCCGTCTTGAACCCTTTACCGGGCTCACCGCCAATGATGTTGGCGGCGGGAACGCGAACTTCATCCAGGTTTACGTCGCAAGTTCGAGTACCCCGCTGGCCCATTTTTTTGTCGGGCTTTCCAAGGGTCAGCCCCGGAAGGCCGGCCGGGACAATGAATGCGGAAATGCCGCCCGCACCCGGGCCACCTGTGCGGGCCATGAGGGTGAAGGCTCCTGCACGCGGGGCGTTGGTAATAAAGCGTTTTGTACCCGTGATGACATAGTCGTCCCCGTCAGCCACTGCACGGGTCTTGAGTGACGCAGCGTCCGAACCGGCGTCGGGTTCAGTTAGAGCGAAGGAAACGACGAGGTCCCCGCTGGCGATGCGAGGCAGGTAATTTTCTTTTTGCTCGGGGGTGCCATCCATCAGGATGCCTTGTGAACCGATACCGATATTCGTGCCGACCAGCGAACGAAATGCCAATGCAGTCTGGCCGAGTTCGAAAGCGACCTGACATTCCTGTTCCATGTTCAGGCCGATACCGCCGTACTCCTCTGGAATGGATAGGCCGTACAAGCCCAGTTCCTTCATGTCCGCGACGATATCTTCGGGTATGTCGTCACGTTCTTCCACCAGGTCTTCTGCTGGGACGAGTCGTTCCTGAACGAAGCGTTGCACGCTCGCTTTCAGGAGTTCAAAGGTTTCTTGATCAAGGGACATAGTAGTTTCCGAATGCGGCCTCCGTAGGCCGCGGTATTGCAGGCCGTGCGGCGGGGATACCGCACGGGGAACGCACCCGACACAGGATCCGGCATTCGGCCGGGTGAGTTCCTTCAGGCAGCCCGTTAGCGTTTCGGGCTGTACTTCGCGGGATCGATCTTGGAATAGACCTGTTCCCAGTAAACGTCGCGCAGGTCATCGGCGCTTTGGATATTCGCGTCGGCAATGATATTTTGCCACTTTTCAATCAGACCAAGCATGGTTTTGGAGAGCTCCTGCAGGCGATTGGCGTCGAGCTTGTATTCGTCTGCATAGAATTGCGGTACATAATCCAGATCTTTGCGGATGAATTCATGAGATGCCTTCAGCAGCTCAGGTTCAGCCTGGATGATATTGATGCCGCGAGCCCTGGCCTTTTCCATATCTTCGTTAGCCTGCGACTGGTACAGATAGGTGATCTGCGCTGCCATGACGGCGCCAGCCTTCAGGAAAGCCTCTTTTTCTTCGTCAGAGAATTTATCCCACTTGGTTTTGTTCAGTGTGGAGGAGCCGCCAGCGGCATAGAGGCCACCCGGTACGTCAGTGGTAATGTTGCGCACTACCTCCACCAGGTTGAAGTTGGTCAGTTCCGTTGGTGACAGGAAAGCGCAGTCCACCACACCTTGGCTGAGCGCCTCATAGATCTCACCAACGGGCAGCGCCACCGGCTGGGCCTCGAAGGCGCGCGACCACCGTGCCCAAGGAGCACCGGAGGTACGGATGCGCTTGCCCTTTACGTCAGCTACGGACTGGACCGGATTGTTGCAGAACAATACGTACGCAGGGGTGGAGACCACGCTCGTGTATACCTGGTTGTTCTTGGTGAATTCCTGCTGGCATTCCTCGCAGTTCAGCATGATGAACTCGAGCATCGCCCCCGAATACGCCAGCCCTTCCTGGCCGCTCAGCTTGTTGTCGAGAGCAGTGAGCATGCTGAGGTCAGCTGCCATGTTGGAGAAGGGGTAATCAGACGGCGAGTAAGCGGTCAGCAGGTAGCCGACATCCGCAAGGCCCTTATTGATGCCTTCGGACATCTCGCTATGGTTCAGGAGTGAAAGCTCGAAAATCCGGACTCGGTGCTTTTTGTTTGTATATTCCTGCACGGCCTCGGCGTACTTCTTGGCAGCCTCAACCGGCGCGCCGGCAGGAAAGCCTACTGCAAAGCGGAAGGTATCGGCTAGCGCAGGCTGGCTGGCGGCAATGCCGAGAACGGCTGCGCCAATCAAGGATGCGAGCTTTTTTCTTGTAGTCATGGGAGAGTCTCCTAATTGTTGACGATATTGCATAGCCATAATCGGGGCTTCAGGAGCCCAGATTAGGCAGGTACAGGATGATGTCCGGGTAGGCGATGAAAATGCCGATCAGCACCAGATCCATAGCGAGGAACCACAGTATTCCCCGGAAAACCTGTGACGTTGTCACCAAGTTGCCGACGACCGATTTCACGACAAACACGTTCATGCCAACCGGGGGCGTGATCATGCCGATTTCCAGCAGCTTGGTCAGCACAACGCCGAACCAGATGAGGCTGAACTCCGTGCTTTCTATGACGGGCAGAATGATGGGCAATGTGAGCAACATGCAGCCGATGGGTTCAAGCACCATGCCCAGTACCAGGTACAGCACGACCACTCCCATGATGATGACAACATCACTTGCATCAAAAGACAGGATTAGGTCGGAAAGGTAATCGGATGCCCCGGAGAACACCAGGAAGCGGGTAAGCATGCTGGCGCCTACGGCAATAATGAGCAAGGCGCTGGTCGTCACTAAAGTTTCCAGGGCCGCCTTCTTGAAGGCCTGCCAGCTCATGCAGCGCTTGGCCACGGCCACCAGGCAAGCCAGTGTGGAACCGATCGCGCCAGACTCGGTGGGCGTGAAAATACCGGCAAACAGTCCACCGAAGATGCCGATCATGATCATCACCACTGGCCAGGTCTCTTTGAGAGAGGCGAGCTTTTCCTCCATGGG
>JAJUJD010000211.1 GCA_029267315.1 Alcaligenaceae bacterium
CGATGATGAGCAAGCGGTACGCGGGGTAACGGATGCCAAAGAGCTGGACAGCACCGCTCAGCGCGTCCGGCACATCCATGTATACCGGGGAAGGGCCCCAGATCATGCGCGCCAGCTCGTTGAAGAAAAGAATCAGGCCGAAGGTGGCAAGCACCTGGTCGAGATGGTCACGGTCGTATAGCTTGCTGAGAGCGAGGCGGTCTAGTGCCATGCCCAGCAGCATCATGATGGGAAACAGCAGCAGGGCTGCCAGCCAGAATGACCCGGTGTAGTTGTACAGAGCGGCGGCCACGAACGCGCCCATCATGTACATGGAACCATGCGCCAGGTTGACGAAATTCATGATGCCGAAGACCAGTGTCAGACCGGCAGCCATGAGGAACAGCAGGACACCCAGTTGCAAACCATTGAGCGCCTGGATGATGAACAGATTGAGGCTCACGATACATCCTTGCCCGTCATGGCGGGCCGCAGCAACGACTGCCCACCATGACAGATACTGCCTCTTATTTCAGATGGCACTGCTTGGCGAATTCAGCACGCTTGGCGATCTTCACCGGTGCCAGGGCTTTCAGAACCGCTTCGCCGTTTTCTTCCACTACATCTACGCGGTAGAAGGCGGCATCGGGGAAATGATTGGCATCGAACTTGAAGTAGCCGCGCACGGAATCGAAGTTGGCTTCTTTCAATGCGGCAATGAAGGCCTTCTTGTCTGAAAGATTGCCACCCACCTTGCTGATAGCGGAATCGAGCAGGCTCGCGGCATCCCAGGACTGCGCAGCATACATGGATGGCGGGCGCTTGTAGGCTTTTTCGAAGGCTTCAACGAAGGCCTTGTTCTGCGGGTTGTCGATGTTGGGCGCGTAAGGAGCACTGGTGATGGCGCCTACTGCGAGATTCTTCAAAGCGGGCAAGGTGGTGCCATCCAGGCTGGCGGCAGAAAGTAGCGGGATTTCTCCCAGAAGGCCGGCCTGGCGATATTGCTTGATGAAGTTGATGCCCATGCCACCCGGGTAAAAGACGTAAACCGCATCGGGGCTGGCCGCCTGCAGCTGGGCAATTTCAGCGGAGTAATCCGGCTGGTTCACCTGAGTGTAGACCTCGCCGATGACATTGCCCGTGAAGTTGCGCTTGAAACCGGAGGCGGCGTCGCGGCCTGCCTGGTAGTTGGCGGCCATCACGTATACGTTCTTGTAGCCAAGGTCGCTGGTGAGCTGGCCCCCGGCCTCGTGGAGCATGTCGTTGTCCCACGACGTGGAGAAGAAGTATTCAGAGCATTCCTTGCCGGCGATGGGTGCTGGGCCGGCGTTCGAGCCGATGAAGAACACTTCGGCATCTGTGATGGGCTTGTGGATAGCCATCATGACATTGGAAAAGGTGACGCCCGTCACGATGTCGACCTTATCGCTCTGCAGAAGCTTGGTAGCCGCTTGCACGCCAACATCGGGCTTGAGCTGGTCGTCTTCCTTGATGACGGTGACCGGCACCCCACCCAGTTTTCCCCCGCGCTGCTCAATGGCCAACATGAAGGCATCGTACTGATCCTGCCCGAGCGCGCCGCCGGGACCGGACATGGTGGCGATGAACCCGATCTTCAAAGGCGTTTGTGCAGATGCCGGGCTAAGAAGGCCGCAGGCGAGCGCCGTGACCGTTGCGGCGTGCAGCAGCGCGGCGCGCAAAGATGTGTGGGGGCGGGGATTCATGGAGACTGTGTTCCTCTTTCTAAATGATCGCAGCAGCGTCGGAAAACACGTCACACTACATGAAAGAGGTAAGCAAAACTATCGGTGAATACCAGAGACTTTCACAGCAAAGAAAAAGCCCGCTCCGGAAATGCCGGAAGCGGGCCGATTTCATGGCGGACAGCCGGGGTTAGCGCTTGGCGGCGGCGTCGGCCTTGTCAATCTGGTGCATAACAAAACGCTGCTGAGCAATCGACAGAATGTTATTCACCACCCAGTACAGCACCAGGCCGGCTGGGAAGAAGAACATCATGCCGCCGAAGACCAGGGGCATCAGCATCATGATGCGGGCTTGCATAGGGTCGGGAGGCGTCGGGTTCAGCTTGATCTGCAGGAACATCGTCGCCATCATCACCGCTGGCAGAATGAACCAGGGGTCACGTGCGGAGAGATCCTGAATCCAGAGAATCCACGGTGCGCCACGCATTTCCACGCTACCAAGCAATACCCAGTACAGGGCGATGAAGACGGGGATCTGCACCAACATGGGCAGGCAGCCGCCCAGCGGGTTGATCTTCTCGTTGCGATACAGCTCCATCATGGCCTGATTCATCTTGACCTTGTCGTCGCCGTATTTTTCACGCAACGCCTGCATGCGCGGCGTGAACTTCTTCATCCTCGCCATCGAGCGGTACGAGGCCGCCGAAAGCGGGTAGAAGGCAAGCTTGATCAGAACGGTCAGAGCGACGATGGTCCAGCCCCAGTTGCCCAGCAGGGTGTGCAGCCACGTCATCAGCTTGAACACAGGCTTGGCAATGATGGTCAGCCAGCCGTAGTCCACCACCAGCTCCAGGCCTGGAGCCAGGGCGCTCATGGCGTCTTGGTCTTGAGGGCCAACCCACAGATTGGCGTCTACGGAGCCTGCTTCACCTGCTGCGATGCTGCCGGCAGGCACGAGAGTGCGGATAGCGTACAGGTTGTCCCCTATGCGCAAGGCCTCGTTGTGGCGCTGAACGCCTTGATTGGGTACCCAGGCAGTGGCGAAGTAGTGCTGCACCATACCCACCCAGCCATTGTTGGCGTCGCGGACGTAGTTGTGCTTGCCCTTGTCGAGATCGGAAAAATCAATCTTCTGGTATTTGTCTTCGGCGGAATACAGCGCGGGGCCCGTGAAGGTGCTGTAGAAGGACGAGCCATCTGGGGAGTTGCCGTCACGTTCCAGCTGCAGGTATACCAGCGGCTGGATGGTTGAATCGCCCAGGTTGTGAATTTCATGGCGCACGTCGATGGCATAGCTGCCGTCGGTCAGCGTGAAGGTCTTCACGACGCGCACATTGTCAGAGGTGGATTCGAAGCTGACCTTGGTGCGGTCACCGTCACGTTCCTGGCCGACAAAGCTGAATGGCGTCAGGTGGGTGGGGTAGTTCTGGCCTGCGGGCGCGCCCACTACGCCCGTCTGGGCGACATAGGTGTAACCGGCACGGCGGTCCAGCAGCACGAAGGGCTTTTCATCTTTGCTGGAGACCGCGTATTTAGGCAGCTCCGCGTGGACAAGCTGGGCGCCCTGAGTATCGAACACCAAGTTGAGTACGTCAGTGCTGACTTCGACCCGCTGCGACTGCGCCGGGGCGGTCTGCTGCTCACCGGGTACGGCGGAAGCGGCCGCGGAGGGCGAAGCGCTTACGGCGGCAGTGGGTACGCTGACGTCCTGCTCAGCCTGTGCACTGGAGTCAACCGTCTGGGAGGTCAGGCTGGTGCCGAACAAAGATGGCTTGCCGTTATAGGTCTGCCAGTTGTTCCACAACAGCAGCAGCGAGAAGGAAAGAATCATCCAGAGGATGGTACGTCGGATATCCATAGCGCCTTTACGAGTCGAAACGGGGCAAAACCGCGCAAGTGTAGCGGAGCTTGCCAGGATATGTTGGGGAGCGTGAAGTCAGCATTTCGTTTCAGTTCCGGGACCGATGCCAACAGGCAGTGGCCGGAACTGGGTCGTGACCCCCCTGACACCAGGGGTGACAGCGCAATATGCGCCGCGCGGCCAGCCAGCTGCCGCATAGTGCACCATGCGTTTCCAACGCTTCGATTGCGTAGGCCGAGCAAGTCGGCGTGAACCGGCAGTTAAAACCTGTCCAGGGACTGATAACGTAGCGGTAAAAACGTATGGGGACAATTAGTAGCCGTCGTATCATCTGCTGCTCCGGTCGAGCAGTGCGTCAACCTCGCTGCGAACCTGTGCTTTCAATTCGCGCAGGGAACACGGGGCAATGCGTGAGTGGAGACGAAACACGAGATCACGCGCCGGCAGTTCGTGGCGTCGCTGCCTGAAGGCTTCGCGTATGACACGCTTTATGGCGTTGCGCGATACAGCCAGAGGTGCCATGCGTTTGCCGATAACCAAACCCAGACGGGCATGGGGAGGCTGTTCCGCTTGTGCTTGCCGAGGTGTTGATACGACAAACAGCGCCCCCCGGGCCAGGCGCCTTCCCTTCAGGGCGGCGGCGAACTCGGAGGGACGATGCAGACGGGCCTCAGGCGGAAATGAAGCACGCATGGGCACGGTAACGCCAGCGCC
>JAJUJD010000137.1 GCA_029267315.1 Alcaligenaceae bacterium
GCCAGTGGCCGGACACCAAAACAATTGCTGTCGGTTTTGCAGGCAGTTCGGCCCGGATCCCTTTCAGGAAAGCGGCCATGTTGTTCCAGGTATCTGCTGGCTTCCAGTCCATGAAGAAGCAGGGTCCGGCGCCGTGAGGGACAAAGTACGTCGGCATGCGGCTCGAGGAGATCTGGTTGAAACTCATGGTTAGTCCTTACTGACTCAATAAAAGTAGTATCGTCCAACTCTTTCAGTTGGAGAACCGTCGAGTTCTGCTTAACACTTAACACCATTGGTAGGAGGTTCACGTGGATCGAATAACCAGCATGAGGGTGTTCGTGCGGGCTGCCCAAGCCGGCAGTTTGTCTGCGGCTGCCCGCCAACTGGGTATGTCGCCGGCCATGGCCACCAAGCACGTGAATCGTCTGGAGGCGTACTTGGGAATCAGTTTGTTCCACCGCAGTACCCGACGCCTTGTGCTGTCGGAAACGGGCAGTCACTACCTGGAAGCCTGCCAGCGGATTCTCGCGGACATTGACGAAGCAGATGCCGCCGCCTCTACACAAACGATCAAAGCATCAGGGCTATTGAGAATGAGCGTGCCGCTTTCTTTCGGCAGCCGCTATATAGCCCCGCTCATGGCGGATTTCAGTCGTCTGCACCCAGAGGTAAAGACGGAATTGGGACTAAGCGACGCCATGGTTGACCTGGTCGGGAGCAATTGGGATATGGCCATTCGTATCGGCCGACTGGCAGACAGCGCGCTGCATGCACGTCGCCTGGGTGGCTGCACCATGCATGTGTGCGCCGCCCCGGCCTATCTGGACATACGCGGCCTGCCGCGGAAGGTAGACGAGCTGGCTCATCACAATTGCCTCAGCTACACCTTATCGGCCATGCAGAATCCCAACAAGTGGCATTTCGGCACGCGGGGAGAATATTCTGTCGCTGTGGATGGCAACCTTGTGGCGAACAATGGCGACGCCTTGCTCGCAGCAGCGCTGGCAGGCCAGGGCATCATCTACCAGCCGCACTTTATTGTCGGCCCGGCCATCGAGCGGGGCGAACTGGTCGAGCTCAAACTAGACCGTCCGCCCATGCCCTTGGATGGCATCTACGTGCTGTATCCACCTGGGCGGCGCCAGCCCGCCAAAGTACGTGCCATGATCGATTACCTGGCCGAAAAGTTTGCCCAGACCCCGCCCTAGCACCACTTTATTGGATGAGGCTACCCTGCTGCGTTTGGGACGATGCGCCAGATGGCATTGGACAAGTCGTCCGCTACGATCAGCGCCCCCCTGGGATCCACCGAGACGCCCACCGGCCGCCCCCGCGTCGCGTTGTTCTCGGCGTCCAGAAAACCGGAGACAAAGTCCACAGGTTCTCCTGAAGGCGCGCCGTTGCTGAAGGGAACAAAGACTACTTTGTAACCCACCGGATTAGCGCGGTTCCAACTCCCATGCATGCCGACGAAGACGCCGTCGGCGAAGGATTCGCCCATCGCCTCATTTGAAAACGCCACACCCAGGGCCGCGACATGCGAACCCAAGGCGTAATCAGGTGCAATGGTGGCCGCCACCTTATCCGGGTCCTGAGGGCGCACTCTATTGTCGGGATTCGGCCCCCAGAAAGCATAGGGCCATCCGTAGAAAGCACCTTCCTTCACACTGGTTAGGTAATCCGGCACAAGATCAGGGCCGATCTCGTCGCGCTCATTAACCACTGCCCATAACTGCCCTGTACCTGGTTGTATGGTGAGAGCCGTCGGGTTGCGCAAACCACTGGCGTATGTCCGGCGATGCCCTGTTTCGGCATCGATTTCCCAGATCACTGCGCGGTCCGCCTCGGCTGTCATGCCTCGCTCAGTTATATTGCTGTTCGACCCAATGCCAACATACAGGTACCGCCCATCGGCACTGGCCGTCATGGCCTTGGTCCAATGGTGATTGATTTCCGATGGCAGTTCGCTCAGTTGGGTAGGCTTACCTACTGCTTCGGTTTGACCTTCCTGATAATCGAACCAGACCACAGCGTCTTGATTGGCTACGTAAATGCGACCGTTGATAAACGCCAGCCCGTACGGCGCGTTGAGATCTTCGGCAAAGGTAGAGCGGAATTCATACTCGCCGTCGCCATCAGCGTCGCGCAACAGGGTAATGCGGTTACCACTCTCCACATTCGTTGTGCCCTTCCCCTTAATGTAAGCAGCGATCACATCCTTGGGTTTTAACGCGGGAGCATTCCCGCCGCGCCCCTCTGCCACCAGGATGTCCCCGTTGGGCAGGATCAGCGTCTGGCGAGGAATTTTTAAATCCGTTGCAATGGCGCTGATGCTATATCCCTGTGGGACTGTCGGCATCTGCCCCTCCCAGCCTACAGGTTTGGGAATTTTCATTGTCGGCAATATGCCTCGACTGGGCTCAGGCAGTTGTGGGTTTGCACCATACTGCGGTTCCTGCGGCTCAGCCCCGCAGGCGGCAAGCAGTACAGAAACGCCCAACACTGTCAGAAATGCGGAATGTCTCATTGTGCACTCCCGACGAAATGGGGCGTCCGAAAACCCACCCATGTGGCCAATGCTGCCAACAGCGTTCCAATGGTCGACAGAATCAACCCGCCGGGCATCATGGCCCAGGCATCACGGGCATGCATGAGAGCATTGAAAAGGCCGACCAGCCAGGTGGCTGCAAGGAGAATCGTGTAAGCCGCAATGCCGGGGACTCGACGGTGGGCGCGGCACAGGTCAGCAATGGCGAATACCAGGGCCACCCCTGAAAAAATCAGGCCCCCCACAATCAGCCACGAAGCAAAATTGCTCCATTGAATATGAAAGGTTTTGGCGTAGGCGATGTCGCTTAGCAATGCCCCCAGGAACAAGGCAAAAGAGCCGGAGAGCAAAACCGCGTGTAAAGGGTGTATTGCCTCGGAATATCGGTATTGGACGATGACAGCCATCGGGAACTCCTCCTTGTCGTGCTCCCGGTGTGCCGGGGCTCGGGCACAGAAGCAAGCCGCATGCCAAGATGGAGTTCAGTCAGGACGAGAGAAGCAGCCCGCCGACGTTTGTTGCGGGCCACTGTGATATTTAGTACGGGCTATTGGCGACAACGCCCTGCTGCCCGGTGAAGCGCGCGGCGATGCGATCCACGCCTTCTCGCAGGATAATGGTGTCGAGCGCGACAGCCACGAATTGTGCGCCCAGTTCCAGGCATTCGCGGGCACGCTCTTCCTTTACCATGAGGATCCCCGGCGCTTTGCCTGCACCACGAATGCGCCGAATGGCATCATCGATGATGCGGGTCACTTCGGGGTGGAAAGGCTGACCCGGGTAGCCCAGGCTCGCGGAAAGATCGGCTGGCCCTATGAAAATTCCATCAACGCCATCCACGGCCGCGATGGCCTCCAGGTTGGCCAACGCTTCGGCGGTCTCGACCTGAACCAGCAGGCAGAGCTCTTCTTGAGCCCGCTGAACATAATCTTGTGTCCGGCCGAAATTGGATGCGCGTACGGAACCGCCCATTCCACGCACACCCTGAGGGGCATAACGCATGGCATTGACGGCAGCTGCTGCCTCTTCGGCGTTCTGGACAAAGGGCAGAAGAAGAGTCTGTGCACCCAGATCGAGATAGCGTTTTATCAGCACCATGTCGTTCCAAGCCGGACGTATCACCGCCTGCGTAGCCGGCCTGCCCGCAGCAGGTTGCGCGGCGGCCAGTGCCTGTATCTGCGCCAGCATGAGCGGCACGTCATTGGGGGTATGCTCGGTATCCAGCAGCGCCCAGTCGTAACCGGCTCCGCCAAGGAGCTCGGCAACATAAGGGGACGGAATGGTGGACCAAACGCCAATCTGGGCCTGCCCTGCTTTCAGGGCTTTCTTGAAGGTATTGGTGGGCAACATGCTTCAGCTTCGTTAAGGGGGAGGACAAAGACAAGGTTTTGAACCCGCCAAGGGTAACGGCTTTCCAGGCCAGCGCACAGTCTCATTAACCCTTGCCACACGTCTGTCCGTGCTCATGACCCGTGACGCTAATACACGTACGACCTGCCTCCGCGCATCAAGCGCCCCAAGACAAGGAGTAACCAGCCCGCCGGGCGCAACAGCACGCGGAGCACCAAAATAATGGGCAGCAGTATCAGGCTCCAGCCCAGCCATAATGCCAAAGGCACCGGTACCCCGAAGGTTCTGGCCGCATCTGCCAGCAGCGAATTCAGCACACTGGGGTGACGCAGCGCCATGTATGCCAGGACGGCAGGCGCGCCATACTTCGCCACTCGGGCTCCGATGAGGGTTCCCCGCCATAGTCCGGCGCCCACAGCAGCGCTACGTTGCGAGAGCGTGAGCGAACGGGTAGCGGAGGTGGCCCGGCCCATGCGCAGGAGCTTGAAAGCACTCACCCCTACCGCGACATCCAGAGCAGCCCAGCCCACATCCGCTGCCGTAAGCGACTGGTCCTGCTTCAGCTTTCTTTCCATGTCTGAGATACCGCCGGCAAAGAACCGGTTCAGGGATTCCAAGACACGGTCCGTCTGGACCCACTGCACGGCACCATCTGAGGAGAGCACGAACTGTCTGAGGAAGCCATATCCTTCCTGGTCCAGGAAGTGGATGGCATAAAGCCCCCTTTCTTCCGGCGTCATCGCACCAGAGGTCAATTCCTCAGCCTCTTCCGCGGTACCGCTCCATGACCGTATGGCGTCAGCCAAAGCCCGGGCTGTCTCGTTCATGCTTCGCATGAGTTGCAGGGTGGCGACCTCGTGCGTCATGAAGTAATGGATCGGAAGCAGAATATCTTCCCCGTAGCGGCGTAATACATCCTGAAATATGGAGCTATCACCAAACGAGAGCAAAACGGTCCGCGCCAACTGCGGATAACGCAGGAACGCCACCCAGGCCTTTGACACGAGTATTGGATCATCGGAATAGACCAGGAAAAGTGCTTGGAGCTCAGGCGATTCGGCTGTCAGTTCGTCCGCATACTCAGGCACCTCCTGCTCCACTTGAAGATGCACCAGCTGTTCATCCAGCGATCGCGGCTCAAAGGCCGCAGTTATGAGCAGTGCGATAGCCGCAGCAAGAAGGGTTGCGCGAAGCAGTACTCTCATTTGAATTCCTCTTTTCGTGTCTTGCGCATTCTGCCAGGGCTTTATTCAGACGGATTGCGCAAAGTGCCGGGGCTTTGCCCCACAGTCCGCGCCGTACACTGCGGGCATGTCCCTTGCCGCGAACGGCCATGGCACCGAATCCGACGGGTCGCAAGACGCCTTCAGGCTCCGATAAAGAGACTGCAGACCGCGATGTCCCGCTCTCCGTCTACGCCCGCCGTGAATTGTTCAGACGCGTGGGCGAGGTTCTCTGGCGCTTTCGCCGCCGGGTGGCCGTTGCGCTCGTTTTACTGGTAACTGCAAAGCTGTTCGCTGTCCTGGTTCCAGTCGCTCTGAAGCGCATTGTAGATACGCTGGAGGCTGGCAATGAGGTACTGGTGTTGCCAGTATTCCTGCTGCTGGCCTATGCGCTGCTGCGCTTTTTCTCAGGGGTGTTTACCGAGCTGCGCGACATTGTGTTTGCGCGGGTCACTCAGACTGCCGTGGCTGAGTTCACGGTAAGGATGTTTTCACATCTGCACAGCCTGGGTGTCAAGCACCTGGGTGGACGGCAGACCGGCGTGTTTTCCCGGGATGTACAACGGGGCACGGCGGGCATCGGCTTTCTGCTGGGTACGGCCCTCTTTACAGTCTTGCCTACCCTCATCGAAATCATTTCAGTGGTGGTCATTCTGATGTCGGCCTACCACCTGGGGTTCGCCGGAATCGTCTTCATCACTTTTTTTGTTTACGGACTTTTCACCGTCATCTATACGGAGAAGCGCGTTTTTTACCAGCGGCAGTTGAATGATCTGGACTCGGCAGCCAATGGTTACCTTGTCGACAGTCTCATGAACCATACAGCGGTCAAGCTGCATGCAGCGGAAGCGGCGGAGTCTGCACGGTTGGGCGGCATGTTCTCCCGCTGGATCGACGTGGGCATCGAGAACCAGAAAGCATTGTCGACTCTGCACGTCGGGCAGAGTGGCGTGATCGCCATGGGTGTTGCAGCCGTCATGCTGCTCGCCGGCCAGGAAGTGGTGCAGGGACATATGGCGGTGGGAGACCTCATACTGGTGAACGCCTACATCATCCAGATCTGCCTTCCACTCAATTCACTGGGACTCATGTTCCGCCAGGCACGAGAAGCCTTGATCAATGCGGAGCGCATGGCCGAGCTCCTGCGCCTGACTCCCGAAAATCAGGGGGCGGCCGACCTTCCGCCCATACACATACACCAAGGTGCCATTACCTTTGAAAGCGTTGAATTCTCTTATGAACCGGGCCGCCAGATTCTTCGCGGGGTCAGTTTCGATGTGCCCCCCAAGGCAACAGTAGCGGTTGTTGGAAGCAGCGGCTCCGGAAAGTCGACCATCGCCCGGCTACTGTTACGTATGTATGACGCGGATAGTGGTCGGATACTCATAGACGGCCAGGATATCCGCACAGTCAACCATGAGAGCATTCGGCGGGCCATTGGTGTGGTCCCACAAGATTCAATGTTGTTCAACAACACCATTGGCTACAACATTGCGTATGGTCGCCCCGGCGCGTCTCCTGCCGAGGTGATCGAGGCTGCCAAAGCCGCCCGCATCCACGAACTGATTGAGAGTCTGCCGGCACAGTACGAAACCATGGTCGGAGAACGCGGCGTGAAGCTGTCTGGCGGGGAACGGCAGCGCATATCGATTGCCCGGGCGATTCTTAAGAATCCGCCGCTACTGATCTTTGACGAGGCAACCTCTGCGCTGGATAGTCAAACAGAACGAGCCATCCAGGAAGAACTGGACCGTCTTGCCAAGGGCCGCAGCACGGTGATCATTGCGCACAGACTGTCTACCGTCGTCGATGCAGATCAAATCATCGTGATGGAACACGGACGCATCATCGAGCGGGGCACTCACCAGGAGCTTCTGCGTCAGGCCGGTCGCTATGCGCAGATGTGGAAACTGCAGCGCGAAGAGCGTGAGCTGGAGGAAATGGAACGGCAGCTGCGCTTCCAACCCATTAATTTGGTCGCAATGCTGGGAGGTGTAATCGACGCCCTGCGCTCAGAAGCGTCGCTCCGGCACATCACTTTTTATACCGCGCTGGATGAGGGGCCAGTTCGAGTTACCGGCGACCCCAGCATGTTGCAGCACGTTCTCATCGACCTGAGCCGGAATGCCCTGCAGCTCACACCTTCCGCGGGACGTCTTGAGCTGCGCCTGGAGCTGGAGGGCGACCTGGCGGGTGTCAGAATTACCGATGGGCGGCAGCAGTATGACCATGCCGACGGCGAAGGCGAAGGCGATGACGAGCGCGAGCCCGCCAAGGTGATCGACCCGTTGAAAATTGGCGCTCTTATGGAACGGATGGGTGGCCGATTCACCGTCGAACACTTGGACGATGGCCCGGCCATCAGCTATGTTGTTCACCTTCCGGTTCGGGCGGTGGCCCCTGCCGACGTGCCCGCGAAAACTGTCACGGACCCAACGACGGTTCGGCTCGACGGCCTGCGGATCGCCGTGGCGGACGATCGCGAGGAAGCCCGTCAACTCGTGGGAGAAGTGCTCGAAGATCAAGGGGCTGAAGTGAGTCGCTACGCCACGGGGGCCGCCTTGCTGGACGCACTGCGCGCGCAGCCCGATGAATGGCCCGATGTGCTGGTGTGTGACCTGGGCTTGGGGGATCCTGACGGCTACCAGGTCATCGAAGAAATCCGGCGCATGGAGGTCAGACAAGGCAAACGCGTGGGCCAGCAAATGCCTGCCATCGCGCTTTCCGGTTATGGTGAACAACGCAGCCGCTTGCGTGCCCTGCTTGCCGGCTTCCAAATACACATCGCCAAACCGGTAGATGCGCGAGAACTGCTTGCATCAATAGAGGCGGTCGTCAGGCGAAAAAATTGAAAGCGTCAGAATCAGAACATGAGGACGGAATATGGGTTTATTGATCGACGGCAAGTGGCATGACCAGTGGTATGACACCAAGAGCACGGGCGGCAAGTTCGTACGAAGTGAAACTGAGTTTCGCAACTGGATCACGCGCGATGGAACGGCCGGGCCAAGTGGAACTGACGGCTTCAAGGCAGAAGCCGGCCGCTACCATCTGTATGTATCTCTCGCCTGCCCGTGGGCC
>JAJUJD010000134.1 GCA_029267315.1 Alcaligenaceae bacterium
AGGATGTCACTTTCCGCGAGAACTGTCTCGAACGGGGTGTAAAGCGCGCCCATGTCATGGCGCCCCTTGTGGGCGGCATACAGCACACGCATCCCAAGGGCACGCCCGATCTGTCCCACTGCTTGCCCAAGGGAGCCGGCGCCAATCACGCCCAACGTGGAACCTGCCAGATCACGTATCGGATAATCGAAATAGCAGAACTGTGCCGCCTCCTGCCAGCGGCCGTCCTTGACGGACTGATGATAGGCAACGATGCTGCGACGCAGCGCAAAAATAAGGGCGAAGACGTGTTCCGGCACTGTGGTCCGGGCATAGCCACGAATGTTCGAGACCACAATGCCCCGCTCCTGGCAGGCGGCCAGGTCGATGTTGTCGCTTCCAGTGGCGGCCAGCGCAATCATGCGCAGCCGCGGTGCTGCAGCAATTTCCTGTTTGCCCAGCCGCACCTTGTTGACAATAACGATGTCCGCGTCTGCAATACGCGCCTCAACTTCCTGGGGCTTGGTTCGCGGGTAAGTCTGGAGCGTGTGGGGAAAAGAAAGCGGTCTGAGAACTGTCTCAGGTGAAATGGTGTCGCGATCCAGAAAGACTACTTTCAGGGGCGATGACGAAGGAGCCATGTCTTCCTCTTTATTGTCGTTTGTTAGCCAGCGCGTCGGTTTAGACAAACCAGCTGTGGCGCTGTTGTCAATCCGATATAGTAATGGGTTTCAGGGGCCGCCCGCAGCAAGGCTGCCTGCCCAACCTCCGCCTACGGAATATCTGCTGATGACCCATGACAGCCCGCCTCCGCTCTACCCATTGAAAGACTTCTTCCGCAACCCCGCCCGAGGTTTTTTCAGGCTTTCCGACGACGGGCGCTGGTTGTCCTTCATGGAGCCGGTGTCGTTTGACGGCGGGCCCGCACGCATGAACATCTTCGTGCAGGAGTTAGCCGGCAGTAAACCGGTAGGCGAAGCCCGCTGCCTCACCCGCGAAACCGACAGAGACATCGCCGAATATTTCTGGAAAGGTTCCGAAACCCTGCTTTATGCCAAGGATTTCGAAGGTGATGAGAATTTTCATGTGGTGGCGGTCCACGTTAACGATGAGTCGGTGACCGACCTCACCCCATACCCCGATACACGTGCGGGTATCGCAGATGATCTCTACGACGACCCGGACCACATCCTGGTTGCACACAATCACCGCGACCCGCAGTCGTTCGATGTGTATCGCGTGAACGTACAAACGGGTGATGAAACCCTGATCGCGGAGAACCCTGGAAACATCATTGCCTGGCACACTGATCATCACGGTTGCCTGCGGGCGGCAACAGCGAGCGATGGCCTGATGACCACCCTGTTGTATCGCGATTCGGAAGACGAAGAGTTCCGCCCGCTCATCACGACGGATTTCCGCAGTACCGTCAGCCCGGAACTGTTCACCTTTGATAACCGGCGCCTCTATGCGTTGAGCAACCGTGGCCGTGACTGCTTGGCTCTGGTCATCATTGACCCGCAGTCGCCGGATGAGGAACAACTGGTCTACCAAGCCGACGGTGTCGACCTGGACGGGGTGGGCTATTCCAAGCTGCGCCATGTGTTGACTGCGGCAATCTACCAGACTGATCGGGTCAAATATCACTTCTTTGACCAGCAGGCCGCAGAGCGACACCTGCGTGTATCTGACGCTTTACCAGGCTATGAAATCGCACTCCAAAGCAGCACGCGCGATGAACGCAAGTACATTGTGGCTGCCTATAACGATCGCACTCCCGGCGCGCGATATATCTACGATGACGAGTCGGGCGAACTGAACAAGCTCGCGGATATCAACCCGGCCCTTCCCGAAGAAGATATGGCTGAAGTGCGGCCTATTCAATACACGGCAAGAGACGGTCTGGTCATCCACGGCTATCTGACTCTACCCAAGGGGCGCGAGGCGAAAAACCTGCCTTGTGTGATCAACCCTCACGGCGGGCCATGGGCGCGCGACAGCTGGGGCTTCAACCCCGAAGCCCAGTTCCTGGCGAACCGAGGCTATTGTGTTCTGCAAATGAATTTTCGCGGTTCTACGGGTTATGGGCGCCAATTTTGGGAAGCCAGCTTCGGCCAATGGGGGCTCGCCATGCAGGATGACATTACTGATGGCGTGCATTGGCTGGTAGACCAGGGCATCGCAGACCGTGACCGCATCGCTATCTACGGTGGCAGCTATGGTGGTTATGCCACGCTCGCGGGCATAGTGCGAACTCCTGAGCTCTATGCCGCCGCGGTTGACTTCGTGGGCGTCTCGAATCTCTTGACTTTCATGAACACAATCCCACCTTATTGGAAGCCCCTGCTCGAAAAAATGTACACCATGGTCGGGCATCCTGAACAAGACCACGAGCGTCTGGTTGCAACCTCACCTGCCCTGAACGCCGAGCGCATCCGTACGCCGCTTTTCATTGCACAAGGTGCGAATGACCCGCGCGTCAACAAAGACGAAAGCGACCAAATGGTGGCCGCCCTGCGTTCACGAGGCGTCGAAGTCGAATATATGGTCAAGGAAAATGAAGGCCATGGTTTCCACAACGACGAGAACAAATTCGAATTCTACGAACGCATGGAAGCCTTTCTTAGTCAGCACCTGAAGGCGGCGCATACCGCCGGGCAGTGAGCTGGATATCAACGTCAATACTGGAGCATGAGAATGAAGCTGTACTACATGCCGGGCGCTTGCCCTCTGGCTACCCATATCGTGTTGGAATGGATCGGCCAGCCATACGAAATCGAAGCCGTCGCGCGCGAGAAGCTCAAGCAGCCGGAGTTCCTCGCTTTGAATCCCGTTGGTTCAGTACCCGTTCTGACCGATGGCGATCTGGTGCTTACACAGAGTGCCGCCATTCTGGAATATCTGGCGGAAAAGCACCCCGAAACCAAGCTATTGCCCGACACCATCGAAGCGCGTGCAGAAACGCGCCGTTGGCTGGGGTTTGTAAACGCTGATCTCCACAAGACGTTTGGCGTCGTATTCGGCAAAGCGTCTTTTGTCAGCGATACCTCTTGTCAGGAACAGCTTGCCGCTGGCGGCAAGGCCAAAGCTGCGCAGCTCTTTGCCATCATCGACAAGCAGCTGGAAGGCAAAGAGTGGGTAACCGGTTCCCGCTCGGTGGTCGACCCCTACCTGTACACGGTGACGCGATGGGCGCATGCAGTGAAGTTGGATCTGTCCGGCCTTCGCAACCTGCACGCGTTCTTCGAGCACATGAACGCCGATGCTGGCGTCCAGGCCGCATTGAAGGCTCAGGGCTTGGAATAGTCAGGCTTCTCGTCTGTGAACGGAAAAGCCCCGGGGTGCGCTGAATGAACTGCACCTCCGGGGCCTTTTTTTACTGGAGCTAGGCGCCCAGATAAGCCTTACGGACTTCGTCGTTGGAAAGCAGGTTCGGGCCAGTGTCAGCCAGTACCACTTTGCCAGTCTCCAACACATATCCCCGGTCTGCCACCTGCAGCGCCTTGTGGGCATTCTGTTCCACCAGGAAGACGGTAACCCCCTGCTCGCGAATGGTCTGAATGATTTCAAAGATCTGCGCGATGATCAGTGGCGCGAGCCCCAGTGTGGGCTCATCCAGCAGCAACAGGGTTGGTCGCGTCATGAGCGCCCGGCCAATCGCAAGCATTTGCTGCTCACCGCCTGACATTGTCCCGGCCCGTTGAGCGGCGCGTTCCCGCAGACGTGGGAAGAGCTCATAAACCCGTTCCAGGCCTTCCTCAATATCACTCTTGTTCAGGAAGAATCCGCCCATCTGCAGATTTTCCGTCACGGTCAGATCGGGAAACACGCGCCGGCCTTCCGGAGAAATTGCGATGCCGCGCTGCATGATGAGATGAGTAGGTTCCTGGGTGATGTCTTCACCCTCGAAGATGACAGAGCCGCTGCGAGCGCGCGGCGAACCGCAAACCGTCATGAGCAGAGTCGTCTTCCCTGCCCCGTTGGCCCCGATCAGGGTGACGATCTCCCCTTTGTTGACCTCTACCGAAACGTCATTCAACGCCTGGATGGCCCCGTAGAACGTGTTGATGTTTTGCAGCTTCAGCACTACTCTTCCCCCAGATATGCCTTGATGACGCGCGGGTCCGTTCGGACCTCTTCTGGAACGCCGGTGGCGATGGGCTTGCCATGTTCCATAACCATGATACGGTCGGACACACCCATAACCAGGCTCATGTCATGCTCAATGAGCAACACGGCCACACCAAATTCCCGGCGCAACTGGTCTATGAGCTGCTGCAGGTCGCGTTTTTCCTGAGGGTTGAGGCCGGCAGCCGGTTCGTCCAGCATGAGCAGGCGCGGCTGGGTAATCATGCAACGTGCAATCTCCAGGCGGCGTTGGTGGCCATAGGCCAGATTGCCCGCTTCGCGGTTGGCATATTCCTTAATGCCCATGAAGTCCAGCCACTTCGCTGCATTCTCCAGCGCTTGGTCTTCTGAATGCCTGTAAGACGGCGTCTTGAACAAACCGGAAAAAAGATTCGTATTGATGTGCTGATGCTGCGCAACCAACAGGTTTTCCAGCACAGTCAAGTTCTTGAACAGACGTACGTTCTGGAATGTGCGCACCAGGCCTTCCCGCGCCACTTTATGGCTGGGCATGCCGTGAATAGGCTTGCCATCCATGACAATGACGCCGCTCGTCGGCTTGTAAAAGCCGC
Source organism: Alcaligenaceae bacterium (assembly GCA_029267315.1). GTDB lineage: Bacteria > Pseudomonadota > Gammaproteobacteria > Burkholderiales > Burkholderiaceae_B > Yanghanlia. The sequence goes on from JAJUJD010000134.1 coordinate 4,680, forward strand.
CTACGCAATTGAATACGGTGGTCTTGCCGGCCCCATTGGGGCCAATGATGGCGAACACTTCGTCGGCTCTGACGTCGAAAGCCACGCCATCTACCGCGAGCAACCCCCCGAACCGCATGCTTAACTCTGATACCTGCAGCAGGGTCTTGCTCATTTCTTCAACTCCACGTGCGGACGCGTCATGGGCAAGAGGCCTTGGGGACGCCACATCATCATCAATACCATTACCAAACCGAAAATCATCATCCGGTACTCAGCGAACTCACGCGCCACTTCCGGAAGCACCGTCAAGATGATGGCCGCCAGAATGACGCCCACTTGCGACCCCATACCGCCCAGCACCACGATGGCAAGAATCAGCGCAGACTCCAGGAAGGTAAATGATTCCGGGTTGACCAAGCCTTGACGCGCAGCGAAAAAAGCGCCCCCAAAGCCGGCGAACGTCGCGCCCATGGTGAAAGCGGAAAGCTTGATGTTGGTCGGGTTCAAACCCAGCGAACGGCAGGCAATTTCATCTTCTCGCAAGGCCTCCCACGCGCGACCCACTGGCATGCGAATCACCCGGTTGGATACGAACAGAGTGATCAGCGCCAACGCAAGGGCCATTAGGTACAGATAGATGATCACGTCCATGTTGTCGAACTGCCAGCCCATGAAATCGTGGAAAGTGGTCTGGCCTTCCGGCGCACGCCGCACCATTGGCATGCCGAATACAGTGGGTTTTGGAATCCCCGAAATGCCATCGGGGCCACCGGTGAATTCGTACAGGTTGATCAGCAGTAGGCGGATGATTTCCCCAAACCCCAGCGTGACGATCGCCAGGTAGTCACCGCGTAGCCGCAAGACCGGGAAACCCAGCAAATAGCCGAACAAACCGGCCATGACGCCCGCCATGGGCAGCGCTTCCCAGAAACCCCACCCGGCCCAGTGATACAGCAAGGCATAAGTGTAGGCGCCGACAGCATAGAACCCGACGAAACCGAGGTCCAGTAGGCCCGCGAAACCAACGACGATATTCAGGCCAAGCCCGAGCATTACGTAGATAAGAACCAGGGTGGCAATGTCCACCTCGGCGCGCCCAGTGAAAAATGGCCAGATCAGGGCCACAGCGATGAGCAAGGTGATTGACGCTCGGCGTGCCGTGTCATTGAGTACCGGCATACGGATCTTGCCCGCGCGAGCTCCGAGCGCCTTGGCAAATACCGGCCGTATGAAGGCCTGGAATACGAACACGATGGCCATGCCAAAGAGCACGAGATTCCATTGAGGTTCGATGTGCGTCTGCATGCCGCTGCGCACGATTTGCAGGCCATAAACCGGGGCAATGATCACCCCGGCCATGATGGCCGCAATAAATGCATTCTTGATATGACTCGCCATTACACTTTTTCCACTTCCGGTTTACCAAGCAGCCCTGTAGGCCGGAACAGCAGGATCAGCACCAACAGACTGAACGCGACGATATCCTTGTATTGAGAAGAGATGTACGCGGCGGCGAATGTTTCGGCCAGGCCCAGCAATACGCCACCGAGCATGGCGCCCGGAATACTTCCAATGCCGCCCAGCACGGCGGCGGTGAACGCCTTAATGCCTGCCAGAAAGCCGATGAAAGGATTCAGTTTGCCGATAGCCAGAGCGATCAGCACACCACCAACAGCGGCCAGCATGGCGCCGGTCACGAAGGTGAAGGAGATGATCTTGTTGGTATCGATGCCCAGCAGATTGGCCATGCGCAGGTCTTGCGAGCAGGCACGGGAAGCGCGGCCAAGGCGCGAATGCTTGATATACAGATGGAGCATGATCATCAGAACAACTGTGACGAGAATGATCATGATGCGGGAATACGGGGCGGTGATGACATAGCCGCCGATATCGAGTTGCGCGGCCCCCGTTACAAGCGCCGGAACGGCTTGGTCGCGTGCTCCCTGACCGATCGCCACCCAGTTCTGCAGGAAAATGGACATGCCGATGGCGGAAATGAGGGGGACAAGGCGGGGCCCACCGCGCAGAGGTGCGTAAGCGACTTTTTCTACGGCAAAGCCATAGACTGCTGTGACCAGTACGGCCACGACCAGCATGAGAAGAATGATCAAGGCGATTGGCAGGCCGCTACCCACACCTATGGCAGAGAGCGTGACCAGCCCGACATAAGCGCCAATCATGTAAATTTCGCCATGAGCGAAGTTGATCATCCCGATGATGCCATAGACCATTGTGTAGCCAATGGCAATCAGCGCATAAATGGCGCCGAGCGACAGCCCGTTAAAGAGCTGCTGCAATAGTTGGGGTATGAGTTCGGACATAAAACAAGATTCCGCGACGCTGACCCGCCGAGGTAAGACTGGCCAGGAAAAAGAAAGGCCCCAGCCGCCTAGCGACTGGAGCACCGGGAGTGCCCCGGAATAAGCAGGACACCCCCAAGCATTGCAAGTTTACTTCTCCAGTTGGACGATGTTGCCCTTATCGTCGACCTTATAAACGGCAAACTCGAATTCCTTCAGATCGCCCTTTTCGTCGTACTCCACCTTGCCAATGGCGGTATTGAAACTGGCTTTGTGCATGTGATCAGCGACCTTGGCAGGGTCTTCGCCCACGGCCTTGATACTTTCCACCAGAATCTGCACGGCAGCATAGGCGGGCATGGCGAAAGCGCCGTCAGGGCTGCGCTTGTAAGTCTTGAAGTGTTCGAGAATTTTCTCGTTGCCTTCGAGCTTGGTGAAGTCGGCCGGAAGCGTGACCAACAGCCCTTCTGAAGCAGGACCAGCAATGGCGACCAGATCAGCATTGGCAACGCCCTCGGGGCCCATGAACTGCGTCTTCAAGCCTTGTTCACGCGCCTGGCGCAGCAAGAGACCCAGTTCGGCGTGATAACCGCCGAAGTAGATCAGGCCGGGGTCGAGCGATTTCAGCTTCGTGATCACAGCCGAGTAATCGCTGTCGCCAACGTTGATCCCTTCGTACATGGCGACTTCGACATTGTGTTTTGCCAAGGCATCACGTACCTGGCCGGCCAAGCCGCTGCCATAGGTTTGCTTGTCGTGCAGGATGGCGACGTTCTTGGGTTTGAGTTCCTTGGCAATATAGTCGGCCGCAAAAGGACCCTGCTGGTCATCCCGACCAATCGTGCGGAAGAAGAAATGCGGCTTGATGGTATCGGTGACCAGGGGCGAAGTGGCTCCCGGCGTGATCGCCACGATTCCTTCGTTTTCGTACACGTTCACCGCTGGTACCGTGGTGCCCGAGCAGGCATGTGCAACGGCGAACTTCGCGCCGGAATTCACGACACGGTTGGCTGCCGGAACGGCCTGTTTCGGTTCGCAGCCATCGTCAATCAGCAGCGGTTCGAGCTTTTTGCCGTTGATGCCGCCGGCGGCATTGAAGGCCTCGATGGCGGTCAGGGCGCCGGCCTGGATCTGGTCACCGTATTGTGTGGCGGGACCTGTCATGGGCTGGGGAATGCCAATTTTGATGGTATCGGCATAAACGCTGCCTGCGAATGCCAGGGCGCCCAGGGCCATGGCGAGA
>JAJUJD010000207.1 GCA_029267315.1 Alcaligenaceae bacterium
AATCTCCCTCCCCATCCATGCGAAAGGCTCGACGGAAAGCAGTACGCGCGTCGGACTTGGCGGCCTGCAACTGGGATATGAATGGGATTCGAAGGCTTTCGCAAGCAACTGGGTGGTTCGCCCTGCGCTGGAGGTCGAAGGGATATATATCGGGAAGCATTCGCCCACAGGCGTCATGCCTGTCAGGCCACAAGCTTTAGGTACGCAATACGTCACGGTTCCGACAACAGCCGGTCTGCTGCTAGCCAACGCCGTCTTCACCTTTGAAACTCCTTATTCCCGGCGGTTCTTGCCTTATGTGGGCGTCGGCGCCGGTGTAGCCCGGCTCTCAATCAAAGGATCTGACTCATACAACCCCATGGAGCCGGGTATCAATCATTTCAACAGCGGCCCCGATGCTTCCGACACCGCGTTTACCATGCAGCTGCGGGCAGGTTTCAAGATGCAGATGAGCAAGCGGGTGCACATCTTCACGGAATACCGCTATCTAAGCATTAACTCGACTCGATATACCTTTGGTGCGACCGATTACCCCGGCCTTCATTTGCCAACCAATGATTGGCGAGTGGACATGGGGCGTCAGAAATTCAACTTATTCGTCGCCGGGCTGCAGTACCGCTTCTAAGCGGCGTCGTGCGGTTGTACCGCAGGTCTCAGGTTTCAAGGTGGCGTGACATTCCCGACAAGTGACGGGCTTAAAGATTACCCCGCGCACGGTAGAGGGGGAATAGTGCTTGCTGCTTAGATGTCCCCGTGCACGGCGCCGAACGTATCTGCAAAGTTCGCGCCGTGCACCTGAACCACTTCAGGAGAACGCGATGCCGCGCTGCGACGCCTGCGGGAATGACTATGACAAGGCCTTCCAAGTCACGATATCGGGCAAAACCCACACTTTCGACAGCTTTGAGTGCGCTATCAACAAGGTGGCCCCTCGTTGCGAACACTGTTCAGTTCCAATCATTGGTCATGGCCTGGAAAAGAACGGCCGCATGTTCTGCTGCGCGCACTGCGCTTCAAAGAGCAATGTGTCGGAGCTGCGTGACCGCGCTGACTGAAGCGCCCGCTTTACGGAGCAGGGGCTTACACCAGCCACTTCCGAGCCGGACTTTCCCCAAAAGTTATCCACGTTCTGTGTGCATAACCCTAGGGATAACCCTCGGACATATCGCGTAAGCACTTGAAGCAACGAGATTCGAGGTTCTTTGGTCACGAAACTGACACAGTAGGGCTATGTCACTCCCTCTTATGCGCCCGGGGGTATTTTCTGCTTGACAGCTTGCTCCCAGCGCATACTTGGTGCATGATTGTCACATCATGTCACAGACATACGCCCCTCTTATTTTCGTGATTGCAGGGCTCGCTCTTGCCCTGCTGCTTTGGTGGCTCCATAAGCGCTACTAAGTATGTGGTAAAAACCGGTGCTTGATCAGGGCCGGTGTGATTGGCCGACTGTATGAAGCCTGAGCAGTTCTACCCGTGCTGCCGGGCGGAGAAAACAATGCGGCTTTCAACCTACTACAGCATTGCCGGGCGCCGGGCCATCATTTTTTTGCTGCTGCCATTGGCAGGGCTGCTGCTTCTGTTCGCCCCACTTTTGTCCGCGCACGAACTGCGCATCATCACGTCATACCAAGAAGACGTCGTGGCTCCCGTGGTAGAAGCGTTTCAGGTTCATCATCCTGACGTCAAAGTGCGGGTGCTCAACAAGAATACGCACGCGGCGCTGGACGAAATGCTGGCCGGTAACGACAGGCAGTTCGACCTCTTTTGGGCGTCCGCACCGGAAGCTTTCGTTGTGCTGGAGCATGCAGGTCGCGTTGTTGACCTCGGTTATGGTCCTTACGCAGATTTTGCATGGTCCGCCGTGGGCTGGACTTGGAAGGCATCCCGGACAGCAGAAGGCGAGTTTCCCGTTCCCCAGGACTGGAATGACCTCCTGCACCCGGAGTTTGCGCAGGGCATTGCCATGTCTCACCCCCTGCGCTCCGGAACGATGCATTCGCTGCTTGAAACCATATTGCAGGATCGCGGTTGGCAGGCTGGATGGGCGTGGGTACTGGAGCTGGCTGGGCAACTCAACACCATTTCTGCTCGTAGCTTCGGCGTACTTGAAGGTGTGGAAAAAGGAGATTTCAAGGTCGGCTTGAGCATTGATTTCCTGGCACTGACGCGCAGCCGAAATGGCCTGGTGTTTCGCTATGGAAGGCCAGTCATCATGGTTCCGGCGCGCATCGCCGCGCTTCAAGGGGGCGCTCAGCGAGAGATCGCCAAAGCCTTCGTCGCGTTTCTTTTATCCGAAGAGGGCCAGCGTATTCTGTTGCGCTCCGACATCCGGCGCATACCAGTTCACCCCGGTGTGCGCGCTGAGTTGAAAGAATCTCTGCATCCCGAGGTACGGGCGGCTTTGAATTTCAGCTGGTCCCGCTACGATCCAAAATTGGCGGCGCGCCGCTACTGGGAAGTCAATCAGATCTTCGAGGCATTCGTCGCGCGCGACCTGCTACTGCGTCGGGAACTATGGCGGCGGTATCGCGCGCTGCAAAACGCTTCTCCGGCGGACACCAGGCCCATTCACAGGCTGCTCACCTGGATGCCGCTGACCGAGCATCAGGCGCGCAATGCTCTCAAGGACCGTGAGACGCTGCTGGAATGGTCGGAACGCTCACACGCCATTCTTCGAGACGCTGAGGCCCTGATTCGCAGACTGGAGCGACCGTGATGCGCTGGCCCACCAGCATACGTGGCAGGTTAGTAGCTGCCCTGGTTGTGGTGACACTCATTGCCACGGCCGTCCTGGCGGTGGGGATGGCAGTGATGCTTCGTGCGGAGCGCGATTTCCGCTCGCTGGCACGTGACCGCATCCCGGCCGTAGCGCTGGCAGGCGAATTGGCCGAAGCAACCGGCCAGCTGGCTGCCCTGGCCATGCAGCTGGTGGCGGAACCGGTCACGCCGGTGATATCCATGAAACGGGCGATCGATCAGGCATCGGTTGGCGTGGAAGCAGTACTGCTCTCCCCTGTTCTGCAAATGGCGCCCGACCGAGCAGCCACACGCAAGGCCATCGAGTCGGCCGAGCGGCAACTGCGCGAGGCACTCCTCAACTTCGGCCAAATCAGCGCTGACCTCTCCCGCCATGCCGACTCCGAAGCTCGCATGAACATAGAACTGCGCTGGATCCATACGGATGTGCAGGATCAAGTGCATGGAATTCTGAGCGACCTTTCCTTCAATATGGATACCCAGCTTGCGACCTTAGTCAGTGGCACCGACCCTACTGACCGCGCTGTTGCGGAGCAATCGCTGTCGCAGGACTGGCTGTTGCGCGACCGCATACAGCGCATAGGTGCCGAGGCCTCCACCCTGACCGCTCTGCTGTTACAGGCCCGGTCCGCCAACACGCTGGATGTGCTCGAACAGACTCGTGGCCTCGGTCGCGACACGTTGGACAACCTTGCATTGGCGCAGCTCAACTTGCCTGTCCGAACTGATGTGAGCCTGCTTGTCGATGCACTCGATCGGCTCAAGGCGCTGGCCTCAGATGAAGAAAATGTCTTTACTCAGCAAGCACAGAGATTGGCCCTGCACCGCGCTGCGGTGGAGCAACTGCACGCAGCCCAGTCGGGTCTGGCAAGCATGCAGGCGGCCTTGACGGAATTGGGACGTGCGGAGCGTATTGGGGCGCAAAGCAGTGCAGATGCCGCGGCGTCCGCCATCCGGCAGGGCTCCTTATGGCTGGGCCTGGTAACCCTATTGGGTGCGCTAGCTACAGCTGCCATCTTGGCGTTGTTTGTACATCGACGCATACTCGTGCGAGTTGAAGCCCTTTCAGGCGACCTGCGACGCATCGCTCGCGGTGACCTCTCTCCCCCCGTAAGGGCTGAGCCACTCAACGACGCACACCGTCCCCGAAACGGTGATGAAATTGCCGACATGGCCCTTGCGGTGGACGTTTTCCGCAATTCGGTGCGGGAACGACAGCTGGCTATGGAAAGATTGGAACGCACGCAGCGGGATCTCGTCCAGGCGGGAAAAATGGCTGCCCTGGGGCAGATGTCGGCCGCCATCAGCCATGAAATCAACCAGCCCTTGGCTGCCATCAGCCACAGGCTCCATAACCTGTCGGCCGCCTATCCGGAAGTGCGGCCGTCAGTGGAGCGCATCGAGGCCTTGCTGGAGCGCATCAACCGCACAATAAGTCATTTGCGTCGCATTGCCCGTCGCTCTGCTCACCGCAATAGCTGCGTGAATCTGAACGAGCCCCTGGAGGCGGCGCTAGAGCTGCTGGAGCATCGCTTCGTGAACGAAGGTGTGTCGGTCAGGCGCCCCAATTCGAACGAGGTACACGTAGCGGGCGATGAGATCCTGCTGGAGCAAGTGTTTCTGAACATTCTGGCCAATGCACTGGATGCCATTGCTGCCCGTGAAAACCCGGCGGTTCCTGGAGAGCTGTGCATCGAAATCTCAGGAGGAGACACTGTGATCGTGTGCATTCGAGACAATGGCGTGGGCCTGGGAGGTCTGAGTGGCCAGGAACTGACCGATCCCTTCGTCACCACCAAGGACCCGGGCAAAGGGCTCGGGCTCGGGCTATCCATCGCTTTCAATGTCATGCAGGACATGGGCGGCCACCTGGAAATCGAGCAGCAAA
>JAJUJD010000044.1 GCA_029267315.1 Alcaligenaceae bacterium
CGCCGTCAAAGACGATCTGTCCGCCCCGTTCGCCGGGCCCGGGCCCCATGTCGATGATGCGGTCGGCGGCCACCATAACCTGGGGGTCGTGTTCGACCACCACCAGCGTGTTGCCGTTGTCGCGCAGCCGGTGCATCACTTCCACTATGCGGTGCATATCGCGGGGGTGCAGGCCTATGGATGGTTCATCCAGCACGAACAGCGTGTTTACCAACGAGGTGCCCAGAGCAGTCGTAAGATTGATGCGTTGCACCTCGCCGCCCGACAGCGTGCGACTCTGGCGGTCGAGCGACAGATAGCCCAGCCCGACATCGCAGAGAAACTGCAGCCGGGCGCGCACTTCCGCCAGCAGCAGATCCAACGCAGCATCCATGCGGCTGCCGAAGCTCAGCTGCTGAAAGAACGCGCGCACCCGGTCTATGGGCAACCTCATAAGGTCGTGAATCCCCAGGCCGGGCAGCGCTTGCAACGTTTCTTCGGTCCATTGCGCGTGCACTGGCCGGAAGCGTGGGCGTCCCCCTTCCACTTCAGGCAAGAGATGGTCTCCCAGACGCCACAAGGTGGCATCGGGTTTCAGGCGCGAGCCGCCGCAGGCCGGGCAGGGCGTATAGCTTCGGTACTTGGAAAGCAGCACCCGCACATGCATCTTGTAGCTGCGAGATTCCAGCCAATCAAAGAAACGCTGCACGCCATACCACTGCGTCTTCCAGGCCGCATTGCCGCCCCGCCAATGCGGGTCACCTTGCAAGACCCATTGCCGTTCGTGTTCGTCAAGATCCTTCCACGGAGTATCCAGGCGCACACCGGCACGGGGCGCGTAGCGCTCCATGTCATCCTGACACTCTTTATAGCTGGGTGTTTGCCAGGGGCGGACGCAGCCTTCTCGCAAAGACTTGCGCTCATCCGGGATGACCAGGTCGTAGTCAATGCCCATGACCCGCCCAAAGCCGCGGCACTGTTCACATGCTCCGAGAGGGGAGTTGAAGGAAAAGGTGCTGGGTAGCGGAGTGCTGTATTCGATGTCGCATTGGGCACAGTGCAAGCGGGTGCTGAAACGCCAGACGGCGGCATCGCCCCCTTCGTCGTTCAGTGCATGAATGGTGATGTGGCCGTCGCCCTGTTTGAGAGCGGCGTCCAGGGCCTCCATGACCCGTGACAATTCAGCACTGCCGTAGCGAAAACGATCCTGGATGACGTGCAGCACACGTTGGCTTTGTGGCGCTTCATTCTTCGCGCGGCTAGTACGGCCCTGTGCCGGCACCTCCACCGGCCGGTCACGGGTCTCCTCGCGGTGGACACGGGTGTAGCCCTGTTGGTCGAGAAAGCCGCGCACTTCGTCTTCCGTGAAGTTTGCGGGCACGGTGATGGGAAAGGTGATGACCAGGCGTGGGTCGGACAGCTCTTGAGTGCGAATAGCCAGCTGCTGGGCGATGGATTCCGGTTCATCGCGCTGTACCGGCCGGGCGCAGCAGCGGCAATGGAGCCGACCCAAGCGTGAATACAGCAGCTTGAGGTGATCGTTCAGCTCGGTCATCGTCCCCACGGTGCTGCGCGAATTGCGCACGGGGTTGACTTGGTCAATGGCAATGGCCGGCAAAATGCCCTCGATGCGGTCCACCTGCGGCTTGTCCATGCGGTCGAGAAACTGCCGGGCATAAGGCGAGAAAGTCTCCACATAGCGGCGCTGGCCTTCTGCGTACAGGGTGTCAAAGGCCAGAGAACTTTTTCCCGAGCCCGACACACCGGTGATCACGGTGAAGGTGCCGGTGTCGAAAGAGACATCAAGATTCTTGAGATTGTTCTGGCGGGCGCCAAAGATGCGGATATGAGAGCTCATGGAGAAATGATAAAGCGTTCCGGGCTGCTGCGGCGCTACCGAGCCTTGACAAGCCGTTTTGTGGCAAGTAGCGGTTTCAGGTTAGAATACCGGATTCACAGCACGCCCGTATTCATGCCAGAGCCGCGATTTTCGCGGGGAGGCATCTGTGGCAAAAAGATTCTTAGCGGAGATCCTCATGGCAGAAATCAAGCGTACCCGTCGCAACACCCTGGAGCGCCGTTGTCTGGGCAAGGCCTTCAAGCGCCTGTTCGTCAGTTCCCCCAAGGGCGTTTTCAAGATGCTCGAAAAGGTGAAGCGCGCCTGACCTTTTTACAACGGCGCGCTGTCGCCAATTGTAATTAAGGCAAGGAAAACCGCAGATTCAAGTCTGCGGTTTTTTTTTGCCCTATGATTTCGGCGTACGTCTTAGGTTCGACACCTTATTTCATGAACGCACACCGCCCATTGTTCACCGTCGTCACGCCGACATTCAACCGGGCCCACACGCTGGGCCGGGTGTATGCATCGCTATGCAATCAGACATGGCAGGATTTCGAATGGGTGATAGTTGATGACGGCTCCACTGACTGCACGCGGGCAAAGGTGCTGGAATGGCAGCGTGAGGCACGCTTCCCCATACATTACGTATGGCAGAAGAACCAGCACAAGAAGACGGCCTTCAACCGCGGGGTGCGCAAGGCGGAGGGCGAACTCGTCGTTGCCTTGGACAGCGATGACAGCCTGGATAAAGATGCCTTGGCTTCAATGATGTCTGCCTGGTATGGCATTCCGGAGGCTGAGCGGCATCGTTACGTAGCGATCACCGGGCTCTGTGCCCGGCCTGACGGCAGCATCGTCGGAGACCGCTACCCCCACGATGTAGTGGATGCCACCGCCTTGGACATGACGTTCAAGTACAGCGTTGGCGGCGAGAAATTTGGCTGTATGCGCCGCGATGTGCTGCTTGAATTTCCCTTCCCGGAAGAGATTGCCGGTTTTGTGCCGGAAAGCCTGGTATGGCGCGCCATCGCGCGGGCGGGCTATATGACTCGTTTCGTGAACCAAGTATTCCGCGTCTACTACGACAGTGCGGATTCCCTGTCCCGCCAGAGGGAAGGCCAGCAACATGCGTTGGGCCTGTGGCTGCTGGCTCAGGATACCGTGGTTGAGTGTCTGCCATGGTTCCGCTACCAACCGCGCGCCTTTCTGATGGCCGCCGCCCGGTATACCCGGTTTTATCTCCATCTTCGGGCCGCCAGCCTTCCCCAACCGCGCGGGCGCAGTTTGCGGGGCACGGCTCCGCGCCTGCTGGTCTATGCAATGTGGCCAGTCGGCGCGCTCTTGTACATGCGCGACCGCGTGCGCATGTAGCACTCATCCCTGGTAAATCGACCTTAGTGCAGACGCCTGGAGGGCGGGTGCAGTTGATCCAGCAGTTTGTCCATACGCCGGGATTCTTCAATATCCGCTTCAGCATCGAATTCTTCAGGCTCTGCATCAGCTGCATCTGCGGCGGCCGCTACCGCTTCGTCATTGACATCGAAAGGTAGTAGCTCGGCCAAGTTGTTGCTCGGAACGTATTCCTGGGTGAGCGGGTCCACCTTCACATATCGCCCGAAATCATCGTCGGACAATTGAATGATCCACAGGCATTCGCAGCTGTAGGTCTCGTCGTCGTCCAGGCCACCGCGGTTGCCGGCACAACGTGCACCTGGCCCACCCAGCTGGATGATGACCATGGAATCTTCGTCGATTTCATCTTCAATACCCAGCGGTACCCCGAATGCCACCCATTCGGCACCGGTGTCCTCGGCATCCATGATTTCAGCGATCACCGGCTTGCCCATATAGGCACTCAGGGCATCGGCAGTGTGGCCGATCAGGGCAATTTCTTCCTGGGTGAATACCAGGAGAGGTTCGGAAGATGTCATGGCTGGCTCCGGTTCTTCATTCAAGACTGCATTTTAGTGCCGCCCGGCAGCCAGGCGGGCCTGAATGGATGCCGCGCGCTTTATTTGCCGCCGCAGCCTACAATTGGATATTGGTCCCAATTCCTTTTACCTGCATATGGCTCAATACGTATTCTCTATGAATCGCGTGGGCAAGATCGTGCCGCCCAAGCGGCAGATCCTGCGCGACATTTCCCTTTCTTTCTTCCCCGGTGCGAAGATCGGTGTGCTGGGCCTGAATGGCGCCGGCAAATCGACCCTCTTGCGCATCATGGCAGGAGTGGACACCGAGATCGAAGGGGAAGCGATTCCCATGCCCGGCATCAAGATCGGTTACCTGCCTCAGGAACCGGTTCTAGATCCGGAACACACGGTGCGCCAGGCTGTCGAAGAGGGGCTGGGTGAGGTCTTTCAGGCACGCAAGCGACTCGATGAAGTGTACGCCGCCTACGCCGAGCCGGATGCTGACTTCGACGCCCTCGCCAGCGAACAGGCCGAACTAGAGGCCGTCATTGCCGCAGCCGCGACCAGCGGCGCAGATGACATCGAGCACCAGATGGAAATTGCCGCCGATGCCCTGCGCCTGCCGTCTTGGGACGCCAGGGTCGGGAATCTGTCAGGCGGTGAAAAGCGCCGGGTCGCCTTGTGTCGTCTCCTGCTTTCCAAGCCAGACATGCTGTTGCTGGACGAGCCCACCAACCACCTGGACGCTGAGAGCGTTGAATGGCTGGAGCAATTCCTGGAGCGCTTCCCCGGTACGGTGGTTGCCGTCACCCACGACCGCTACTTCTTGGACAACGCCTGCGAATGGATTCTCGAACTGGATCGCGGTCATGGCATCCCCTGGAAAGGAAATTACACTTCGTGGCTGGAGCAGAAAGAAGACCGTCTGCGCCAGGAAGAAGCAGCTGAATCCGCTCGCCAGCGCACCATTAAGAAAGAGCTGGAATGGGTGCGCCAGAACCCCAAGGGTCGACAGGCCAAGGCCAAAGCCCGCATGGCACGCTTTGAAGAACTGGCTTCCCATGAGTATCAGAAGCGCAACGAAACGCAGGAAATCTTCATCCCGGTGGCTGAACGTCTGGGGAATGAAGTTATTGAGTTCAACAAAGTAAGCAAGGCCTTTGGCGACCGCCTGCTGATCGACGATCTCAGCTTCCGTGTGCCGGCGGGGGCCATCGTCGGCATTATCGGCCCCAACGGTGCCGGTAAGTCCACACTGTTCCGTATGATCGCCGGGCAGGAAAAGCCGGATAGCGGAGAAGTGAAGATCGGTCAGACCGTGCAACTGGCTTATGTCGACCAATCACGCGAGGCCTTGCCAGACGACAAAACAGTCTTCGAGGCGGTGTCCAATGGCTCCGACATCATCAACGTGGGGCGTTTTGAAATGGCGTCGCGCGCCTATCTGGGCCGCTTCAACTTCCGTGGTTCCGATCAGAACAAGCGAGTCGGTCAGCTGTCCGGGGGTGAACGTGGTCGCCTGCACCTGGCCAGCACACTGATCAAGGGTGGCAATGTGCTGCTGCTGGACGAACCTTCCAACGATCTGGACGTTGAAACCCTGCGCGCGCTGGAAGACGCACTCCTGGAATTCGCCGGCACCGTGCTGGTCATCAGCCACGACCGTTGGTTTTTGGACCGCATTGCCACGCACATTCTGGCATTCGAAGGGGATTCGCAGGTGGTGTTCTTCGAAGGCAACTATCAGGAATACGAAGCCGACAAGCGTCAGCGCCTGGGTGAAGAGGCGGCCAAGCCCCGTCGCCTGCGCTACAAGCCCTTGAAGTAAAACCTTCCCGGAAGGAGCCGCCATGAGCAAGCCACGCATACTCGCCTGTCACGATTCCATGGTGCTGCTGGTCGACATGCAGACCGGTCTGCTGCCCGCCATTGAGGGCAGCGACGCCCTGGTCGGGCGAGTGGAAAGGCTGCTGATGGCGGCGCGCCACCTCGGTATCCCCGTGGTGGCCACAGAGCATTGTGCGGACAAAATTGGTGCTACGGACGAGCGGATTGCTTCGTTGGTAGACGACGTTCTTCATAAAGTGCATTTCGATGCTACCCGTGAACCGGACACCATCCGCCGCCTGCCGGTCGGACGCCACAATGTGCTGGTGGTGGGCACGGAAGCGCATGTTTGTGTGCTGCAAAGCGCGCTGGGCCTGGTTCATTCGGGCCTCAACCCCTGGCTGGTGGCCGATTGTGTCGGGTCGCGGCGGGAAAGTGATCGCGCCGCTGCCTTGCAGCGCTGGTTGGCCGGTGGTGGCAACATCCTCAGCAGTGAAATGGCCATGTTCGAGTGGCTGGGGTCTGCCAATCATCCGGCATTCCGCGAAGTCCTTGCGCTGGTAAAGGCCGCCAGCTGAGTGCCGGTTAGCTAGGGCCAACACACTGATACGGTCGTATCAAACGACGGCAGGCGTATCACTCATATGCTGGCCGGCGTATCGATTACGAAGGCCGCCGAGATGGCGGCATGCATATTCCATGATACATCTGTTTCGAATGCTAACGGCTGGAAGCCGTTCTGAAACCCGCCTACTGCGCGCGTGGGTTATGGTTGGCGCCGACGTTTTTGTTACATCGGAGTTGTAAGAATGAAAGTTCGGAATATGGTTCGTTTGGGTGGTGCAGCAGTGCTGGCGATCGCACTGGCAGGATGTTCAAGCTGGGACGGCATGAGCAAGCGCCAGAAGGCCACGGTCACCGGCGCCGGCATCGGCGGAGTGGCCGGTGCGGCCATTACAGGCGGTGGCGTTCTGGGCACTGTGGGCGGCGCGGCCATCGGCGGAATCATCGGCGACCAGGTCGGCAAGCGCTAAGCCGATGAGTGGCATTGGCTGCCTGGCCCGTGGTCGAGGGTGGTAAGTTGCCACAGCGGTTCACCACCCTGGCCATAAACTTCCTGCCGGCTCTTTGTGAGCCGGTTTTTTTCGTCGACGCGCATGAGTCTCACAGCGCTGTCACAGCCGATTGCATGAATTATCATGCAGGCTCGAATGCGATTCGTGACAACGGGCCGCATATAGGGTTTCAAGAGGCGGAGAGCAAGCATGCAGAACGAAGACTGGCTGGCACGCCGCGACGGCTGGCGGCCACTTCAGGAAGACGCACGGGAAGCAGGTGATATCGACTACGGAAGGGTAATTCACTCCGCCTCCTTCCGCCGTCTGCAGGGCAAGACTCAAATCCTTAACTTGGGCGACAGCGACTTCTACCGCACGCGGTTGACTCATTCCCTGGAGGTGGCACAGATTGCGGCAGGCGCGGTGGGTGTCCTGTTGCGGAATGAGCCGGATCACCCGGCCGCCCAGGCGCTGCCAGAACGCAGTCTTATTCAGGCCATTGCCTGCTCGCATGACCTGGGGCATCCCCCTTTTGGGCACGGTGGTGAGGTGGCACTGAATTACTGCATGCGCGAACAGGGCGGCTTCGAAGGGAATGGTCAGACTCTGCGGCTGCTGACCCGGCTGGAGAGCTTCTCGCGCGCCGATGGCGCTAATCTCACTCGCCGCACCTTGCTCGGCGTACTTAAGTATCCGGCGTCTTATTCGACGCTATATAACCCCGAGCTGACTCCTGCCATGCGAGACGGCTATATCAGGCTTGCAGCGCTGGATACGCGGCGGTCTGCGCCTCCCAAATGCTTTCTGGACACCGAGCAGGACGTCGTTGACTGGGTGCTCGCGCCCCTGACTAATACCGACCGAGCTGCCTTCGTCGCCTGGCAGGCCCGCCCGGGACGTCATGGCCGCACGCTGCACAAATCGCTCGACTGCAGCATCATGGACGTGGCGGACGATATCGCCTATGGCGTACACGATCTCGAAGATGCCATTGCCTTGAACTTGGTGAACGAGAGGCGCTTTCGAGAGAAGGTCACGCCTCAGCATGCGGAATCTTTCATCGCGGCAATGAAGTTGAAGTACCCCGGTGAAACGAACGACCGCTACGAGGCCATGGTGCAGGCGTTATTCGGAGACGGAAAAGACCGCAAACGTTATATCAGCCGTTTAGTCCACCACTTTTTGACGGCGACACGTTTTGAGGACACACACGACTTCGAAGCGCCGTTGCTACGCTATAGGGTTGGCCTGGAGGATCTTGCCAGTAGCTTTCTGAAAGCGCTGAAGGATTTTGTCATGGAGGAGGTAATACGGAGCGCCACCGTGCAGCAACTGGAGTTCAAGGGCCAGGGCATGGTCATATCCGTATTCGAGGCCTTTCAGTCAGACCCCTTGCGCCTGCTGCCGGCGGAGCAGCGAAAAAACTATGAAACAGCAGAGGTCGGCGACCGTGCAATCTGCGATTACGTGGCAGGCATGACCGACACGCATCTGCTCAAGACTTACGAGCGTCTATTCGCACCGCGCATGGGTTCGATTTTCGACCGCTTGTAGACCCGCATCACCCACCCCTATGCAACCGGGGCAGGCAAACGGGAAGCACATCACTTCGCCTCTGGAGTCCCTTCCGGTTGGGGCATCTCGATCTTCACCTCCAGTACTTCGAGAGAGTCCTGGCGGTCAAGATTGACTTTAATGTCATCCGGGTTGATTTTCACGTAACGGGAAATCACCTCTACCAGCTCTTTCTGCAGGCGCGGCAGGTAGTCGGGGGTGACGCCCGTGCGCCGTTCGTTAATCAGAATGAGCTGGAGGCGATCTTTCGCCACGCTTGCCGAAGTTTTCTTCTGGCCGAGCAGGAATGAAAGAAAGGACATGGCTTATTTCCCCCCGAACAGTCGCTTGAAAAGTCCGGGTTTTTCATATTCTGTAAACCGCAGCGGGCGCTCTTCTCCCAAGTAGCGGGCGATGACGTCCATGTAGGCAGTCGACACATCGGTGTCGCGCAGGTGGATGACCGGCACGCCTTGATTGGAGGCCTGCAGCACGGATTCGGATTCGGGAATGACGCCGATCAGCTTGATGCGCAGGATGTCTTCAATATCCTTGAGCGACAGCATTTCGCCATCGGCCACCCGCTTGGGGCTATAGCGCGTCAACAGCAGATATTCCTTGATTGGCTCTTCGCCTTTCTCGGCGCGGCGAGACTTGGCGGACAAAATGCCGAGGATACGATCCGAATCGCGTACGGAGGAGACTTCTGGGTTGGTCACCACGAGGGCATCGTCGGCGAAATAGGAGGCCATGAGGGCGCCTGTTTCAATGCCGGCGGGCGAATCGCAGACGATATATTCAAAGCCCATGTCGGCGAGGTCGTTCAGGACCTTCTCGACGCCTTCCTTGGTCAGCGCATCTTTGTCGCGAGTCTGTGAGGCAGGCAGGATGAAAAGATTTTCCAGCTGCTTGTCGCGTATCAGTGCCTGGTTCAAAGAGGCTTCGCCCTGAATGACGTTCACAAAGTCGTAGACGACCCGGCGCTCGCAACCCATGATCAGGTCGAGGTTGCGCAGGCCTACGTCGAAGTCAATGACCACGGTTTTATGGCCTTTCATTGCAAGGCCTGCAGAGAAGCTAGCACTGGTGGTCGTTTTGCCAACGCCGCCCTTGCCGGATGTCACCACAACGATTCGCGCCATGACGATTGAGTTCCTCTAGTTCGGTAAATTCACGTAATCGTAAAGCAAAAAACAGCGATTCTCTGAAGAGTGCCCGCCGTCAGTTGCCCAATGCTTCAATTTGCAAGCTTTCGCCTTCTAAACGGACGATAGCCGCTTTGTTCTGCAGCCCATCTTCCAGGCCGGTTTCGATCACCCGGTACACGCCCGCAATCGCTACTAATTCCGGATCGAGCTGGGTGGTGAAGATGCGGGCTGAGGCGTCACCGCGCGCACCGGCCATCGCCTTGCCACGCAGTGGACCGTACACATGTATGTTGCCGTCCGCAATGACCTCGGCTCCCCGGCTGACCACGCCCACGACGATCAGATCAGTATTGCGTGCATAGACACGCTGACCGGAGCGCAAGGGCCGGTTGATGACCATGGCTGCCGGAGCGGGGGTGGGTGCGACGGGGACGCTGGAGGCTTCCCGCTGCACGCCGGAGGTATCGGTAGGGGACGGCTGCGATGCTTGCGTGGAGGCGTTTCCGCCAGGTGCCGCGTCAGCCGGTTTTTCGGGTATGACGGCGGCGGCAGGCACTTCCGTTTCTGGCGTGGCTGATGCCGGGGGGCGCACGGGGGCGCCGCCCAGTTCAACGGCAGGCAGGCCGGCTGCGCCAGCGGCCTCGAGCTGCGCGCCTTCCGCCACCACGCCGACAGGGTGCAGGCTGTGGTCACGCAGGGCCTTGACCAGCGAAGACCAGTCTATGACATCCTCGAGGCGGCTTGCGTCCACAACCACGGGTTCGTTTTCGAAGAAAGCCCCCGCATCCTTCATGCGCTGGGCCAAGGCGTCAAGAAGCTTGCCGGTGTCGGCTTCGTGCAGCACGACACGGATGGCATACAAGGTGGCACTCTTGAAATCGAGTGCCTGGGCCGTTTTGCGGGAAGGTGCGGGATTGCTCACTTTACTTTGCCCCATGAGTCCTTGAGCGTGGTGCAGCGGTTGATCACTGGGCGTTCGACGGTGGATTCTTCGCGATCAGCGGTGAAGTAGCCCAATCGTTCGAACTGCCAGGTTGCGCCGGGTTCAGCGCGAGTGCCAGGTTCCAGCCACCCCTCGACCACTTTGCAGGAATCCGGATTCAGTGCGGCAATGAAGTCCTTGTCGCCGGCATCCGGGTGCGCATCGAGGAAGAGACGGTCGTAAAGACGGATTTCCGCCTTGACCGCTTCAGCAGCATTGACCCAGGTGATGTTGCCCTTGACCTTGACCGAATCGGCGCCGGGTGTGCCGCTCTTGGTATCGGGCAGATACTCTGCATGCACTTCCACAACTTCGCCGGCTTCGTTTTTGACGAAGCCCGTGCATTCCACAATATAGCCGTACTTCAGGCGCACCTTGTTGCCCGGGAAGAGGCGGAAATACTTCTTGGGAGCTTCCTCACGGAAGTCGTCACGCTCAATCCAGAGCTCGCGTCCGAAAGTGAAGCGGCGGACACCCGCTTCGGGGTCGTGTGGATTGGCGGGCGCTTCGCAGGGTTCGCTCTGGCCTTCGGGGTAGTTGGTGATGACGAGCTTGATGGGGTCGAGCACGGCCACCGCGCGCGGTGCGACAGGGTCGAGATCGTCGCGCAGCGCCTGTTCCAGCACACTGTAGTCGATGCGCGAGTCCGCCTTGGTCACGCCCAAACGCTCACAGAAAAGACGAATCGAACTCGGTGTGTAGCCGCGGCGTCGCAGGCCGGCCAGCGTGGGCAGGCGCGGGTCGTCCCAGCCGTTCACGTGGCCGTCGCGCACGAGCTGCAACAGCTTGCGCTTGCTCGTCACTACGTAGCTCAGATTGAGCCGGGCGAATTCGTATTGCTGCGGGAGCGGTTGCGCGAGCATGTCGAGCTCAGCCAGCCGTTCCAGAATCCAGTTGTAGAAGGGGCGCTGATCTTCGAACTCGAGCGTGCAGATGCTATGCGTGATGCCTTCGAGGGCGTCCTCAACGGGATGGGCCCACGAATACATGGGGTAGATGCACCATTTGTCGCCGGTGCGATGGTGGGTCGCATGGCGAATGCGGTATAGCACCGGGTCGCGCAAATTCATGTTGGGCGACGCCATGTCGATGCGTGCGCGCAGGCAGAGGCTGCCGTCCGGATGCTTGCCGTCACGCATCTCGCGCAGCAATGTCAACGACTCTTCTGCCGGACGGTTGCGCCACGGGGAGTCGGTTCCAGGCTCGGTGAGGGTGCCGCGGGTGGCGCGGATCTCCTCGGGAGTCTGTTCATCGACATAGGCGTGGCCTGCGCGGATCAATGCTTCGGCAAACTCATACATGTAGCCGAAATAGTCACTGGCGAAATAGAGGTTCTCCTCTTCGCCGAAGTGCCAGTCAAAGCCCAGCCATTTCACCATCTCGATGATGGCGTCCACGTATTCCTGCTCTTCCTTTTCAGGATTGGTGTCATCAAACCGCAGGTGGCAGGCGCCCTGGTAGTCCTGGGCGAGCCCGAAATTCAGACAAATGCTCTTAGCATGGCCGATGTGCAGATAGCCGTTGGGTTCCGGCGGAAAGCGCGTGCGTATCCGGGCAAGGTCAGGCTTGCCCTGCCGCTGTACGGACGCGGGCCCCGGGCGGCCCGCCCAGAGTTTGTGCGCATGGCGGCCTTCAGCCAGATCTTTTTCAATAATTGTGCGCAGAAAATTGGAAACCACGCCCGGACTGGGTACAGAAGTCATACAGGAAGACGCCGATACTTTAAAGATGAGGGGAATGCGAAAGTAAGCATTTTGCCACGTTCGTCAAGCTTTGCCCGGAAGCATGGCCTAAATGTGGCTTGTCGCTTTACACTGGCGGCCATTATGACCCACTTGGCGCTCTGGATCTCTCAGACTCAGTTTTTCTTGAGCCTGTCATTCATGCTGCTCTTTCTCCTTCTGGAGATTGGGCTGGCCTGGGCGCTGGTCGTGTTTCGGCTGCGGTCCCTGGAAGGGTCGGAACGCTGGCGGCAAGCTTATCGATTCTGGGTAAGGGTCTTTGCCCTGGCCTTCATTGTCGCCTTTGCGGCGGCCGTACCGGTGATGATTCAGTTCGGCAGTCTCTGGCCACTGTTGATGGAACGCATGGGCAATGTGGCGGGTCCTTTCCTGGCAGGTGCCGTTCTTTCCGTGTTCGTATTCAAGTCCTGCTTCGTCGGGCTCATGTTGTTCGGGCAACGGCACATGAAAGAGCGCACACACGCCGCCGTCGTCGTCGCAGTGGCTCTGGGCGTGACTAGCTCTGCCGCCTGGCCAGTCATGATGTTCTCCTGGATGCGTACACCGGCCGGCGCCTATTTTTCCAACGGCCAGTACATCGTCACCGACTGGGCGCAGGTTTTCCTGAACCCTTCGTTTCCCTGGTATTTCGGCTTACTGCTGTTGACTTCCCTGGCCACCGCCGGCTTGTTCATGCTGGGTGTGTCGGCTCTGCAGGGCTTGTGGCGGGCTCTCGGAGACGCTGAAAAAGGCGTGTTTGCCTTTGCAGTGCGCAAATCGGTGCTTTCGCTGCTCGCGCTTTGTGTGTTCGCCTTATTGGCCGCACGGGCATTGGCAGTGCATGAGCCGGCAAGGGCTGCTGCGGCGTTGGGGTATTGGGAATCCGGCCCCCAGCCGAGTCTCACTGTTCTGTCGGTCCCTGCTTTGCAGGGGCAGGGCGAACGCTGGGCCTGGCGCTGGGAAGGGGGCGGTGGCAGCTTTCTGGCATCCGACGCTCGTGGGGTATACCGCGGGCTTGACCAATTCTCCGGTATGTCACCGCCGCGTGAAGCTACATTCTGGTCGCTACGGGTTGCCATGCTGGGCACGGTTCTGATGCTTGCCCTGGCATCTTGCGCCTGGTGGAGGTTAAGCAAGGTCGGCGGTGATGCCAGCGCCTTGTCGCGCTGCATGCACAAGGCCCTGGTGGCGGCGGCTTTCGGAGGCTGGCTCGTCGCGTTCACCGGTTTCGCGCATATTTATCTCGGGGCTTTCCCCTATGCCGTGGCCGGGACTGTCACACTCAACGAAGTGCTGACCAACACGTCCGTGGCCGTGCTACTGGCTGGAGGGGTTGCCCTGTTGTTGGTGTACGCCCTTTGCATGGTTGGCTTCCTGCAGTTGCTCTGGCACAACATGCGCTATGGGGTAGTGCCAGTGGCGCGACACCGCGGGCGCGCATGAGAGGCGATACATGATAGATACGCTCGCGATGGCGCTTGGTATGCCGCCGGAAGCGCCCGAGTTCTGGCTGCCGCTCAGTTTCATGGCTTTGCTGTATTTGGTGGTGCTCGCTGGCACAGTGCTGGATGGTTTCGACATTGGGGTGGGGTGCCTCAGCACCTTTGCACCGGCACACTTGAAACCACGCATGTTGGCCCTGCTCAGCCCTTGGCGGGACGCCAATGAGTTCTGGCTGTTCATCGGGCTGGGCCTGTTCATGGCGGCCTTCCCGCTGGCATGGAGCCGAGTCATGGCTCAGTTGTATCTGCCCATCACACTGCTGGCGGTGGGCACCTGCCTGCGGTCGGTCGGTTACGAATTGCGCTTGCGCGCGCCTCGGGAGCTTCATGGGTTTTGGGCGTTGGTGTTCGGTGGGGGGGCGCTGCTGACTGCCTTCTCTCATGGTCTACTGCTCGCCCAGCTTGCCATGCTTTCTCAGAACGAAACCGTTCAAATTGGGTTCTCATTGTTTACGGCGGGCTGTGCTGTAGCGGCCTACAGCCTGCTGGGAGCGTCGTGGCTGATTATGCGCCAAGGGGGTGAATTGCGCGCCCGTGCCATTTTCTGGGGGCGTCGATGCGTGAGGTGGGCAGCCGCAGGCGCCGTAGGTGTATCGGTCGTGCTCGCGCTAGGCAACCCTGGAATCTTCCTGAAATGGAGCAGCAATGGCGGCCGCGTGGCTGTCATCAGCCTATGGTGTTTCATGCTGCTGGCCTTTGTTTTCATAGAAATGTGCCTGCAACGCATGATCAACACCAGCCTGCGTAATACGGCGTTGCCATTCGTGCTGACGCTGCTCGTGTTCATCATGACCTTCGCCGGGCTGGCCTACAGCTTTTTCCCCTACCTGGTGCTGGACGAACTCACGCTGTGGGACGCGGCGGCAGCCACGGATTCACTGGAGCGGGTGTTGGTGCTGGTGGTGCTGGCCCTACCTGTGGCCCTTGTCTTCAATGCGCGGGTTTACTGGCGCATGTTTGGCATGTCGTTGCCGCCAGAGCCACCGGAATTCAGCCGCTGAAGCGGCAGCGCAATCCGCACGTCCAGACCGCCACCCTGGGCTTCTCCTAGGCTCAGGGAACCTCCATGCGCACGGCATATCATGTCGGCCAGAGCCAGCCCAAGCCCCACAGAGCCGGTCCGTGTGCGTGCTTCATCCAGGCGTGAAAACGGACGCAGCGCTTCGTTGCGTCGTTCTACCGAAATGCCCGCACCATGGTCCCGGACCCGTATCACGGCCTCGCTATCTTCTATCGTCAGTGAGAGTTCCACCGGCGGCTTGCCATGGTTGAAAGCATTGGTGATGAGGTTATCGATCAGTCGCCCCAGCGCCAGTTCGTCGGCCTGTAAGACCACGTCTTCAACCGGTGCTTTCAGCAGGCACACATCGCTGCCTGCCTGCTGCCAGGCGGCTACCCGCTCTTCCAGCCAGGGCCGCAGGGGCAGGGCAACATAATGGTAGGAACCTTGGTCGGAACCGCGTACAAAATTGATGAACTGATCGATCATGCGCTGCATATCCTGCACATCCTGGCGCATGCCTTCCTTCAAAGCAGTGTCATCCGTCATTTCGATACGCAGCCACATGCGCGACAGCGGACCCTTCAGATCATGTGGCAGGCCTGCCAGCAGCGTACGTTGAACAGCTGCGGATTCATTCAGAGTGTCCAGCATGGCGTTGAAGCGTTCGCCAAGGCTGCGTGTTTCGGAGGGGCCTGAAGGCTCCACGCGTTCGGGCTTGCCCGCCGCAAGTTGGTCAGCCGCCTTGGCCAGACGTGTCAGCGGCCGTGTGATGTGCCATGCAAAAGCGGCGGACAGTAGAAGCAGTAAAATCA
The DNA here is from genome assembly GCA_029267315.1 of Alcaligenaceae bacterium. Lineage (GTDB taxonomy): Bacteria > Pseudomonadota > Gammaproteobacteria > Burkholderiales > Burkholderiaceae_B > Yanghanlia. The sequence continues at coordinate 15,340 of JAJUJD010000044.1, forward strand.
TGCCGGCCAGCCAGACCGCGATCATCGGGGTGGCGACTGGGCGCGTGATGCGATCCAAAGGTATGACCAGCCATTCGCGCGAGCGAAGCTGTTCGTCAATATCCGGGTCTTCGATCAGCGAAATGTAGAGCCGGGGTTCAGGCCCGCGCGAGAGCGCTACGCGGGTGTCGTCGTCCAGGCGGGTGTTGAGCGCCTCGACAAAGCTGCGCAGGCTACGCCGAATATCGTCAGGCGGGGGCTTGCGATGTTCCTCGTTGCGGCGGGCGCGCCGTTCAAGACTGGCATTTGCCGGCAGTGAACGCGACCACAGACGCCACTGGTTCTGCGAGGCATTCCTGACAAAGTCCGCGCGCTCTTCCGCAGGAATTTCCGCCAGAGCCGCCCGCAGGGTGCGGATGGTTGTGGCCGTCAGCTCAACGGAAACATCGTCAGTGAATTGCTTGCGGTAGTAACTGACGGTGGCGAAGGTGGCGGCCTGCACGAGAACGATGGTGCCCAAGGTGAGCAGCACCATGCGAGTGCTTAGCGAGCGGGGCAGCAGGGAACGCCAGGCAAGCATGGACCTTTCTCTCAAGGCGAGAACCTGTAGCCCACACCCCACACTGTCTGGATCCAGCGCGGTTGTTTGGGATCGTCCTCCAGGGCGCGGCGCAGCCTGAGTACGGCGATATCTATAGCACGGTCGTTACGCTCACCTTCCTCATCGTCTCGCGCCAATGCAAGCAGTCGTTCCCGAGACATCGGTTTGCCGGGATTACTGATCAGGGCTTCCAGCAGATTGACCTCGCCGCCAGTCAGCTTGATGACTTCTTCTCCACGGCGCAGTTGGCGAGTGACGGGGTCAAAGACGAAGGGGCCGAAGGAAACCGGTTTGTCCTTGGTTAGGGCCGAGGCACCTTTCTTGCGACGCAGCACGGCCTCGATTCGGGCCAGCAGCTCGCGCGGGTCGAAAGGTTTGCCAAGGTAGTCGTCAGCTCCTGCTTCGAGACCGATTACGCGATCGACTGTTTCGTCCTTGGCGGTGAGGAGGATAATGGGAATGTCCTCGCCTTGCTGACGCAAACGCCGGCAGGCTTCCGCTCCATCACCGCTGGGCATCATGCGGTCCAGCACGATGAGGTCAGGGTCATAGCGCTGAATGCGTGCGTCCAGGTCACTGGCATCAGGTGCCAGCAAAGTGTCGTATTGGTGGCGATTTAGATAGTCGGCCAATAGCTGCCTCAGGGCAGGGTCGTCATCGACGACCAGAACTTTGATGTGCGGTTTTTCCATGGAGGACAAGTTTACTCTTGAGAATTTTTAGGGCCATGTTCCGGAAACGGATTGAAATTGTCTATTGCTTGATGCTCGGACTGCCATTGATGGCGCTGCATCCACAGGTCGGTGCGTCCGAAGCCACCGGCATCGGGCGGCTCTGGGCGGCCCAGACCTTCCCGGTGGATTCCGCAAGCCCCTCTCCAGCACGACCACTGCCACCTCTGCCAGGCGTGGAAGCGGACGAACCTCCTATTCAGGGCGGAGCGGGCGAACCCGATTTTCAGCCCGATATTCCTTATTCCTATTTTTGGGGGCCGCAGGACGGGATGCAGCTGCGTACCTACACCGGGCTGCGACGGCGCCTTGTCTCACGGCACTCACCGGGCTTGCTTGGCGGGTTTGAACTACCCCATTTCGAAACTCCGGAGACGCGCTGGCAACCGCGGCCCAGTGGTGGTGGATGGAATGCCGCCGCGGCGCGTTGGAATACGCGCCTGGATGGCAATACGGAAATTTCCCTGGGAAACAGCGAGTTCCTTTCTACTCAATGGGAAGACAGTCTGAAACTGAGCGGCATCAGTCTGAGCCAAAGTTTTCTGGCCAGTAACGCCGATGACTCACAGTGGAAATATTCGTTTGCGCTGGGCGCAGTGGATCTGTCCGCGGCCGGGGCAAACGATTTGCAGTTCGGGCCGGCGGCAGGCGCCATGTCGTTGAGCTATGACTACAGCGAGCGCCTGAATTTTGCCGCGCGGACTGAAGTCGCTTCCGACCTTTTCATGACCGGCATCTCCAGCCAGTACGATTTCGGCGCGCTCGGGCGCTGGCGGTCTTCTGTGGCACGCTCGAACCGGGGGCAGCAGGAGGGCTGGCGCTATCGCGCCATGGCTGATGTCGACGTTATGGAGGACGTGACGCTGGGCTGGATGGGGGAGCGCCATACGGAAGACTTCATGGATGTGCGGCGCCACGCAGCCGGGGCTGCGCCGACAGCTGGTGCAAGGCAGCGCTGGTCGGCGTCATGGGATGTTGGACGGTGGGGAGAATGGTCCGGCAGCTTCGAGACGGTGCGCAATCGCGACGGTCTCCAACAGCGCCGGTTCGGCCTGCAGCAGCAATTCTGGTACAGCCCACGTATGCGTGTCGGCATCCATGCTGAGCGCGAAGTCGTCACAGACGACTATGATATAGGGCTACGCTTTTCCTTCCCCCTGTATTGATCCCGCATGTCCACCCCTCTGGAAGTCCTGCAGCGCGTCTTCGGCTATGAATCCTTTCGAGCAGAACAGCAGGCCATCATAGACACCTTGATGGCCGGCGATGATGCCTTGGTCCTCATGCCTACGGGTGGGGGAAAGTCGCTGTGCTACCAGATCCCCGCTTTGCTGCGGCCCGGCACGGGCGTCGTTGTCTCCCCGCTGATCGCGCTCATGCAGGACCAGGTGGATGCCTTGACCGAGCTGGGCGTGAGTGCGGCTTACCTGAATTCTTCGCAAGACTGGCGCGAAGCCCGAGACGTCGAGCGCCGCATGCTGAATGGCGAGCTGGATCTGCTGTACGTAGCACCGGAACGCCTGCTCACGGAGCGCTGCCTCGAGCTGCTGGGCCGATCACGCATCGCACTGTTCGCAATTGATGAGGCGCACTGCGTTTCTCAATGGGGGCATGATTTTCGTCCGGAATACCTTGGTCTTTCCGCATTGCACGAGCGTTGGCCGGATGTCCCCCGCATTGCATTGACGGCGACAGCGACTGCGACCACCCGCGAGGAAATCGCCCGGCGGCTCTCTCTGGAAAATGCCGCCCATTTTGTGTCGAGCTTCGATCGGCCGAACATTCTGTATCGCATCGTCGAAAAGAACGACGTCAAACGGCAACTGCTGAATTTCATCCGTGAGGAACATATGGGTGACAGCGGCATTATTTACTGCCTGTCCAGATCACGGGTGGAGGACATGGCCGCCTTCCTCTCGCAGAATGGCATCCCTGCCTTGCCCTACCACGCTGGCATGGATGCCGCCCGCCGAGCCGAACATCAGGCCCGCTTCCTGCGCGAAGAAGGCTTGGTCATGACGGCCACCATCGCCTTTGGCATGGGCGTCAACAAACCGGACGTGCGCTTCGTCGCCCACATCGACCTGCCAAAATCGGTTGAAGGCTATTACCAGGAAACGGGAAGAGCGGGCCGGGATGGCGAGCCGGCTACGGCATGGATGGCCTACGGCCTGCAGGATGTGGTGCAACAACGCCGCATGATCGATGAATCCATGGGGGACGATCAGTTCAAGCGTCGCTCCGGTCGGCAGCTGGATGCGATGCTGGGGCTGTGCGAAACCGTGGACTGTAGGCGGCAACAGCTGCTGGCCTATTTCGGGCAAGAGATTTCACCTTGCGGAAATTGCGATACTTGCCTCGAACCGCCCGAGTCCTGGGACGGTACGATTGCCGCTCAGAAGCTGCTCTCGGCGATCTTCCGTTTATGGCGAGAACGCGGCCAGCGTTATGGTGCAGGCCATCTCATTGACATACTGCGCGGCAGACTGACGCCGCGGGTGCGGGAGAACGGCCATGACACCCTCAGCGTGTTCGGCGTGGGAGCTGATCTGAGCGATCAGGCCTGGCGCAGTGTGTTGCGGCAGTTGCTGGCACAGGGCCTGGTGACGGTGGATTTCGAAGGGCATGGAACACTGATGCTCACCGACGACAGCCGTGCCGTGCTAAAGGGCGAACGTACACTCATGCTGCGTCGTGAAACCGTCAGCGCCAGCCGCGGTACGCGCATGCGGCGGCAAAGCACCGCCGATACGTATCTGGCGCCTGATGAACAGC
>JAJUJD010000143.1 GCA_029267315.1 Alcaligenaceae bacterium
TGCCACGGATATCAGCGAGGCGCTCCTGCAGGCGCTGACTGTCGATGACAGCGCATCGAAAGAGCGGATACTCATTATTGACGCCGATGCACGAGCACCGCATGCCGCGGTGGTACGCGCCATGGAAGCCGCGCGCATGGCGGGTCTGGAACGCGTTCATTTTTCCACTCAGGCCGCCCAATGAAGGCCGGACTGGAAAGCGTCCTGCACCGAGAATGGGGCAGGAATGGGCTGTTCAGCCGCATGATGTGGCCGCTTTCTCTCGTGTACGGCGCCATCGTGTCGACACGCCGAGCCAACTATGAACGCCGCTCTGACCGGGTGCACCATGACACCGTGCCAGTCGTTGTAGTGGGTAATCTTTATGTTGGAGGAACCGGCAAAACGCCGGTTGTAATCGCTCTGACCCAGGCTTTACAGCAGCGGGGCTGGACGCCTGGCATCATCAGCCGCGGCTATGGCTCCCGGCAAGGAGACAAGCCGAGGACCGGGCTAGGTGAATTGGACCCTGCCCTGTTTGGCGATGAGCCCGCGCTGATTGCTGCTGCCACCGGCGCACCGATTTGCGTCCACCCCGACCGTCCAGCGGCCCTGCGGCGACTGCGCCGTCAGTTCCCTGGGGTAGATGTCGTCATCAGCGACGACGGCCTTCAGCATTTGGCATTGGGGCGCGACCTTGAAATTGTGGTGCAGGACATGCGCGGTATAGGCAATGGCAAGCTTCTGCCGGCGGGTCCCTTGCGGGAACCTGCCCAGCGCCTTGAAAGCGTGGATTTCATCATCAACAATCTGCTTCCGACCGACACTGCACCCAGCGTGCCTTCTGGCATGGCCCATGTGGTGAATATGAATATGCAGCCGCTCGAAGTGGAGCACCTTGTCACGGGTGAGCGCCAGAGCTGGAAGCATTGGCTGAGCGCTCACGCCCAGGCACCCTGCGCTGCCGCTGCTGCCATTGGACGGCCTGAACGCTTCTTCGGCATGTTGGAACAATATGGTTTGCCATTACAGCAGACCCTTGCGCTGCCCGACCATCATGCCTACGCCACCTCCCCGTTTCAGGAGATGAAAGCAGAATGCATACTGATCACGCCCAAGGACGCGGTGAAGTGCCGCAAGCTCGCTGATGCGAGGCTCTACTGCGTGCATCCGGGCCCCCAGTTTTCGGATTCGACTTGGCTGGATCTCGCCGATGACATGCTGAGCGCCATTTCTGAGCGCAAGCTCGCCTCTGCACGCGCAGAAGCACTAAACTCGGACTTTTGAACTTATTCCCGTTACCAGGGCCGCTCATGGAATCCCGTCTGCTAGAAATTCTCGTCTGCCCGGTCTGCAAAAGTTCGCTTCGATACGACCGGCAACGTCAGGAGCTGATCTGCCGCCCAGATCGGCTGGCATTTCCCATCCGTGATGGGGTGCCCATTCTTCTCGAAGGCGAAGCCCGCGAGATCGCCACAACTAGCGCCTCACGCAGCCCCTCCGATTCGCCTGCATCGGGCGACGTAGGCCCTGAGCCCTCCCAACCTGACGCCCGGCCATGAGTTTCATCGCCGTTGTGCCCGCGCGGCTGGCATCTACCCGCCTGCCCAACAAACCGCTGTTGGACATTTGTGGTAAACCCATGATCGTTCATACGGCTGAGCGGGCGCGGGCATCAGCTGCAAGCCGTGTAATCATCGCCACTGACGCGCCCAGCGTGCTGGCGGCGAGCCGGGAGCATGGTTTTGAAGCCATTCTCACACGCCCGGACCATCCCAGCGGCACCGACCGTCTTGCCGAAGTAGTCGAAATACTCGACCTGCCCGAACAAGCCGTAGTGGTCAATGTTCAGGGAGATGAACCGCTGGTCGACCCTCAGCTTATCGACGCCGTCGCCCGTCTTCTTCAGCGAGAACAAGCTGCGTCGATCGCCACCTGCGCCAGCCGCATCACGGACGTCGACACGCTGTTCAACCCTCACGCAGTCAAAGTCGTCTGCAACGCAAGTCAACACGCGCTTTATTTTTCGCGCGCACCCATCCCCTGGGCGCGCGATGCCTTTGCGGTAAGGCCTGAAATCCTTCCGCCGGGGTTGAACGCGCTGCACCATATCGGGCTCTACGCCTACCGTGCGGGCTTTCTGCGCCAATTCGGCAAGCTTCCTCAAGGTCCGCTGGAAAGCTGGGAGTCACTCGAACAATTGCGCGCGCTGGAAAACGGCCATACGATCGCCGTGCATATCACCGATACGCACCCCGAGCCCGGCGTCGATACTCCAGAAGACCTCGAACGTGTTCGGCAGGTTTGTTTGACTAGGGTATAACCCCCAAGTTTGCCCCGTCCTTGCGCTCAACTACTGCATAATTTGTTGCATTGCGGCATAATCCAGAACCACTTTTTACCCAGGAGGAATACATGCGCTTGATTCTGCTAGGCCCCCCCGGTGCGGGCAAGGGAACTCAGGCAGCCTTCATCACCGAGAAATTTGGGATTCCCCAGATCTCCACAGGCGATATGCTGCGCGCGGCCGTCAAGGCTCAAACCCCCCTCGGCATCGAGGCAAAGAAGATCATGGACAGCGGCGGCCTGGTGTCCGACGACATCATCATCGGCTTGGTGAAGGATCGTCTCAAGGAACCTGACTGCGAGAACGGCTATCTCTTTGACGGTTTCCCTCGCACCATTCCGCAGGCTGATGCGCTGAAAGAAGCGGGCATCAAGCTGGATTACGTCGTGGAACTGGTTGTACCTGAAGAAAACATCATTGAGCGCATGAGCGGGCGACGCGTCCATCCGGGCAGCGGCCGTTCCTACCACACCAAGTTCAACCCCCCGAAAGTGGCTGACACCGACGACGTGACTGGGGAACCATTGGTCCAACGCGACGATGACAAGGAAGAAACGGTCAGGCACCGCCTGTCGGTCTACCGCGAACAGACCCGCCCCTTGGTCGATTACTACGAATCATGGGCCGAGTCCGGAGATCCGGCTGCACCCGCTTACCGCCGTATTTCCGGACTCGGTTCGGTCGATGAAATACGCGACAGCGTCATCGAGGCCATTTCGGCTGAGGCGTAAGCCACACATAAGAACAGTCACTACAAGAGGGAAAAGATGGACATCAAGGACAAGGTTTTCATCGTGACCGGCGGGGCCTCCGGGCTGGGCGCCGGTACCGTACGAATGTTGGTCGAGAACGGCGGCAAAGTCGTCATTGCCGACGTGCAGGATGAAGCCGGCAAAGCTCTTGCACAGGAGCTCGGTCAAGTGTTCGTGCATTGCGACGTCACGCAGGAAGCCGACGGCCAGGCGGCCGTCGACGCAGCGGTCAACCAAGGCTCGCTGTTCGGTTTGGTGAGCTGCGCCGGAATCGCGCCCGCCTCGCGTACCGTGGGTCGCAATGGGCCCCATGCCCTTGATCTTTTCCAGAAGGTGATTAACGTCAACCTGGTTGGCACATTCAACATGATCCGCCTGGCCGCTGCCGCCATGAGCAACAACGAACCGGAGCCAACCGGGGAACGCGGCGTACTGATCAACACCGCTTCGGTGGCCGCCTATGATGGCCAGATCGGTCAGGCCGCCTACTCGGCCTCGAAAGGCGGTGTGGTCGGCATGACACTTCCCATCGCGCGAGACCTCGCCAAAACGGGTATTCGTTGTGTCACGATCGCGCCGGGCATCTTCGGCACGCCGATGATGTTCGGCATGCCCAAGGAAGTTCAAGACTCCTTGGCTGCAAGCATTCCCTTCCCTTCCCGCCTGGGGACCCCGGAAGATTACGCCAAGCTGGTCCACAGCATTGTCACCAACGAAATGCTCAACGGCGAAACGATTCGTCTGGACGGCGCCATTCGCATGGCTCCGAAATAAGCTCGACCATGGGTTTGTTGCGGTCGGCGGCCACGGTCAGCAGTTTCACGCTGCTGTCGCGCATTACCGGTCTGGTTCGCGATGTTCTAATCGCCCGCGCCTTTGGGGCCGGTCCGTTGACCGATGCCTTCTGGGTCGCCTTTCGCATACCCAACTTGTTGCGCCGTCTATTTGCTGAGGGCGCATTTTCACAGGCTTTTGTCCCCATTCTGGGAGAGCTGCGCAGCAAATCCGGCCACGATGAAGTCAGGCGCCTGCTAGATCGGGTTGCACTGCTACTGACGGTGGCCGTGATGGCCGTCACCTTGATCGGGATATTGGCTGCCCCCTGGGTAGTCAGCCTGATGGCCAGTGGCCTTCGGGCGGCCTCGCGCCAAACTGAATTCGAAGCCGCCGTATGGATGACACGGATGATGTTTCCTTACATCATCTGCATGTCTCTCGTGGCCTTCGCTTCGGGCGTGCTGAATACCTGGAGCCGCTACGCCATACCCGCCTTCACCCCCATATTGCTGAATATCAGCATGATTGCCGCCAGCCTCTTTCTGGTGGCGTGGTTTGATACTCCAATCTATGCTCTGGCGGTGGGGGTGATGGCCGGCGGAGTACTTCAGCTGGTTATGCAATGGGCCGCCCTTGCCCGCATGGGTCTGCTGCCCCGCCTCACCACCCGTTTTTCGGAAAGCCGCCGCGATCCGATCGTGCGTCGCGTGCTCAGGCAGATGCTGCCAGCCATCCTGGGCGTTTCAGTGGCCCAGGTCTCGCTGCTCATCAACACCAACATCGCCACCTGGCTGCAGCCGGGCAGCGTCACCTGGTTGTCCTTTGCGGACCGTTTGATGGAATTCCCCACGGCTCTGCTGGGCGTCGCCCTGGGAACCGTGCTCTTGCCCAGCCTGTCACGAGCGTATGCCCAAGACGACGCCCAGGCCTACAACCGCTTGCTGGACTGGGGGCTGCGGTTGACACTTTTGCTGGGCATGCCGGCTGCCCTGGGGCTGGCGCTCTGTTCAGACGCCCTGGTTGCGACCCTGTTCAATTACGGCGCCTTTGGTGCAGATGACGTTGCTCAGACCCGCTTGGCCGTCATGGCTTATGCCATTGGCCTCATTGGGCTGCTTGCCATCAAAATTCTCGCGCCGGCCTTCTATGCAAGACAGGATATCCGCACACCCGTCAAAATTGCCGCCTTGTGCCTGATTGTCACGCAGCTGCTGAACGCGTTGTTTGTCCCCTGGCTGGCTCATGCCGGGCTGGCATTATCCATCGGCATCGGTGCATTATTGAATGCCGGCCTGCTAACCTGGACCTTGCGCAGCCGTGGTGTTTACCAACCCGGCAGTGGGTGGCAGAGTTTTCTGCTGCGCGCCATGCCGGCACAATTGGTTTTGGCCGCCATTCTGGTATTTGCCGGCCGTCATATCGATTGGATAAGCATGGGCAGCACGCCGGGCATGCGGGTCATTTACCTCGCCGGCATGTTGTTCGCTGTAGTGGCTGCCTATTTCAGTACACTATGGTTGTGCGGTTTCCGAGCATCAGACTTTACACGACGGGCTGCATAATATAGAATGCCTGTCTTTGCCAGTTAGACCACTTACACGAAAGAATACGCAACATGGCCAATACCGCCCAAGCCCGTAAGCGTGCCCGCCAGTCGGTTGCACGCAACAAACACAACTCCAGCCTTCGCTCGATGATGCGCACTTCCATCAAGCGTGTGCGTCAGGCTATCGATGCCGGCGATCAGGCTGCTGCTAACGAAGTTTTCCGCAAAGCCTCCAGCGTCATCGATAGCGTTGCCGACAAGAACATCATTCACAAGAACAAGGCTGCTCGCCACAAGAGCCGCCTGGCAGCTGCCATCAAGGCGATGGCCTGATCTTTGTATGATGGTTTGATCGGCAAAAAAGCCGGGTCCTCCGGAATAAAAGAATGGGGCGCTTAGGCGCCCTATTTTTTTGGATTGCCGAAAGCCAACATGGCCGACAATTCAACCCATGAACCCATCCACACTGATCGGCGTCGTCGCCAGCATTCTCCTGCTGGCCATTGTCCTTTTCTTCGCCACTGAAGATCCGTTTCTCTTCATTGACCTTCCTGGGCTAGGCATCGTCTTGGTAGGCACTGCCGCCGCCACCTTCATCGCCTATCCCTTACGGGAAGTCGTGCGTGTCTTTGGTCTGTTGCGGGCCATCGTACGCAACGAAAAGCACTATATCGACAAAGACCTCGAAGAGTTGGTCGACATCTCGCGCCTGTGGATGCAAGGAGACATTCGTGCAGTTGAACAACGGCTGGAAGCGGTCGCCAACCCCTTCCTGCGCAGCGGCGTACAGCTGGTTATCGACAATGTCCCCGAGCAAGATATTCTGGATCTTCTTCAATGGCGTATCGCACGGCTGAAAGCCAAGGAACATGCCGAGGCCCAGCTGTTTCGCGTCATGGCGGGCTTCGCCCCGGCGTTCGGCATGCTGGGCACGCTGGTCGGGCTGGTAAATCTGCTCTTTCTGCTCGGCGACGGCGACATGACGGCGATTGGTCGTCAGATGGCTTTGGCACTGATGACTACCTTTTACGGGGTGCTTCTGGCCAACCTCCTATTTAAGCCCGTCGCAGTGAAGCTGGAACGTCGCACAGAGCAGCGCCTAGTCATGCTCAACACCATCATGCAAGGTATTTCCATGATGAGCCAGGGTCGCAGCCCATCCATGATGCGCGAAACTCTGAATGCCTTCGTAGCAGAGGTGCGCGACGAAATCATTGATCACGATGTTCTGCAAGGCCAGCCGGAGAAAACCGCAAAAGCCTCCCGCAAGGCTGGAAAATCTGTCAGCAAAGCTGGCAGTGGCGACAAAGCCGTCAGTATTGGAGCCTCCACAGATCCCGTACAGACTGAGCAGGGAGCGAACCGTCCATGAAGGACGGACTAGGCGACCTGCTCCCTTCGCGTGCCTATGCGAAGCGAATGCTGGAACTCGAGGGCGAGCTCAGGCGCGCCCGCGCGTTCCAGCGACGCCATAGCAAGAGCCCGGAGACATTGGGAAGATGGGGCCTGGATCAACCTACCGATCCCCAGGAAGGTGAAAGCTGGTTTCTGACTTACCTCGACATGATGACCCTGCTGTTGGTGGTCATGATCGTGATGTTTGCATTCTCCGGAGGTTTGAGCCGCTACGGACAGCCCGATCCGGCGGCCCATGTGGCTCAGGCGACGCCTGCGAGTGGTGCTGAAGCTGGTGCCCATGGGAAGGCGTCAGGCGATGGTGCTGCAGCACCCATGGTCATCACGGACGTAAAAGCGGATGTAGATGCCGGCGGTGCCGTAGACGTTGGAGTGGCCGCAGATGTAAGCGCTGCCGCAGACGCGCAAGCACCATCATCGTCGGAGAGCGCGGCCACCGAAGTCCCGCCCTTGGCTGAGGAAGGCACTGAACGCGACCATGCCGCGGTGGCTCTCGACTCGGTGGATTTGTCAGTCTCCAGCAGTGCCGGACATGTTCACGGCGTACTGCAAGGCGGAAGTGGGCTGCTGCCTGGTGGCACCGGACTGCTCCCCGGCGGCAACAGCATTCACGAACTCTATCCCGGCTTCAGCCCTGCTGACCTGGCAGCATCCTTCGTCGGGCCGCCCCGCCCTCCCATAGCGCCCTCGCTCGATGATTCTATCGCCGAGGCACGCCAAGCTGTGCTGGAGACGGATACGGCAGCAAGTTCGTCAGAAACGCTCGTCGCGCTGCCACCGGCACAGGCAGATGACCCGGTGTCTGAAGGTGAAGCGATGGCCGCCGGCCTTGCTTTGAACGAACTGGGCAGCGACGTTCAAGTAGTTATCAGCGAGCGTTCGGTCAACTTCCGTGTGAACAGTGAAATTCTGTTTGACAGTAGTCAGGCTGACCTGAGCAGGTCAGGCTTGGCAGTACTGCGGCGCATCGTGAAGGTGCTGTCCGGCACCAACCACGAGATTACCGTAGAAGGCCATACGGACAGCGTTCCAGTACGCCGCAATGTGAGATACCCCTCAAACTGGGAGCTATCCAGCGCCCGCGCGGGAAGCGTCGTCCGTTATCTGCAAGCCAA
>JAJUJD010000026.1 GCA_029267315.1 Alcaligenaceae bacterium
CCATTTCGGCATTGCTGAGCGCGCCATTGCTGCCAGCTAGCGGCAAAGTAGCCCCTGGTGCAGAAGCGGCCTGGTCAGCCATCGAGCCCGCGGCCGACGCGGCGGACGAAGCCAAAGCTGCCCCATCGGGCGCCGCATCGCTCACCTGAGCAAGCGATTGAAGGGCGAGATCGATGAAATCGAGCATTATGTGAGTCCTATAGAACGAAATCGAATGGTATATCCGCCAGCGCACGATACGCATGGCCATTTTCGGTGTAGGGCTTGAAGCGTGCCGTTCGCACTGCCTTGAGCGCGGCAGTATCCAGACGCTCATGACCCGACGACCGCTGAATCTTTGCATCCACGACCCTGCCTTCGGGCGAAATCAGGACGCGAACGATTACCCTGCCCTGCTCCCCTCGGCGCTGAGATATCCGCGGATATTCCGGCGTGGGGCGCCGACCCATGTAGTCGACTGAACTCACCATGCGCGGGCGATCAGGGTCGACCGGCGCGGACGGTGCCTTGGGCACAGCAGCCGTTTCCTTCCCTGAGGGCGGCGCTCCCACTGGCGCAGCCTTGGGAGCCTGCGCCGCCGGTTTTGCCGGTTGCGGCTTAGGCGCCGGCTTGGGTGCTGGCTTCGGGGCCGGCTTGGGTTTGGGTGGTGGCTCCGGCTTGGGCTCGGGCTTGGGTGGAGGCACCGGTTTAGGCGGAGGCGGTGGCTCGGGCTTCGGCGGGGGCGGTGGCTCAGGAGCCGGCGGTGGTGGAGGCTCACTGATCGCCTCAGGCTCGGGCTCGGGAATCGGTTCTGGTTCCGGAACGGGTTCCGGTTCGGGAATCGGCTCCGGCTCCGGTTCGGGCTCAGGGACAGGCTCCGGTTCTGGCTCGGGTATGGGCTCAGGTAGAGGTTCTGGCTCGGGAATAGGTTCGGGTTGCGGTTCCGGCTCGGGTGCGGCGTCCGGAACCTCTTCCATCGGCTCTGCCACCGGCTCCGGAAGCCCCGGAACATCGGCCAGTTCGTCATTGGGCGCAGCGTCCTCGACCTCGTCTGACAACTCGACGAAGTGGATTTCCACTGTCTCCGGAAGTTCCATCTCGATTTTCTGCGGGGGCGCGGAAATAATCGCTGCGAGAATGGCAGCATGCAGGCCAACGGCTACAGCCGCGCCAACCGCGCGAACCGGAACGTTTTTGGACTTTGGAGTGCGAGACAAACGCGGCATTGTGCAACTATGGCTGGGCGTAAGGCAGCAGTACGCTGCCTGCGTCTGCCGAGATTCAAAATAGTATCACTAATGCGAACCATTCGCAATTAAGCCCCGTGAGCCGGCAAGGTTATGAAACCACGGAGCCATAGAGAACACAGTAACCCCAACGAAGCATTTACCGTCGTCCGAAGCCGAACAATGATTGTTGTCGTGGCCGTTCTTCAACGCGCCTCAATAATGATGCGGCTTTCAGGGGTTTCCTGCTTGACAGTGCAGCGCGATCGAAGGCTTAATACGCGATAGCCGTGTGGCGCAATCCCTGCTTGGCATGGGTTCCGTCGGCGGGAAGCCCAGGTTCTCTATCCAGGCCCATCCTTCACGGGCGGCTTGATGAATAATTTTTAGGGGTAATCCTTAATGAATAAAACAGAGCTCATCGAACACATCTCCACCAAGGCTGATCTGTCAAAGGCTGACGCAAGCCGCGCGCTGGAAGCCTTCATTGGCGCAGTGACCAGCACCCTGAAGAAAAAGGGCACCGTCACTCTCGTTGGGTTCGGCACCTTCTCCGTCTCCGAACGCGCTGCACGCACCGGCCGTAACCCCCGCACCGGTGAAGCCATCAAGATCAAGAAGGCGCGTGTGCCTAAGTTCCGTCCGGGTAAGGGCCTGAAGGACGCCGTTAACTAAAACGTCGAGGGGCTTGCATAGCTCGCCCCACATCGCTATAATCTTGTTTTTACTGATTCGGGCAACATCCCAAGTTAGTTAAAAGCAGCTACAGAAGCTTCGGTACCCTTTCGGGTGCTTAGCTCAGCTGGTAGAGCGGCGCCCTTACAAGGCGTAGGTCGGCGGTTCGAACCCGTCAGCACCCACCAAACAGCTTCTGAAAAAATAGGCACTTAGGTAATACTAAGTGCCTTTTTTGTTGGCGCTGCATTCTGTTATTGCGGCAGGCCCTGCAAGAAAGCACCGCCAAGCTTGGCGCTTCCTTACAAGGGCTTATCTGCTCAACGCGAAATGCGCGCTGCCATCTTGCCTGCTTTAGGGCCCTCAGCCTTTCAAAGCCTGCTCGAAGTCGGCAATCAGGTCTTCCGCGTCCTCTGTACCAACAGAGATCCGTAGCTGATTGTCGGAAATGCCCATTTGCGCGCGCAGCTCCGGCCCCATCTCATAATAAATAGTGTGCGCGACGGGCAGTACCAGCGTGCGGTTATCCCCCAAATGCGTTGCCAGCACAAATACCTTGAGCCGATTCATGAAGGCGAAGAGGTCAACGCTGTTGTCCAACTCTACAGCCATAAGCGCTCCATAGCGGCCGCCAAACAAGTGCTTGGCTCGCTCATGCTGGGGATGATCAGGCAAGCCCGGGTATGTGACACGAGCAACCAGAGGGTTTTGCGCCAGGGCCTTGGACAGCGCAAGGGCGTTATCGCAAGCCTTGCCCATGCGTAGCGCGAGGGTTTCTGCCCCAACCGCAATCCGGTGCGCTGCATCTGAAGAGAGCGTGGCACCCATGTCGCGCAGCCCCTTCTTTTTAATCTGAGTCAGTCCCCAGTTAGAGGAGTTGCCCTTCCGGTACACCTCATTGATGTTCGGAAAGTTGGACCAATCAAACAGGCCGGTGTCCGTCACCGCGCCGCCCAGCGCATTTGCATGACCGCCGATGTGCTTGGAAAGCGAATTGACTACCAGACCCGCCTGCACTGCTTTTCCTGTACACAGCCAGGGAGTCGACAGCGTGTTGTCCACTACATACAGCAATTTCTCCGTGGCGCACCACTGCCCTATTCCCTCCAGATCACAAATGTACGTCCCGGGGTTGGCAAGGCTTTCCACGAAAACCATGCGCGTTTCAGGGCGTCGCGCTGCCTTGACCTGATCAAGATCCGTCGCGTCCACCAGAGTGATTTCAACGCCCAGATTTTCCAGCGTTCCCAGAAGGCTATTGGTATTGCCAAAAATGTACTTACTGCTGATCAGGTGATCGCCCTTCTTAAGCAGCGTCAAAAACACGGCTGACAGGGCCGCCATACCCGTGGCGAAGGTAACCGTTCCGATACCTCCCTCCATTCGCGTAATCTTGGCTTCCAAAGCGGCCGTGGTCGGCGTCCCCTGGCGGGCGTAGGAAAACCCAGGCTTGCCCTGAAAGACAGCGACTAGATCTTCGACACGCTCAAAAGCATATTGGGCCGAGGGATGCAGCGGTTTGTGCACAGCGCCGGCCTCAGCGCCATGGCGACGGTCGGAATGGAGGATATCGGTCGTAAAGCCGTTAGAACCGTTAGTAGACATAGGAGGAAGGGAGAGGAAAAAGAAATCGAAAGAAGGGGCGCAACGATGGGCCACGCTCCTCAAGCAGAAAAGGCGGCGTCACCCGACTTTGGCGGCCACCCTTTGCCTAACGGTCTCGTAAAGGCAGACGGCGCTGGCAACGCTGACGTTCAAGCTTTCCACCGAGCCAAGCATCGGAATGTTGACCAGTTCATCGCAGGTCTCACGAGTCAGGCGGCGCATGCCCTCACCTTCCGCCCCCATAACCCAGGCCATGCTGCGGCGGCCGTCAACTTCATGCATGGAGCCAGTTGCCTGATCATCGGTACCCACCAACCAAACATCACGCTCCTTCAGTGCGCGCATGGTGCGAGCCAGATTCGTCACCATGATGTAGGGAACCGTTTCTGCCGCACCACAGGCGACGCGTCGTACCGTTGCATTCAGTCCAACGGCCCGGTCACGCGGCGCAATTACGGCGTGGACGCCGGCAGCATCGGCAGTACGCAGGCAGGCACCAAGGTTGTGTGGGTCGGTAACCCCATCCAGAATCAACAGTAGCGCGGGTTCGCCACGGTCTTCGAGAGTGTCGAGCACCTCGTCCACATCCACCGCAAGCACATTGGCCTGCGCCAGCGCCACCACGCCCTGGTGACGCATGCCGCCTGCAAGCCCGTCCAGGCGCACGCCCGTCACTGCACGTGGCTTCACGCCGGCGGCCGCTGCCTGCTCCAACAGGCTTGCCATGCGCTTGTCGCGCCGCGCCTCGTCGAAGTAAAGCTCTTTGATGGTGGCGGGAGCGTGGCGCAATCGCGCAACCACGGCATGAAAGCCGGCCAGAACCTGAGACGACATGGTTTCCTCGGAATGGATCAATTGGGGGGAAGTACGACGCCTCCCCAAACCGGCATTTTAACGCCTAGCCTTGGTCGTTTTCCGGGCCTTCTCGGCAGCGGCCTTACGCTCGGTGCGCTTGGCGTCGGCTCGCCGCTGACTGGATGTACCTTTCAAGGACTTCGGCTTGGTGGAAGCGGCCCGCTTGATTCGGCGCGGGGCGTCAGCGGGCTCCGGCGCTGTCAGCGTTTTGAAGCTGGTGCCCTTCACCAGACGAAACTCGATACGCCGCGCTTCCAGATCGACCCGCGCAACCTGAACCTGTACAGGATCAGTCAGGCGATAGCGCATGCCCGTCCGCTCGCCGCGCAGCTCGTGCGAAGCCTCGTTATATTGGAAGTAATCGGACCCCAGTTCGGAAACGTGCACGAGCCCTTCAACAAACAGTGTTTCCAGGGTGATAAACAGGCCGAACGGCGCGACGCCAGTGACCCGGCCACTGAATACCTCGCCAACGTGTTCCTTGATGAACCAGCACTTGAGCCATGCCTCGACATCGCGAGATGCGTCGTCTGCTCGACGTTCAGCGGCTGAAAGCACCAGACCGAGCTTTTCCCAGGTGGCCTCTTCCTGTTCGTCGCGTGGCAACACCATGGACGCTGCCACGTGATCCACCTTGGGAACATAGCGCTTGCCCTTGAGGATGCCCTTGATCACCCGATGCGTAAGCAGATCGGGATAGCGCCGAATAGGCGAAGTGAAGTGGGCGTAATGATCGTAAGAAAGACCAAAGTGGCCCACCTGCTCGGGGCTATATATGGCTTGCTGCAGAGACCGCAACGCCATGGTTTGAATAATCTCGAAATCAGGTCGGCCACGGGCCTGCTGCATCAGGCGGGCGTAGTCATTGGTACCCGGGTCATCCCCGCCTTCCAGCGTAAGGCCCACTGTATTCAAGTAGGCGCGAAGCGTTTGCAATTTTTCAGGTGTGGGCCCTTCATGCACTCGATACAGGCCATGCCGCTTGTTGCGCGTCATGAATTCGGCAGCGCATGTGTTGGCGGCGAGCATGCATTCTTCAATCAGCTTGTGCGCATCATTGCGCACGTAGGCCTCGATGCGTTCGATACGGCCCAGCGGTGTGCACACAATGCGGGTTTCAACGGTATCGAAATCAATGGCGCCACGCTCAACGCGCGCAGCAGCGAACAGTTGGTAAAGCTCGTGCAGATCGCGCACATGCGGGAGCAAATCGCCCAACGCCGTGGCCGCCGGCCCCTTGGGTTGTTGCAGGGCTTCCCATACCTGGGTATAGGTGCAGCGCGCATGCGAATGAATGACGGCTTCATAGAATTGGTAGGCACTGATTTGCCCCGCCTTCTTCCCGCTGCCCGCAATCACCATATCGCATACCAGCACCAGCCGGTCGACATCCGGATTCAGTGAGCAAATGCCATTGGAGAGCGCTTCGGGCAACATGGGAATGACGCGGCGCGGGAAATAGACGCTGGTGCCACGCTCCAGGGCGTCTACGTCAATGGCATCACCCGGCCTGACGTAATGACTGACGTCAGCAATGGCGACCAGAAGCCGCCAGCCCGAACGCTTGCGCTTTTCCGTTCCTATATTGATAGGCATGCAGAAGACAGCATCGTCGAAATCGCGCGCGTCTTCGCCATCAATGGTGATGAACGGCACGTCGCGAAGGTCTACCCTGCCCTTGATTTCCGTGCCCTGCACATAGTCGGGCAGTGCGTCGGCCTGTTCCAACGCGGCCTGCGAAAACTCGTGCGGCACGCCGAATTTTCGTACCGCGATTTCAATTTCCATGCCCGGGTCGTCAATTTCACCCAGGACTTCAACCACTCGGCCCAGCGGCTGGGTATGCCGTGTGGGCTGCTGCAGAATCTGTACCGACACGACCTGGCCGTGTTCCGCCCCATTGGTTTCCTGCGCGGGAATAAGAATGTCGTGTTTGATCCGCTGGTCTTCGGGGACAACAATGCAGACGCCCCGTTCGCGCAGGAAGCGACCGACGAGTTTATCGGTGCGACGCTCCAGGACTTCCACAATGAAGCCTTCCAACTTGCCGCGGTATTCACCTTCTATTTTGGCCAGCACGCGGTCGCCGTGCAGCACCTTAAGCATTTCGCGCTGCGGCAGGAAAAGATCAGGGCCGCCATCGTCCCGCAACAAAAAACCGAAGCCGTCACGATGACCCTGCACCTTGCCGGCGATGAACTCAAGTTTGGTATTTACCTGCACCTTGCCCTGACGGTTGACGAAGACCTGGCCGTCGCGCTCCATCGCGCGTAAACGTCGTTCAAAACCAACAGCAAGTGGCACAGCAGCGCCCAGAGCCCGCGCTAAAGCTTCCAGGCCCATGGGCTTCCCGAAAGTTCGCAGCTGTTGCATGATTGCCTCACGGCTGGGAACTTCGGGGTCAAAATCCGGAGGAAGATCGATCGCACCAGCGACGATTTCCGTCGTACTACTTTTTTTTGTTTGTTTGCTCAAAGGGCATTTCCAATTTTAAAAAAACCGGGCTATACTTCGCACCTTCCTTGAAGTGACAGCGAAGCTGCTGTTCCGGCAAGCCCATAGCATACACGCTATGCCCAGGTGGCGGAATTGGTAGACGCGCATGGTTCAGGTCCATGTGCCGCAAGGTGTGGAGGTTCGAGTCCTCTCCTGGGCACCAAACTTGACGGACAGAGTTTCGCAAAATATAATTCACTTCTTCCTTAGAGCCTTAACCAAATGGTTTTAAGTAAATAACAGGAATGCCCAGGTGGCGGAATTGGTAGACGCGCATGGTTCAGGTCCATGTGCCGCAAGGTGTGGAGGTTCGAGTCCTCTCCTGGGCACCATCCGCAAGGTAGTACAGAGAACCCAGCTAAGTCACACGATTTAGCTGGGTTTTTTGCGTGCTGTGTATCCACTCGAAATAAACCCCCAGCTACTCCTCCGCCCTCCGCTTGAAATACTTACACATTCATAGAAAAAAAAGCGTTACACGGTGAATCTGCGGGATTAGAATAATTTGGAACAAGGCATGCCCGCTAACGGAGCAGCCAATCAGGAACATACCTGCAGCAGCATAGGAGACACCGCCACGATGGCAGCTTTCCCGCCGTCTGCGTCAATGCCCTTCGGGGTTTCAATTTCACAGCGCCGTTCGGCGTTGCCCGTCGATCTATTCAATTTTTCCTGTCAGAACAAGCAACATATCCTGACACGGTTCTTGCTTCAACATCTAACTCATACCAAGAATCCCGCTCTCGAAGCGGACACAAGAGAAGGCGGCGCCATGACGGCGCTTGACCGCCAATTCATAAAAGGAGACATGCATGGCGGAACATTCATCAGGCAGTAACAACGCCTACTGGGCAGCGAACCTAAGGGTCATTGGCATCAGTCTGGCCATCTGGTTCATATGTTCATTCGGCATGGGGATCATCCTGCGACCGGCTCTGTCCGGCATCATGGTCGGAGGCGCCGACCTGGGCTTCTGGATGGCTCAGAACGGTTCCATCTACATATTCATCATCCTGATCTTTGTCTATACCAAGGTGATGAACAAGCTGGACCGTGACCACGGTGTGGAAGAGTAAGGGAGCGGGAACATGAGTCAATTCACACTGAACCTCATTTTTGTTGGCATTACGTTCCTGATTTACATCGGCATCGCCGTGTGGGCGCGCGCCGCGTCCACCGCCGAGTTCTACGCCGCGGGGCGCGGCGTACATCCGATCGCAAACGGTATGGCAACCGCTGCCGACTGGATGTCCGCGGCGTCCTTCATTTCCATGGCGGGGATCATCGCTCTGGCTCCTACTGGTGGATATGAGCAATCGGCCTACCTCATGGGCTGGACGGGCGGGTATGTCCTATTGGCCATGCTTCTTGCTCCATATCTGCGGAAGTTTGGCAAGTTCACCGTGCCGCAGTTCATTGGAGACCGTTTCTATTCCAATGGTGCGCGGCTGCTCGCTGTCATCTGCTTGATCGTCATCTCCATCACCTACGTGATCGGCCAGATGCGTGGTGTCGGTGTAACCTTCTCCCGCTTCCTTGAAGTCTCGACCGACATGGGTCTGTACATCGGCGCCGCCGTGGTGTTTGTGTATGCCGTGTTTGGGGGCATGAAAGGCATTACGTACACCCAGGTAGCACAGTACATCGTGCTGATCATTGCCTACACCATCCCCGCACTGTTCATTTCGCTGCACCTCACGGGCAATGTGGTTCCGCAGTTGGGCCTGATCGGCAACTACGCACCTGGTGGCGGCGATATCGCCTTCCTGGCGAAACTTGACCAGGTGGTTACCGAACTCGGTTTCCGCGCGTATACATCCGATACTGCCAACCGGTTGAACATGTTCCTGTTCACTCTGTCGTTGATGATCGGAACGGCCGGTCTGCCCCACGTGATCATCCGCTTCTTCACTGTGCCGAAGGTTGCGGATGCCCGCTCTTCCGCCGGCTGGGCGCTGGTGTTCATTGCCATGCTCTACACGGTCGCCCCGGCCGTCGGTTCCATGGCACGCTTGAACCTCACCACTACCATGTGGCCTTCCGCCATGACGGCACAAGCCACATCGGGCGAAGCGATTGAGCGTTCGACCATCGATTCCAGCCCTGAACTGTCCTGGATCCGTACCTGGGAAGAAACCGGCCTGCTGGTAATTGAAGACAAGAACGGCGACGGTCGCATCCAGTACTACAACGACAAGGCACCGGCTGACCATCCAATCCAAAAGATCGCTGAGGAACGTGGTTGGAAGGGCAACGAGCTGACCAAGGTCGACAACGACATCATGGTGCTGGCGAACCCCGAAATTGCTGCCTTGCCCGGTTGGGTGATTGCGCTTGTGGCGGCGGGGGCTCTGGCTGCGGCACTTTCAACAGCCGCGGGTCTGTTGCTGGCAATTTCTTCGGCCATTTCCCATGACCTGATCAAAGGCACCATCAAGCCCGACCTTTCCGAGAAGGACGAACTCATGGTGGCGCGTATTGCCATGACCTTCGCCATTATCGTGGCTACATGGCTGGGCCTGAATCCTCCCGGCTTTGCGGCACAGGTGGTGGCACTGGCCTTCGGTCTGGCTGCCGCGACCATCTTCCCCGCCTTGATGATGGGTATTTTCTTCAAGCGAGTGAACAAGGAAGGCGCCATGGCCGGCATGTTAGTAGGCTTGGTATTCACAGCGGTGTACATTTTTGTCTACAAGGGCTGGTTCTTCATTCCAGGCACCAACAACCTGCCTGACACGGCCGATAACTATGTGTTTGGCATTTCTCCCTTGTCCATTGGTGCCATCGGCGCGTTGATCAACTTCATCGTGGCCTTTGTGGTGTCTTCCATGACCAAGGAACCGCCGGAGGAAATCCAACATTTGGTTGAATCCATTCGTGTGCCCAAGGGTGCTGGCGGCGCTATCGCCCACTAAGCGATACCGTTGTTGATATGGACGGGTGCCTCGCGCACCCGTCCCCAACTTCAGACCCTATGCACGACACGGTCGAACAACTCGCAGAATTCCTGGAAAGCGTTCCTCCTTACGAACATTTGACGCCGGAGGAACGCCTGCACCTTGCGCGCCAATGCAGCCGGCTGCGCTTCGGCCCCGGAGAGGCGGTTTACCAGCTCGGTGAACCACTGCCCGGCGTCTATATTCTCAAGAGCGGCGAAGTCGAGACCAGCGACGAACACGGTGTCGTGGTTTCGCGACTTGCGCCTCGCAGCACATTCGGTGAGCGCGGGCTGCTGCGCGATGGCAGAGCCGCCACCACGGCGACATCCACGCAAACGAGCGTGGTATTACAGCTTCCGGCGGCAGAGTTTCGCCGCCTGTTGGAAGTCCACCCGCATGTGCAACGTTTCTTCTTGCACGGCTCCAGAACATTTTCCAGGTCCGCCGATTTCTCCACCCAGAGAGTGTCGGATCTGATTGCTCGCGCACCCTTGCACTGCGCACCCTCCACCTCAGTGGGGGAAGCCGCGCGACTGATGCGCGAGCACCACGTTTCATCTTTGGGCATCATCGACGATGGAAGCAGGCAGTTAGTCGGCATTCTCACCATTCGCGACCTGGCCAATCGCGTGCTTGCTGAAGGGCGCGACGCTTCCACGCCTGTGCACGAGGTCATGAGTCCCATCAAGGCAGCACTTACTCGGGAATCGCTGGGGTCAGATGTGCTGCGCATGATGGTGGAACACAAAGTGGGCCATCTGCCGGTGGTGGAGCGCGGCCAGTTCGTCGGGATGATCACCCAAACCGATCTGACACGTTTTCAGGCGACGAATGCGGCCTCGGTCGTCAAAGACATTGCCGACGCGACCGAAATTGGGGCCATGGCCCGGGCCGCCGCACGCATCCCTGCCCTGCTTGTGCAACTGGTGGCCGCCAATCAGGCACATGAAGTCGTCACGCGACTGATTACCGACGTGGCCGACGCCATCACCCGGCGCCTGCTGGCCCTGGCCGAAGACGAATTGGGCCCGCCTCCGGTTCCGTATCTGTGGCTCGCCTGCGGCAGCCAGGGGCGCCAGGAACAGTCGGGGGTATCAGACCAGGATAATTGCCTGTTTCTGGATGACAAGGTTCGCCCGCAAGACATGCCCTACTTTGCTGCCCTGGCCCGCAAGGTCTCGGACGGCTTGAATGCCTGCGGCTACGTGTATTGCCCGGGCGACATGATGGCCACCAACCCCTGCTGGTGTCAGCCGGTAAGCGTGTGGCGCGAATATTTCCATTCCTGGGCGGTGACGCATGAGCCGGCATCGCAAATGCTGGCTTCGGTGATGTTCGATCTGCGCCCCATAGGAGGGCGCACGAGTCTTTTCAACGACCTTCAGGAAGAGACTCTGGAGAAGGCCTCGAAGAATTCCATTTTTGTGGCGCACATGATTGCCAACAGCCTGCAGCGCACGCCCCCGCTGGGCATCATGCGGGGTTTCACCACCGTGCGTTCCGGGCCTCACCGAGGCCATATCGACATGAAGCACCATGGCGTCATACCGGTGACCGACCTCGCTCGCATTTATGCGCTTCGGGGGCGCAT
Organism: Alcaligenaceae bacterium; assembly: GCA_029267315.1. Taxonomy (GTDB): domain Bacteria; phylum Pseudomonadota; class Gammaproteobacteria; order Burkholderiales; family Burkholderiaceae_B; genus Yanghanlia. The sequence continues at coordinate 11,367 of JAJUJD010000026.1, forward strand.
CACTGATGTGAATACCCGGGCGCGGCTGATGAGCGCCCTTGAACTGGGAGAGATCTCCGCATCTGGGGGCCGCGATCTCATAGACGCTTATGACACCATCGCCATGCTGCGGCTGCAGAACCAGGCCAACATGATCAAGCAGGGGCGCGAGATTTCGAATTTCCTGGCACCTGCAGAACTTTCTGATTTCGAGCGCAACACATTGCGCAATGCATTCATCGTGGTACGCACCATGCAGTCGGCCATCGGGCACGATCAGCGAGGTCTACGATGAACGCCTTGCATCACTTAGCAACCATGATGGAAAAGAATCACTATGTGGGTTGATGTACTCGCCATGGCGGCAGTCGGCATTCTGGCTGCCTGCATTATCTATATGATGAGGCGCTCGCTGGCCAAGCGGGGGCGGAGCTTGCCCCGCTGGGCCTTGCCGGCCATCATCGGCGCCAGCATGATCGGCTACAGCGTCTGGAATGAATACACCTGGTTCGGCCGCATCACGTCTCAGCTGCCACCAGAGGTGGCGGTGGTGGGCAAAGGCGAGCGCAGTGCGGCCTGGTCGCCCTGGACATACCTGTGGCCTGTGACCACCCGCTTCGTTGCCCTGGATACCCGTAACCGCGTGCAATCAAGCGAACGCGCCGGCCTGGTGGTGACAGAAATCCTTTTGGTGGAGCGCTGGCAACCCACACGACGTGTCGCGCTGGCATTTGACTGCCAGAACCACAAGCGGGCGGAATTGTTGGGCAGCGCACGTATTGAACCTGACGGCGCCTTGCAAGGTAGTCAGTGGCAGCCCGTAGAACCACAAGATCCGGTTCTGCGCGCCGCCTGCGCATCCAAGTCGGTGTAACCATGCCCCAAACGCTGCCACGAGTTCACACGTCCCTGAGGCGGATGACGCTGCGGCAGCGAATACTGCTGTTGTTTTTGGGCCTGGCGGGCTCGAGCGTAGCGGCACTTTGTCTGAGCCTTTACCTGGCGCATTCAAAGCATTCCGGGCCCTGGGCCATGGATGCCCTGATTACCGCCGGAGTACTGGCCGGCTGCGCCATCGTTTTGCTGATATTCGGCCTGTGGCGACTCTTCGACGAAAATGTCGCCAAACCGTTGGAACGGCTCTCCGGTGAGCTGCGGGCACGCGTACACGCCAACATCAATACTGACCTTGAAGACCTGGACGCACGTCATTTGGGCGACCTCGCACCTGCAGCCACAGCACTCATGCGCCATTTGTATGAAGCGCGTAATGAACTGGCCGAGATCGTCGCACGGGAAACGTCTCGCCACGCAGTCGAAAAAGAAAGTCTTACTTGCGTGCTGTCCAGTCTGCCATTCGGTGTGATCGTATGTACTGCGGACCATCATCTGGCCCTGTACAACACCTTTGCTCACGAGCTTCTGGCAGGGAATGGCTCACGAACGCCGTGCCTTGGTCGTAGGGTGTTCGAGTTTCTAGATGAAGCCGCGCTGCGGCAGGCCCATGATTCCTTGATGCGATGCAAAGATTCGCCCTCTGGGACCGCGAACATAGACCTCGTGCTGACCGGGCAGATCTCAGGGGCAAGTATCCAGGCTCAGATGCGCTTACTCGAAGAGAACGCGCTCGGCCCCGCGCGGCGCGGCTATGTGCTCACGCTGTTGGCGCCGGATACATCGGCGCATGGCACTTGCTCGCCGCAGTTCCAGCCGGCGTTCCCTGGTCTCGTCTATGACTTTGAACTGCTGGATCAAGATTTGCATGAGAACATCGCCGACACATCCATGCAGGCACTCAGCTACGTAGTGTTTGATACCGAGACAACCGGCCTGCTGCCTGACCGTGGCGATGAAATCGTGCAATTGGCTGCGGTGCGTGTTGTCAACGGACGGCGGGTACAAAGTGAAGTGTTCAATACCTTGGTGAACCCCGGGCGACCAATCCCTCCCTCCTCCACCCTCATACATGGCATTACCGACGCCATGGTGGCCAATGCACCAAATGTCGATCAGGTGGTACGCGACTTCCACAACTTTGCACGTGGTTCGGTGCTGGTGGCCCACAACATCGAATTCGACATGGCGTTCCTGCGGCGAGCAGCTCGCCGCGCGGGGCTGCGCTTTGACCACCCCGTGTTGGACACTGCTGTGCTGTCTGCCAAAGTATTTGGCGACGGTGAAAATCACAGCCTGGACGCACTAGCAGCCCGCCTCGGTGTCGAATTGACTCCCAGTGCACGACACACCGCTGTGGGAGACGCTACAGCGACCGCCGAGATACTCATCAAGCTGCTTCCTGCCGTTCAGGCGCGCGCCTGACTCTCGCTGGCAGGCCCAGCTCTTGCTTGGCTTGCGTCAATAATTCATTTTGTTTCAGAAGATATACTGAATTTTGGCGTCTTTAAGCGGTCAGGTAAACAATGAAAAAGAAGAAGTTCCTTGGGTCGCGCTTCCCCCTAGTGGTGATAGTGCTAGTCGTAATCGGCCTGCTCGCCTGGTGGGGATGGGGCCGGCTTCATGAAGATGGGCCAGGCCCGGGCTTCGCCAGTGGAAACGGGCGCATCGAAGCCACGGAAGTCGATGTGGCTGCCAAGCTGGCTGGCCGCATAGAGGAAATTCTGGTTAAGGAGGGCGACTTCGTAAAAAAAGGTCAGCCCCTGGTGCGCATGCAGGTCAGCACACTAGAAGCGCAGCTGGCCGAAGCGGAGGCTTCCTATCAGGAGGCGTTGCACGCGGTCGCAGCAGCCAAGGCTCAAATCGCCTTACAACAGAGTGATGTGGCAGCCGCCCGAGCCGTCGTCATGCAGCGGCAGGCGGAACTGGACGCAGCCCAGCAGCGCATGAAGCGTTCGCAGTCACTGGCCGGTCAGGGGGCGACTTCTCGCCAGCAGCTGGACGATGACCGCACAGCGGTGCTCAGTGCAGAGGCTGCAATTTCGGCAGCGCGTGCACAAGTCGTGGCTGCTGAAGCGGCAGTGCAAGCGGCGCAGGCGCAGCACGTCGGTGCTGAATCGCGGTCTCGGGCAGCACAGGCCACAGTGTCACGTGTGAAGGCAGATATCGAAGATTCGGAATTGCGTGCCCCGCGCGACGGCCGAGTGCAGTTCCTCATTGCCCAGGCCGGAGAAGTCCTTGCGCCGGGCGGCAAAGTACTCAATCTGGTCGATTTATCAGACGTCTACATGACCTTTTTTCTGCCAGAGGTGCAGGCCGGGCAGGTGGCGCTAGGTAGCGAAGCGCGCATCATTCTTGACGCCGCACCCCGCTATGTCATTCCTGCGGAGATCAGTTTTGTGGCCAGCACGGCTCAGTTCACGCCGAAGACGGTGGAAACCCAAACCGAGCGCCAAAAGTTGATGTTCCGTGTCCGTGCGCGCATTCCGCCGGCCTTATTGGAACAATACCTGGAGTATGTGAAGACCGGCTTGCCTGGCGTGACGTGGGTAAAGCTTGACCCTGAGGCCACTTGGCCTGAGCACCTCACCCCGAATATCGGGAAATAATCCATGGAGGAAGCCGGCAAGCATTCCCCTGTCGCAGTCCTGCGCCATGTCAGCCTGCGCTACGGCAATACCGTTGCGCTGGACAGTATTTCGCTTGAGCTTCCCGCGGGCCGTACAACCGGGCTGATCGGCCCCGATGGCGTTGGAAAGTCCAGCCTGCTCGCCTTGGTGGCCGGCGCTCGCCGCATTCAGGATGGCAGCATTACCGTGCTGGGCGGTGATATGGCGAGCAAGCAGGATCGCAGGCAACTTGGCCCTCGCATCGCTTATATGCCGCAAGGCCTTGGAAAGAACCTTTATCGCACACTGTCGGTAGAGGAGAATCTGCAGTTCTTCGGTCGGCTGTATGGACATGGCGCTGCCGAACGGCGTCGCCGCATTGACACCCTCACCCGCAGTACGGATCTGCATCCGTTTCTTGATCGACCGGCTGGCAAACTTTCTGGCGGCATGAAGCAGAAACTCAGCCTGTGTTGCGCCCTGCTTAACGACCCCGACTTGCTCATTCTTGACGAACCGACCACCGGCGTCGACCCCTTGGCCCGCGCGCAGTTCTGGGATCTCATCGGAAGGATCGGGCGGGAGCGGCCCTCAATGAGTGTGCTGGTAGCGACCGCTTATATGGACGAAGCCCAGCGCTTCGATCATCTGGTGGCTATGGACGACGGCCAGATCCTGGCGACAGGCAGTCCGGCGGAATTGCTGGAGCGCAGCGGCAGCCAAACACTGGAACAAGCTTTCATCGCGCTGCTGCCGGACGCCAAACGAAAGGAACACGCAGCAGTCGAAATTCCACCGCTGAATAGTCAAGGTGACAACGACATTGCGATCGAGGCTGACGGTCTGACCATGCGCTTCGGCGACTTCGTCGCTGTCGACAATGTGAGCTTTCGCATCCGACGTGGAGAGATCTTCGGATTTCTGGGCTCGAATGGCTGCGGCAAGACCACCACCATGAAGATGCTGACAGGTCTTCTGCCCGCGAGCGAGGGTCGTGCGTGGCTGTTCGGCAAGGAAGTCGACCCCGACGATATGAACACCCGTGCGCGTGTCGGCTACATGTCGCAGTCTTTCTCGCTCTACAGTGAACTAACCGTCCTGCAGAACCTGACGCTGCATGCACGGCTCTTCCATGTTCCTGAGGCCGATCGAGGCCCTCGCGTGCAGGAAATGCTGGACCGTTTCGATCTGGATGGAGTCCGTGACGAACTCCCATCGCGCCTGCCACTGGGCATACGTCAACGCCTCTCTCTGGCTGTTGCCATGGTCCACAACCCGGAGATCCTCATTCTGGACGAACCCACTTCCGGCGTGGACCCCGTTGCGCGCGACGCCTTCTGGCGTCATCTGGTGCATCTGTCTCGCGAAGACGGCGTGACCATCTTCATTTCCACCCACTTCATGAATGAAGCCGAGCGCTGCGATCGCATGTCCATGATGCACGCAGGCAAGGTGCTCGACAGCGATCGCCCGGCGGCACTGGTAGAGAAACGCGGAGCCAAGACACTGGAAGAGGCGTTCATCGGTTACCTCTTGGACGCCTCCGGAGAGCGCAGAGGTGACAGTAGAGACGAAGTCACCCAAGCAGTTGCCGAGCATGCAGGCAACGCATCGGTCTCTGGAGGCGCGGCCGAGCGTACCCAGCCGCCGGGATTCTCACTGAGCAGGCTTCTGAGCTATTGCTGGCGGGAATCACTGGAACTCGCGCGCGACCCGATACGCGCCACTTTGGCGCTGGCCGGCTCCCTCATTCTGATGGTCGTGATTGGCTTCGGCATCAATCTCGATGTGGAAGACATTCGGTTTGCAGTCCTGGACCGCGATCAGACTTCCGTGAGCCATAGCTACACGCTCAGTTTGTCGGGCTCGAGATATTTCAGCGAACTGGCCCCAATCACGGACTACGATGACTTGAACCAGCGCATGCGCAGCGGCGACATTTCGCTCGCTATTGAGATTCCGCCTGGATTCGGACGCGACGTTAAACGTGGGGCCACGGCCCAGATCGGCGCATGGGTAGACGGTGCCATGCCGTCCCGGGCAGAAACCATACGCGGCTACGTGCAGGGCATACATCAGCACTGGCTGGCAGAAACTTTCCCGCAACTGGCAGGCGCTTCCCTTTTGCCCAGTATTGAAACTCGCTACCGTTACAACCCGGATGTACGTAGCCTGCCGGCCATGGTGCCCGCGGTGATCCCACTGCTGCTCATGATGCTACCGGCCATGCTGGCAGCCTTGTCGGTGGTGCGGGAAAAAGAACTGGGCTCCATCATCAATCTGTACGTCACCCCGGTGACGCGGGCGGAGTTCCTGCTTGGCAAGCAGATGCCCTATATCGCCTTGGCAATGGTCAATTATCTGTTGATGTGCTTGCTGGCAGTAACCCTGTTTGGCGTGCCCATGACGGGCAGCTTTCTTACGCTGACCGCCGCCACTTTCATTTACGTGATCTGTTCCACCGGCATGGGGCTGCTGTTTTCCGCGCTGACCCGCAGCCAGATTGCTGCCCTCTTCCTGACCATGATTGGTACGCTGCTGCCGGCTGTCCAGTTCTCTGGATTGATGAACCCAGTGTCTGCCATGGAAGGCGCCGGTCGGCTGATCGGGCAAATCTACCCTTCAAGCCACATGTTCGTCATCAGTCGCGGTGTGTTCAGCAAGGCGCTGGGCTTTGCTGACCTCCACACTTATTTCCTGCCACTGCTCATCGCCGTGCCTGTGATTCTGGGCCTGGCCATTGTGCTGCTGAAGAAACAGGAGACCTGATTTGAAACGTCATCTCCTTAATATCTGGAATCTTGGCGTCAAGGAACTCTGGAGCCTGTGGCGCGAACCAGTGATGCTGGTGCTGATTGTCTACCTGTTCAGCGTTGCCCTCTATACCGCAGCAACAGCGCTGCCGGAAAGCCTGCACAACGCCGTGATTGCCGTGGTCGACGAAGACCGTTCGCCTCTTTCCACGCGCATCACTTCCGCCTTTTATCCGCCCCACTTTCGCCCTCCCGTCATGGCAAGCCATGCCGACATCGACCCGGGCATGGATGCAGGCGCATACACCTTCGCCCTGATTATCCCCAGCGGTTTTCAGCGCGATGTACTGGCCGGCAAGCGCCCTGCCTTGCAGCTCAATGTTGACGCCACCCGCATGTCGCAAGCTTTCACTGGTAACGGCTATATCCAGCAGATTGTGCTGGATGAGGTCCAGGAATTCATGGCACGCCACCGAAAGACGCAGGAAGCGCCAGTTGAACTTGCGCTGCGCATGCGTTTCAACCCCACACTGGAGCCGGCGTGGTTCGGCAGTGTGATGGAAATTGTGAACTCCATCACCATGCTGTCCATCATTCTGACCGGCGCGGCGCTCATTCGGGAAAAAGAACATGGCACCATCGAGCATCTGCTGGTCATGCCGGTCACGCCAACAGAGATCATGATCGCCAAAGTGTGGTCCATGGGCCTGGTAGTGCTGCTTGCCGCCTTCGCCTCCATGAATTTGGTGATCCGCGGTGCGATCGGGGTACCCATTGAGGGTTCCACCGCCCTGTTTTTCGTGGGGGTTACGCTTTCGCTATTCGCAACAACCTCGATGGGTATCTTCATGGCCACGGTCGCACGCAGCATGCCGCAGTTCGGCCTGCTTCTGGTGTTGATACTGCTGCCGCTACAGATGCTCTCGGGCGGGTCAACCCCGCGCGAGAGCATGCCGGAACTGGTGCAGTGGGTGATGATGGCCGCACCCACCACTCACTTTGTCAGTCTGAGCCAGGCCATTCTTTACCGGGGCGCCGGTCTGGACACTGTCTGGCCATCCTTCCTGGCCCTGTTCCTGATCGGTGCTACGCTGTTTGCCTTTTCGCTCAGGCGCTTCCGCCGCAGCCTGTCGACCCTGGCCTAGAAGTCAAGCGTCAGGCCGGCCATGAACCGGCGGCCATCCAGCACGACACCGTAAGCGTCGTTGGTGATTTTCTTGTCGGCGAGGTTATAGATGCCTGCCTTCACCCGTGCATGGTCATTGATCCGGTAAACCAGACCCACATCAACCAAGGTATAAGCCGGAGTGCCGGAATCCATGGTGGTGCGACTCAGGAAGTCTGAGGTCTTGCCGCGATAGGTGCCTTGGGCCCACAGATTCAACTTGTCGGTGGCATCCCAATCAATTTGAACGTTGGCCATATGACGCGGAATCTTGTTCAGCGGCTCACCCTTAAACTCGCCCGACTGCTGTTCAGAACGCGTGAAGGTATAGCTCGCGCTGAGCTTGACCGCAGGTGCAAGCCGATAATCCATCGAAGCTTCCACGCCTTGCATCATCGCCTTGCTGATGTTCTTGCTCGTGCTCAGGAAGAAATAATCGTTTCCACCAAATGCGCATTCCCAGGTTGACGGGTCATTGCGGTTCCCGGCGGGGCTTTCGCAATAACGGTCTTCCGAGATCTTGTCCTTGAACTGTGTATGGAACAGCATGACACTGCTATTCAGGCCCAGGTCTGGGTCATTGAACGCCAGGCCGAACTCGTAGTTGGTGCTGGTTTCTGGTTCAAGATCCGGGTTACCGATTATCAGCGCACGCGGATGTGGTGCGGGCGACCCACCGCCGCCGGTACCACGACCGAAGCCCGCTGTAGCCTGCGAGAGCGAGGGCTGCTTATAGCCGGTGGATACACCACCCTTGAAAGATAGCTTGTCAGTGTGATGGTAAACACCATAAACACGCGGCGAGAAATGGCCGCCGAACAGCTCGTCTCGGTTGTAGCGCAGCCCGGTGGTCAAGGTGAAGTCATCGCGTAACGCCCATTCAGCTTCAGCAAAGACAGCACCAATCCAGCGATCGACACTACGTACGGCGCCGGGGATGTTGGAAGTCAGCAGCCCGTTTGTTTCATCAACGAATTCTTCCTGCTTGAACTGGCCGCCAAATGTCAGCATGTGGCGGTCGCCCAGCAGATAGTTCGCCTGAGTGTTGAATAACGTGACCTTCTCTTTTTTCTGCTGGTCTTGCACCTTTTCCGATACGTCATGCTGTATATAGCTGTTGAGCCATAATTTGCCGTACTTGCCGTCATGGCTCAAGGTATATACGTCTTTCTTATACTCATAGGTGCTGGGCAGCCCGGTAGTCGTGGTTTCAACGCTCTTGCCCGGAGTGTGAGTCGTTTCCTGTTTGGATGACTGCATTCCCAAGGTGAAAGTGTTGGCATCGTTGGGTGTGAACATCAGTTCGGCCCCACCTTGCCGACGTACCGTTTTCGGACGACTCTCGGCATTGTCATCGCCGCCGGGAAAGTCACTTTCATCCCAGCGGGTATAGCCGCCGTTCACGCGCAACCCAAGGCGTCCGGGTATCAGCGGCCCGCCGACGTAGAAATTGCCGTTCTGCCCGTCGTTGCTGATGTCGTTGAGCGACTTCGTGTAGTCGAGGTTGACCGAACCTTGCCACGTATCAGTCACCTTGCGAGTAATGATATTAACGACGCCGCCCATAGCTTCCGAGCCATACAGTGAGGACATCGGACCCCGAATTACCTCAATGCGTTCAATCATTGAAAGCGGCGGAAGACCAATTTGCTTGCCGCCGTCCTGCCCATTGCTATTGACGCTGCGGCCCGATGACACTGGGCGACCGTCGACCAAGTACAAAGTGTAGGAAGGCGCCATGCCGCGGATGCTGATATCCTGCGAACTGCCGCCACCCGTGACATGCACGCCCGGAATATTCTGCACCGCGTCAACGATGTCCGTGTAGGATTTCTTTTCGAGTTCTTCGCGCGTGATGACTGAAATACTGGCCGGTGCGTCGATAATCTGCTGCTCGTGACCGGCTGCCGTAACAACGACGGTATCCAGCTGCTGAACCGATTGCGCCGCGACACTGGCTGCGCTGCAGGCCACCATGGCCCCCAATACCGCACGGGTAATGCCGCTGACAGCGAAATGCGGCGACTGATGCTCCATTTGAACGCTTCCCTTGTTGGTAAAAATTCCTGGCAAGGGTGCCCGCTGCAGCATACAAACATCAAAATATCTTTGGCGCCGGGCCACCCCTATGGATATGGCCGACGGCTAGGCGCCAGACCAGCCGGAATTCTACTTGTAATTGTAAATGCGATCAACTCTCATTTGCATTAATATCGCAACATTATGACCGCATAAGAGACATGTGCTATGAGCGTGAGTCTGGCTTCTTTGGATCTATAAGGATTATCAAACAGTAAGCATGCGGCGCATCATGACGTGGTCGATGCCGGCATCAAGAAAAACATCCCCTTCTGCCACAAACCCGTGAGCGGCGTAAAAGCCTTGAGCGTGCAGTTGCGCGGCCAATTCAACCTGAAGATGCCCGTTACGCCGCGCTTCGTCCACCAAGGACGAGAGAATCATGGAGCCGAGCCCCTGGCCCCGATAAACTTGTCGCACCGCGAGTCGCCCTATGTGCCCATCGGGAAGCAAACGACCTGTGGCGGCAGGATGTTCGCCGTCGTAAACGACCGCGTGTATGCAGCGGGCGTCGTGCTCGTCGAGCTCGAGTTCCGGTGGAACTTTTTGCTCCAGTACGAAGACCTCGTGACGAATGCTGGAGGCATCCTTTTCACACAATGGCCAGTCACCGACGACCAGTCTAAATTGACTCGAATTCTTATCGTTCATTTTGTACTCGCAAAGCTCAAGACAGGAGTAGATCCGAAATTCTTTCTGCCGAAAAGGCGTCTAGGGTAAACCCCAATTCTTAGGCCACGGGAGCGCGCTAAACTGGACTTGCCATCAAGAGGTGGCGAGCGGCTTCAAGCTGCTCCAATTGCACTACTCGGTAGTGCAACTGCCGCAACGGCAGTAAGGCCCCGCCCCCGTTGGCGGGGCCTTCCATTTGGGGCATGGAAAACGCAAGGCAGTAAAAAACACGCGGCGCTCACGAACTTCTACCGCACTAAACAAGATGAAGCGTTAAGATTGCGCTTTCGGACTTTCCTGGCTGAAGCTGCAATGAACACGACGTCTCCCGCCCCTTATATGCGCACGCTTTATGTGGGTGCCTTTATTGTTTTATTGGCGTTGGGCGTACGTGCTACCTTTGGCCTCTTTATGCCGGTGATGGGCCTGGATAAAGGGTGGGGTCGCGATGTCTTTTCACTGGCTTTCGCCATCCAGAACCTGGTCTGGGGTGCCGCCGCCATCTTCATGGGCATCATGGCGGACCGCTACGGCTCGGGCCGCACCATCGCACTGGGCGCCTTCCTCTACATGCTGGGCATGCTTGGCATGCGCTATTCCACCGATGAACTGTCCTTATATTTGACAGCAGGTGTGTTGATTGGTGTCGGCCAGGCGGGCATCACCTTCCCAGTCATTCTGCCAGTGGTGGCGCGCGCGGTTCCGCCTGCGTACCGGAGCACCGCCATGGGCATTGCCGCTGCAGGTGGCTCGCTTGGCCAGTTCGTCGTGGTGCCCGGCGGGCAAATGCTGATTTCCACCCTAGACTGGACGGGGGCCCTGTGGGTGCTTTCTTTGTTCGTCGCCCTGGGCATTCCTCTGGCCAGTTTTCTGACAGGCAAGCCTGCTGCCTCCCGCTCCGCTCATTCGTTGGGCAGTGCCATTCGACAGGCGTTGGCTCATAAATCTTTCCATTTTCTGTTCTGGAGCTACGCGGTCTGCGGCTTCCACACTGCGTTCATTACACTGCACCTGCCAGCATTCCTTATGGACGGCGGCCTCAAGCCAGCACATGGTGCCACCGCGCTGGCCTTGATCGGCTTATTCAATATTGCCGGTTGCTATTACGCCGGCAAATTGGGAGAACGCCTTAGCAAGAAGGTCTTGCTGGCCTGGGTGTATTTTCTCAGGGCCTTCGGCATTCTGTTCCTCATTGCCCTGCCCCCTTCGCCAATGGTCGCCTACCTGTTCGCTGCCTGGATGGGCCTTTTCTGGCTTGGCACCGTACCGCTGACGCAGGGCTTGATTGGGCATATCTACGGCCTGCAATATGCCGCTACGCTTTCGGGTATTGCCTTTCTCGGCCACCAGATCGGTAGCTTCATCGGCGTTACTCTTGGTGGTTATGCCTATCAGGCCACTGGAAGCTATACACTAGTGTGGTGGGCAGGAATTGTGCTGGCGGTCGTGGCAGCGGTGCTGTGTCTGCCCATCAAGGAAGAAACGCTTACCGAACCTGCCGCTGCTTGACCACGGGGGGAAGAATGTCCAACTCCATTTCACGCAGTGAGGCGCCTGCCAGGCCAAAAAAAACCTGGCGCATTGCGGGGTTCGCGCTGCTGTTAGGGGTGCTGGCCCTTGCCTTTGCAGGCCATTTGTCGCCCGACATGAAACTGCAATGGGAAAACTTGATGGCGCTTTGCGGCTTCTGAATTTTACGCTGTCAGTTTGGAGTGCCATTCGTAGCGGTTGCGCCCACTCGTCTTGGCACGGTACATAGCCGTATCGGCAGCGGCAATCAAGGTTTCGAGGTCGTCAGCGTCCTCTGGATAGAGGCTGATGCCTATGCTTACCGTCATCAGAAACTGGTAGCCGCCAACTTCTACCGGCGCGCGGCAAAGTTCTATCAAACGTTCGGCCAGAGCACGCGCGCCTTCGCGGCTCTTTATGTCGTTCATCAGCACCACAAATTCATCGCCACCTTGCCGGAACAAGGTGTCGCTCATACGCAAGCTTGCTGACATCCGATTGGTGACGGCAACCAGCAGCTGATCACCCATGGCGTGGCCGTGCTCATCATTAACCTGCTTGAAGCCATCCAAGTCGAGGTAAAGAATGGCCATCTGTTCACCCTGGGTGCGTGCTTCCTCCAAGGCCTGGCGCCCGATGTCGTTCAGGCGACGCCGGTTGGGCAGACCCGTTAACGCATCGTGCTGAGCCAGGTGGCTCATCTTGTTCGCAATTGCCCGGACCGGCCCGCTATCGTGGAACACTAATACTGCGCCCAATAGCTCGCCGGATTCGTCGACGATAGGCGAGGCGGATTCCTCAATATGGATCTTCCTGCCTTCGGCGCCTGTCAGCACCAATTCCACTTTACTTAGGCTGACTGCCCTGCGCGTCAGCACTTCACGCAAGGGGCACGTGCTCATTGGCGACCCGTCAGGTAGTTCCACCCTCATTACTTGGTCTGCCGGCTTGCCCCGCACCGCCTCGGTACTCCAGCCGAGCATCGCTTCTGCAGCAGGGTTCATATAAAGCACATCGCCTTCTGCGTCTGTGGTGATGACCCCGTCCTTGATCGATTCGAGGATGATGCGGAACCGTTCTTGCTGCCGCAAAAGCGCGCTCTGGGATTCTTTGATTTCGGAAATGTCTGTCACCAGAGCGAAGAAGCCCTTGATGACCCCATTATCCGAATCTGGGATCAAGGTAGTAATCGTGCTACGGGGACGCCCTTTGGAGTCGACCAGAGTCCGTTCAAATACCCGTTGCTCGCCCGCCAGAACCGCTTCCAACTGGGGTTGGATTTCACGAAAATCCTGGGCGTCGATCACTTCATCGAGCCGTCTTCCTCGAATGACATCCGGCACCAGACCCAACCACCTCTCGTGAGCCTCATTTGCCATTCTGTTGACCAGATTGTTGTCCCAATACGCAACCAGCACCGGCAAACTGTCTATAACCGTACGCAGCTCTTTTTCGGCCTTCGCCACGCGCATGGAGGCCTGCCGGTGTGCCCGCACGCTCCTTTCCGCTAGTAGCGCCAGACCTACGCAGGAAGCCATCAACATTAAGGTCAGCGCGCCAACCCACATCGCGTTGCGCCGCCACGGCCCCAGTATTGTTTCAGTAGACTGCGCCACATTCATGATCAAGGGGTAGCGCTCGAGCGTGCGGAACACATACAGACGCTCGACCTGGTCCAAGGAGGCAACGCCTACGAAGCTGCCCTGCCGTTCACGTGCGAAACGCTCGAAGTTTGCCGTGCCGGCCAGGCTGCGCCCAACGTAGGAAGCGTTGTAAGGAAAGCGCAGCAGGATGCTGCCGTCTTGAAGAAAAACATTTATGCCGCTTTCGGGCCCGAGCTCAAAAGTGGAGAACAGTTCAGCCAGCAGCGTGAGCTTTAAAGTCTGCACCACCACGCCGCCAAAACTGCCATCCGGATGGTTCCAACGGCGGCTCAGTGGCACACTGGGTATGCCATCAAAGTTGGATACGAAGGGGGCACCCAGAAACAGGCCGGCGTCCGGGTTGTCTTGATGAACGGCAAAATAACGCCGTTGCGCAAAGTTCCAGTCGCCAGGCGGCGGCTTACTGGATGCGGCCGTAATGAAACCGTGGGCATCAAGAATGAGTAGAATTCCGTAGCCATCGTCCGGCATACCCGCGAACACCTGATCCGCGTCAAGCGGGCCGCCCTTTTCCAGCATGGTCACCGCATGACGCATTCCGCGGTCGCCAGCCTCGAGCGTACGCTCCACCACGTGCCCCAGGGTGTAAAGCAGATTCTCGTTGGAAGTTGCCGCTCTTTGCCAGGTCGCGTCGCGTGAGTTCAGAAGCAGCGCCAACATAAGCCCGCCGATTCCCAGCGCAATCGCCAAAGCCATGACCAGCAGCCTTGAAGGCGCTCGTCTCGATTCGTTCATTCGCACGACTAAGAACTCCGTAACCCTTCATTCTAGATCAGGGTAAACGCTATACGGCGAAAAGCTTCAATTCTTTACGGGATTTAACGGCCCTTCGAATCGTTCTGTGGCAAGCGCGCAAATTAAAACACCCCAGAGGCCGAAACCTCTGGGGTGCTAAAATCTTCCGAGCCAAGCGCCGCTAGGCAGCGCTCAGTTCACAGACTTAGACGACTTGAATCGCCTTGGCCTGGGGACCCTTCTGGCCCATACCGGAAACATAAGAAACGCGTTGGTTCTCTTCCAGGGAACGGTGGCCTTCGCCAACGATTTCCGTGTAGTGAGCGAAAAGGTCTTTACCGCCGTTTTCCGGGGAAATGAAGCCGAAGCCCTTTTCGTTGTTGAACCACTTGACGATACCGAATTCTTTTTGAGTGCTCATGAGTAATACTCCTGTAGATGTTGAGCGGAAGTGCTCGGGCAGAACACCAGGCGTATACAGGCACTCATCG
>JAJUJD010000168.1 GCA_029267315.1 Alcaligenaceae bacterium
CTGGTGGTGTCGGCCGCTGACGGCCCCATGCCCCAAACGCGCGAGCACATCCTGCTGTCGCGCCAGGTGGGCGTGCCTTACATCATCGTGTTCCTGAACAAGGCTGACATGGTCGATGACGAGGAGCTGCTGGAGCTGGTCGAAATGGAAGTGCGCGAGCTGCTCTCCAAGTACGACTTCCCCGGTGACGACACCCCGATCGTGAAGGGTTCGGCCAAGCTGGCGCTGGAAGGCGACGAAGGCCCCCTGGGCAAGGAAGCCATTCTGCAACTGGCCGAAGCGCTGGACAGCTACATCCCCACGCCTGAGCGTGCAGTGGATGGCGCGTTCCTGATGCCGGTGGAAGACGTGTTCTCGATCTCGGGTCGTGGCACGGTGGTGACTGGCCGTATCGAGCGTGGTGTGGTCAAGGTTGGTGAAGAAATCGAAATCGTGGGTATCCGCGACACGGTCAAGACCACCTGCACGGGCGTGGAAATGTTCCGCAAGCTGCTGGATCAAGGCGAAGCCGGTGATAACGTCGGTATTCTGCTGCGCGGCACCAAGCGTGAAGACGTCGAGCGCGGTCAGGTTCTGGCCAAGCCCGGTTCGATCAAGCCGCACACTCAGTTCACCGCCGAGGTGTACATTCTGTCCAAGGAAGAAGGTGGCCGTCATACGCCGTTCTTCCAAGGCTACCGTCCGCAGTTCTACTTCCGTACGACTGACGTGACTGGCACGATCAAGCTGCCGGCTGACAAGGAAATGGTTCTGCCGGGTGACAACGTATCGATGGAAGTGACCCTGATCGCTCCGATCGCTATGGAAGAAGGCCTGCGCTTCGCTATCCGCGAAGGTGGCCGTACCGTCGGCGCCGGCGTTGTGGCTAGCATCATCGCCTAATTTCTGCCGCCCTCACCGGGGCGGGTTCCGCCCCGGTACATTCGTTCTTTAGGAATTCCCATGAAAAACCAGAAAATCCGCATCCGTCTGAAAGCGTACGACTACAAACTCATCGATCAGTCGGCCGCCGAAATCGTGGATACCGCCAAGCGCACCGGTGCGGTTGTGCGTGGTCCGGTCCCACTGCCTACGCGGATTCGTCGCTATGACGTCCTGCGCTCGCCGCACGTCAACAAGACTTCGCGCGACCAGTTCGAAATGCGCACTCATCAGCGGCTCATGGACATCGTCGACCCCACAGACAAGACTGTCGACGCTCTGATGCGTCTTGACCTGCCCGCAGGTGTGGATGTCGAAATCGCCCTGCAGTAAAGTGCGATTGCCTTGAACGGCAAAAAAAGAACGCCATGCTCAATCAGCATGGCGTTTTTTTATGCTCGCACCATTTCGCTTTTACCTGAAGTACTTATCGCAGGATGAACACCGGAATACGGGTGCGTCGCAAAAGGGCGGTGGTTGTGCTGCCTACGACCAGATGGCGTATGCGCGAATGGCCGTAGGCGCCCATAACCAGCATGTCCATGCCACCAGTTTCGGCGTGGCCTGTAAGCGCTTCAACAGGGTCGCCCTGGAGCTGTCTGGCAGACACCTGGAAACCCGCATCGGCCAGCCGGGCTTGCGCTCCTGAAAGGGCATCGGAAGCGTCTCCGACTGTTACCAAGGTACAGCTCATGCCACGAAGAATGGGGCTGTCGGCCACCATGTCCACCATTTTTCTGGCTGTGGGGCTGCCATCAAAGGCGATCATGAATCGAGTTGGTTCCTTGAACCGTGATGTGGCTACAAGAATTGGGCGTTGAAGGGCGCGGATGGCACCTTCCAGATTGTGATCCAGCAGGAAGCGCTTGGGATGGTGCTCTTCATCGTGCTGCCCGATAACGAAGAGCCGGGTGTCCTCCTGTATCTCGAGCAATGTGCCGACCAGCTCGTCGTGCCCCTGGCGGACATCGACATCCGTCACACCCTTTTGCAGCGCGCGGTCCATGGCGGCTTCCAGAATTCGGCGGCCATGTTCGCGCGCAAGAATGCTGCGGCGTTCATCCAATTGGGAGAGCTCTTCCAGAAGTGCTTCCTGGGCACCGAGACCAATGCTGCCGCTAGCATCGAACCGCGCTTCCTCAGCGCGATCCAGAACATGAAGAAATTCCAGTGGCAGACTCAGGCGTCTTGCTGCCCAGCTGGCGTAGTCGCAGACAGGCTCGGTATAGCTGGCACCGTCCACGCAGGCAACTATCTTTTTCATGCAGGCGTCTCCTCAATGGCCAGACAAGTTTATGTCCGCATCCGGCCTCTCGTGCACCCCGAAACGGTCAACAAGGGTGGCACTGGCCTCGTTCATACCGGTGACCTGGACCTGATTGCCTTCCCGGCGAAACTTCAGCACTACCTTGTCCAATGAATGTACTGCATAGTGGCGGTGTGCTCCGTTAGCATCAAGCACTGCATCCACACGGAAAAGGCGACTGACCTTGGCGGCGAAGAACACCGCACTCAACAGTACGCCGACGAAGACCCCCTTGGCTAGATCGTGGGTCACGACCGCCGCCGTCATGGCGTAAACCATCCATGGCACGTTAATCAGTTCCGGCAGCTGGGCCAGAAAGATCAGTATGGCCAACGCATTGACGAAGCCAGTGATCACGGAGCGGGAAACAAAGCGCATTAGCCCGCCGAGCTCCGGAGAGAAGGTCTCCGCGCACGTTGGAGAACCATTCCTGGTACAGGGGTTTGGGGAGCATGGCGATGGGAGAAAACGCGAGAGGTAGCCTGTAACTAAGGCGGCGGGAACAGCCAATTGTAGCTGGGGCACTATTTTTGCTTGATTGACCGCCGTTCCGATGGAGTTTAAGGTGCAAAAGTCGGTAAGCCCCGCCACGCACAGGAGCCAGTACTGATGCAGCCACCCTTTTTGGCCATGCGCCATAAGTATCTCTTAGGCATGCATTTTTGCGTGCTCCTATTGCTGGCATGTCTGTGTGCGCTCGCCGCTCCCCAGGTAAGAGCGCAGTCAACGGGTGGCGATTGCAACGGCGGGCAGGCAGTGCGCTTTGCCGATCAGAATTGGGAAAGCGCCGCCTTCACCACTCATGTGTTCGTAAGAATTCTGGGCGATGCATTCGGGTGTAAAACCGAAATTGTTCCCGGTACGCCGGCGGCCGCAGAAGCTGCCCTGGCCCAGAATGATCTCCAAATCATCGCGGAAATCTGGTCAGGGCGTTCGGCCATCATTGAAGACGCTATCAAGGCCGGGCAGGTGAAGGTCGTCGGAGACACGCTGGCCGGCGGTGCCGAACAAGGGTGGTATGTGCCAGAATTCGTCGTCAAAGGTGACACCGAACGAGGTATCGAGCCGCTGGCTCCGGAGCTCAAAAGCTGGAAGGATCTTCCCCGTTATGCCGAATTGTTTCGCGACCCGGAACAGCCCGATAAGGGTCGATTTCTGAATTGCCCCACGGGCTGGGTATGCGAAGGTACTAATTCGCGTCTGCTCTCGCTCTATGGGCTTGACGAGCACTACACCAATTTTCGCGCAGGTACCGGCGCGGCATTGGATGCTGCTATCAGCTCGGCGCACGAACGGGGCGTACCTCTGCTGTTCTATTATTGGTCGCCGGCCGGGCTCATGGCTAAGTACCGCCTGCATCGAATTGAGCTTCCCCCGTTCGATCAGGCATGTTGGGACGTCATCGTCAGCGGGGAGGGCGAGCCATGCCCCACCGATTTCCTCAAGGCCCGCTTGGCGGTAGCGGTATCCACGCCGTTTGCCGAGTCGAACCCGGAAATTACGGCATTTCTGGAACGCGTGAGCTTCGAGCCGGATCAACTGAACCGCGCCATTCTGCAAATGACCGAAGAACGCGTTCCGGGTGAGGTCATGGCGGAGCGCTTCCTGAAAGAGAATCCTGAGACCTGGGGCAGCTGGCTTGACGCCGCGCAGGCATCTCGCCTGGGAGCCGCGCTCGGCTCAGATAGCCGTCGAGTTGATGACGGCATTTTCCTCCAGTGGTCCGGCGCGGAATTCGTGAACCGCCATTTGGCGCGGGCAGTAAAGAATTGGGGGGAGAGTTTCCGCCGTACGGGAGACGTGCTGCTGGTGAATGTTTTGCTGCCGGTAGAGAAGGCGCTTATGGCTGTTCCGGCTTGGGTCATTTTGGCTATTGTCGCTGTGCTTTCGTGGCATGCCACACGCAAGCCCGTTGCCACCGTTCTTTACGTGCTGGGCTTGTATTTAATCGGGGTGGTGGGTCTGTGGGACAAACTCATGCAGACCTTTGCGCTAGTTCTGATATCGACCTTGTTTTCCATACTTATTGGTATACCCGTGGGCATTCTTGCCGCAGGTAGCCGCTGGCTCAGACGAGTGCTGGTACCCGTCATGGACGTCATGCAGACCTTACCCAGTTTCGTTTATCTCATCCCCGTCCTCATGCTGTTCGGGCTGGGCAAGGTACCAGCGCTGTTTGCAACAGTCATTTATGCCGTGCCGCCTCTTATCCGTCTCACCGTGCTGGGTCTGCTGCAGGTAGACCCCACTGCCAAAGAGGCCGCTCAGTCCTTTGGGGTAACTCGGTGGCAGATGCTCACCCGCGTAACCTTGCCCCTGGCCAGGCCGAGCATCATGGCCGGTATCAATCAGACAACCATGATGGCCCTGGCCATGGTAGTGGTCGCTTCAATGATTGGTGCCCGCGGACTAGGCGAGGACGTCCTGGCCGGCATCCAGACCCTGGATATTGGTCGCGGCCTGCAAGCCGGCATTGCCATTGTGATTCTGGCCATTGTCATCGATCGCATCACCCAGGCCTATGGTGAACCTGTGCGCAAACGCCACGTGAGCAAACGGACGGAGCTGCCATGAATAATCAGAACAACATTGCGAGCTCCGACCCCGATGTGAAGATCCGCATCCGCGGTGTATACAAGGTATTTGGCCGCCGCGAGGCCGAGGCGTTGCGCCTGCTGCAGCTAGGTGAAGAAAAGTCTGATGTGCAGGCGAAAACGGGTGCGAACGTCGGCCTGGCGGGAGTGGATGCTGACATCCCCGCCAGCATGATCACCTGCATCATGGGCTTGTCCGGTTCAGGCAAATCCACCCTGGTGCGTCATTTGAACCGACTTATCGATCCTTCCGCCGGGAGCATCTTCTTTGACGGCGAAGATATTTTGAAGCTCAGTCTGTCCCAGCTGCGAGAGCTGCGCCGCCATCGGGTCAGCATGGTGTTCCAGAACTTTGGCTTGCTCCCTCACATTACTGTTCTGGACAACGTTGCCTTCGGCCTGCATGTGCGTGGGGATTCCAAACAGCATGCTCGCGAAACGGCTCGACAATGGCTGGAACGTGTTGGCCTGGCAGAGTATGAACGCAATTATCCGGATGAGCTTTCCGGCGGCATGCGCCAGCGGGTGGGACTGGCTCGAGCCTTGGCCACTGATGCCGATGTGCTGCTGATGGACGAAGCGTTCTCTGCCCTTGACCCGCTCATCCGCTACGACATGCAGGATCAGCTTCTTGAACTTCAACAGCGGCTGCAAAAGACCATCGTCTTCATCACCCACGACATTGAAGAAGCCTTGCGCCTGGGTCAGCACGTCGTCATTCTGCGGGACGGCAAGGTCGAACAAGTCGGCAGCCCAGATGACATCCGCAATAGCCCGGCCAATGAATACGTGGAGCGTTTTCTGGTGCGCCGCGCCTGAGCGCGCAAAGTGTGGCTAACTTGCTGAAAGCTCAAGCACTTGCAGTGTTCTGCAACTTGCGGTATGGAGCGCTTCGTGCTACATTAAGAGGCTTCGCCCCATATTGAAGTTTTGGGTTGCGGAGAAAAACCAAGTCTATTAGCCCCGACCAATCGCAGTCGGGAATGGAGAAAACAATGTCGAACTCGACACCTACGCCAGCCGCGTACCGGCTTGGGCTTGTGGGGCGCAAGGTCGGCATGACCCGCATTTTCACGGAAGATGGTGAATCCATCCCCGTGACTGTGCTGGACGTGTCGAACAACCGCGTTACCCAGGTGAAGTCGCCAGAAGTTGATGGTTACGCTGCTGTGCAAGTTACCTACGGCACTCGTCGCGCTACTCGCGTGAACAAGCCGGCCGCCGGTCACTTCGCTAAAGCTGGCACCGAAGCTGGCAGCATCCTGAAGGAATTCCGCCTCGACCCCGCCAAAGCTGCCGAATTTGCTCCCGGCACCGTTCTGGCCGTGGAAAGCATTTTCGAAGCGGGTCAGAAGGTTGACGTCACCGGCACCACTATCGGTAAGGGCTTTGCCGGCACCATCAAGCGTCACCATTTCGCAGGTCAACGCAACTCTCACGGTAACTCGCTTTCTCACCGCGTTCCGGGCTCCATCGGTATGGCCCAGGATCCGGGCCGCGTGTTCCCCGGTAAGAAGATGGCGGGCCACCTGGGTGACGTCACCCGCACCACTCAGAATCTCGACGTCGTGCGCGTTGACGCCGAACGTGGTCTTCTGCTGGTCAAGGGCGCTGTCCCCGGCCACAAGAATGGCAACGTGATCGTGCGCCCCGCTGTCAAGGCGCCGGCCAAGAAAGGAGCCTAATCCATGGAACTCAAGCTCCTGAATGATCAGGGTCAAGCCGCTTCCACCGTTGCCGCTCCGGACACCGTGTTCGGCCGCGAATTCAACGAAGC
>JAJUJD010000091.1 GCA_029267315.1 Alcaligenaceae bacterium
CGAAACAGCTTCAAAGAGGCGGCCACAGTACCGCAACCTTACTGTGCCACAGCTCCTGGTCTATCTGAACCGCATGCCTCTTGCGGCCAAGACTTCCATTCTGCACCGGGCCAGCGGTGCGCTCCTGTTCCTCTGTCTTCCGCTCGTCATTGTGCCGCTTTTCGGCCGCAGCGTGACGTCGCCCGAAACCTTCGCCAGCCTGGCGCAATGGACATCCCACCCGCTGTTCAAGCTGGTGCTCCTGGCCCTAATCTGGGGCTATCTCCATCACTTCTGTGCGGGCATTCGTTACCTGGCGCTTGATCTGCACAAGGGCAACGATAAAGTCACCGCGCAAAAGACAGCCGGTACGGTTCTGGTGGTCAGCCTTGCGCTCACCGTCATTCTTGGTCTCAAACTTTTCGGGGTGTGGTAATGGATCAGCAAGGTTATGGCCAGAACCGTCTGGTAGTGGGTGCACACTACGGCACCGTTGATTTCATCGCCCAACGTGTTACTGCCGTCATCATGGCCGTATACACGGTGGTGCTGCTGCTCGGCTTCCTGTTCATGGGCGAGCTGAACTACGAAAACTGGCGCAGTCTGTTTGCCTTTACCTGTCTGGGCCTGCCCGTGGGGCAGATGCTTGCCACCGTGGCCTTCCTCTCGGTGCTCTGGCACGCATGGATCGGTGTTCGCGATATCTGGATGGACTACGTCCGTTCGGCGGGCCTGCGCCTGCTGCTGCAAGTGCTGACCCTGCTCTGGCTGGTGGGCACATTCGCCTTCTTCGCAAAAATTCTCTGGAGTCTGTAAGCCGTGGCTGCTGTCAAATCTTCCTTACCACGCCGCCGCTTCGATGTGGTGGTCGTAGGCGCCGGCGGGGCCGGCATGCGTTGTTCCCTTCAACTGGCTGAAGCGGGGCTGTCGGTAGCCGTTCTCTCCAAAGTCTTCCCGACCCGTTCTCATACTGTCGCCGCTCAAGGCGGTGTCAGCGCCGCGCTGGGCAACATGAGCGAAGACGACTGGTACTGGCACATGTACGACACGGTGAAAGGTTCCGACTGGCTCGGCGACCAAGACGCCATCGAATTCATGTGCCGTGAAGCGCCCAACGCCGTGTATGAGCTTGAGCACTTCGGCATGCCGTTTGACCGCAACCCGGACGGCACCATTTACCAGCGTCCCTTCGGTGGTCACACTGCCAACTTCGGCGAAAAGCCTGTCCAGCGCGCCTGTGCCGCCGCTGACCGTACCGGTCATGCCATGCTGCACACGCTTTATCAGCGTAACGTGGCGGCCCGTACCCAGTTCTTCGTTGAATGGATGGCACTCGACCTCCTGCGCAATGAAGCAGGCGACGTTCTCGGCGTCACCGCGCTGGAAATGGAAACCGGCGAAATCTATATCCTTGAAGGCAAGAAGGTCGTTCTGGCCACCGGTGGTGCAGGTCGCATCTGGGCCGCATCCACCAACGCCTTCATCAACACCGGTGACGGCCTGGGCATGGCTGCCCGCGCGGGCATTCCTCTCCAGGACATGGAATTTTGGCAGTTCCACCCCACGGGTGTGGCTGGTGCCGGCGTGCTTATCACTGAAGGTGTGCGTGGCGAAGGCGGCATCCTGCTCAACAAGGATGGCGAACGCTTCATGGAGCGTTATGCGCCCAACCTGAAGGACCTCGCACCGCGCGATTTCGTGTCCCGGTCCATGGACCAAGAAATCAAGGAAGGTCGTGGCTGTGGCGACGGCAGCTATGTGGTTCTGAAGTTGGACCACCTGGGTGCGGAAACCATCATGAAGCGCCTGCCTTCCATTCGCGAAATTTCCATCAAGTTCGCGAACGTCGATCCCATCAAGGATCCCATTCCGGTCGTTCCGACCATTCACTATCAAATGGGCGGCATCCCGACCAATATCTATGGTCAGGTCGTCACCTGGGAAAACGGCGAATCGCGTATCGTCAATGGCCTCTATGCCATTGGCGAGTGTGCGGCCACCTCGGTACACGGCGCCAACCGCCTTGGCACCAATTCGCTGCTCGACCTCATCGTCTTTGGTCGCTCTGCCGGCAATCACATTGTCAACGAGCACCCCGAGCGTGAACATCACCATCAGCCCATCCCTGAATCGGCAATCGATTTCTCGCTGGACCGCGTCAACCGCCTCGAGACCCGTAGCTCTGGCGAGAAGGCGCAGGATGTCGGCCAGAAGATCCGCAATGCGATGCAGCATCACTGCGGCGTATTCCGTACGCTCGACCTTCTGCAGAAGGGCGTCGACGCAATCGAAAGCCTGGTGCCGGAAGTTCAGGATATTTATTTCCAGGACAAGTCCAAGGTGTTCAACACGGCCCGCGTGGAAGCCCTGGAACTTGCCAACATGATCGAAGTGGCCCGTGCCACGACCCGGTCCGCCGCCAACCGTACGGAAAGCCGCGGAGCTCACGCATTGAGCGACCACCCCGAGCGCGACGACGAGAACTGGCTGCGTCATACCCTGTGGTTCTCGGAAGGCAGCCGCCTGGAGTACAAGCCGGTCACCATGAAGCCCCTGACTGTGGAAAGCTTCCCGCCCAAGGCGCGTACGTTCTAAGCAGGATACGAGATGACTCAAACACGCACTGTCAAATTCGAAATCTACCGCTACGATCCTGATAAGGACGAGCGTCCCTACATGCAGAAGCTCGAGGTCGAGCTTGAGCCCACTGACAAGATGCTGCTGGACGCTATTGTCCGCATCAAGAACTCGGTGGACGATAGCCTGTCCATTCGACGGTCCTGCCGTGAGGGCGTCTGTGGTTCTGACGCCATGAACGTCAATGGTAAGAACCGCCTGGCCTGCACGACCAACCTGAACGAGCTGGAGCAGCCCATCGTGCTGCGTCCGCTGCCAGGTCTGCCCGTCATCCGCGACCTCATCGTGGACATGACGCACTTCTTCAATCAGTACCATTCGGTCAAGCCGTTCCTCATCAACGATCAGCCGCCGCCCGAGCGTGAGCGTCTGCAATCGCCCGAGGCGCGCGCCCACCTCGATGGTCTATACGAGTGCATTCTGTGCGCTTGCTGTTCGACGTCTTGCCCATCTTTCTGGTGGAACCCCGACAAGTTCGTGGGCCCCGCCGGTCTGCTTCAGGCTTATCGCTTCATCGCAGACACCCGCGACGAAGCAACGGGAGAGCGGCTGGACAACCTGGAAGACCCCTATCGTCTCTTCCGTTGTCACACCATCATGAACTGCGCCGACGTCTGTCCGAAGGGGCTGAATCCTTCGGCAGCCATCGGCAAGATCAAGGAACTGCTGGTGCGCCGCACTATCTAAACCGTTAGCTCAATCACTCTTTTGGATCTCTGATGAGAAAGTTGTCAGACTTGGACCGCGCGCGCCTGCGCTGGCGGGCGCGCCGTGGCCTGCTGGAAAACGACCTGATCATCACGCGATTTCTGGATCAGTACGAAGCTGAGTTGACGGACGTAGACGTTGCCGCTCTGACTCTCCTGTTCGAGATGAGCGACACCGATCTACTCGATGTATTGCTTGGCCGCCAGGAGCCGTCGGGCGTGTATGACACGCCCGACATCCGCCGCTTGGTCGCCGTCATGCAAAAGCTATAAACATATCTAGAGGAAACTGTGATGCAACTGTCTGACAAAAAGGCCACGCTATCGTTCTCCGATGGCTCTCCTTCCGTCGAATTCCCTGTCTACCAGGGAACCGTCGGCCCGGATGTCATTGATATCCGTAAACTCTATGGTGAAACCGGCATGTTCACCTACGACCCGGGCTTCCTGGCTACGGCGTCGTGCGAGTCGGCAATCACCTACATCGATGGCGACAAGGGTCAACTGTTGTATCGCGGCTACCCCATCGAGCAGCTGGCGGTGAACTGCGACTTCCTTGATGTCTGCTACCTCATCCTGAACGGCGACCTTCCTGATGCCGATCAGAAGAAGGAATTCGACCACCAGGTCACGCATCACACGATGGTGCATGAGCAGATGCAGTACTTCTTGCGCGGTTTCCGTCGCGATGCACACCCCATGGCTGTGCTGACCGGTCTGGTAGGTGCAATGTCCGCCTTCTACCACGACTCCACGGACATCAATAACCCGCACCATCGCCACGTTTCCGCCATCCGGCTGATCGCGAAGATGCCGACGCTGGTTGCCATGGCGTACAAGTATTCCAAGGGCGAACCCTTTGTTTACCCGCGCAACGACTTGTCCTACACCGGCAATTTCCTGCGGATGATGTTTGCTACGCCTTGCGAAGACTACGTTGTTAACGAAGTCGTCGAGCGCGCACTGGATCGCATCTTCATTCTGCATGCAGACCACGAGCAGAACGCGTCGACTTCCACGGTCCGTCTGTGCGGCTCGTCGGGCACGAATCCGTTCGCAGCCATCGCTGCGGGTGTGGGCTGCCTGTGGGGTCCTGCCCACGGCGGAGCAAACGAAGCCTGCCTGAACATGCTCGAGGAAATCCAGGCCAATGGCGGTCTGGACTACGTCGGCGAGTTCATGGAAAAGGTCAAGGACAAGAGCTCCGGCGTGCGTCTCATGGGCTTTGGTCACCGTGTCTACAAGAACTACGACCCCCGTGCCAAGCTGATGCAGGAAACCTGCAAGGAAGTGCTGACTGCGCTGGGCCTCGAAAACGACCCGCTCTTCAAGTTGGCAATGGAACTGGAACGCATTGCTCTGGAAGACGAGTACTTCGTCGAGCGCAGGCTCTACCCCAACGTCGACTTCTACTCCGGCATCGTGCAGCGCGCGATCGGCATTCCCACTTCGCTGTTTACGGCCATCTTCGCACTGGCCCGTACAGTAGGCTGGATCGCTCAATGGAGCGAAATGCTGTCCGATCCGAACTACAAGATCGGCCGCCCGCGCCAGCTGTATACCGGCGCTGTCGAGCGCGACGTTCCCGCACAGAACTAAGCACTCGTTTGACGCCCGTCGTCCCGGCCCAGCGCCGGCACGGCGGGCGTTTCTGTTTTTGACTTCCGCTTCAACCTGCCAGCGCAGCGCCACCCGCGCTCGTACCGGGCGATATGCAAGAAAAAGAATCTCTGGCCTTGCTTCCAGCAAAGCGCCGCACTCGCCACAGTGATCCGGAGCCGGCAATGGCTCGCCAACTTGCCCTGTCGCTGGACCGCTGGCCAGTTCCGCTACCCGACGGCAGTTATGACCGCGAAAGCGCACACCGATATGGGTTTGAACAACGTTGCGGAGGTGGGCGCGTATGCATCAATCTGCTGGTGCTGGAAGTGGTGCCTGACCTCTACATACAGGCGTCAGAGATAATCCTGGGCGAAATCTGTAAAAGCACCGCCTTGCGGCTCAGTGCCCGCAACCGTTTCGATAGCCCGGAGGCCGCACTGCTGGCCTCTGTGAACCGCGCGGCGCGTGAGCTCAAACAGAGTCGTCGTGCAAGCGGGCTTTATCCTGAATACCAGACGACCCTGTTGCGTGCCACCAACTGGATGGAAGACATCATGCAACAGTGTGATTATCTGCTGGAGCGGCAGGCCAAGCTTTTCAGTTGGTAATGAGCCGCCCCACCGAAACAGTTGTGCTCACGGGCGTGCCTCGGGATACGGTGCCGTAAATTGGACAGTTGGCTTTGAAGTAGGCCACCAGGCCTTCAGCCTCTTCCTGAGACACACCCTGCAGGTGGAAATGCAAATGCACCCGGCTGTAATGGTCGGGCTGCACAGCATCACGTTCCGATTCGGCCGTAATCAGCAGGTCATGGAGGTCCAGGCCTTTTTCATCGGCCGCGGCATGTATCAGCGAGGTCGCGCAGGTGTTGAGCGCAGCCAACAATAATTCGGCGGCATACCAGGTGGCGTCCGTGCCTCCGTTCTTTGGAGTGGCACCGGACAACAGCATTTGGGCCCGTGCTTGGGATACCCAAAGGCCGGGAACGTGAGTCGGGCGAGTTGTGACGGTATTGGCCATGGAGTCCGAAATAGGGGGTTAACGCTGCATGCTAGCGCACGACCAAGTTCCGCGGAAATATCCTCCAGACATAAGTTCATTACTAGGTGCACTAACCCGTCGGTACTCAACGAAGTGTCCCCGCTCCAACGTTTATTACAACCCCGGCTCATGCGCTTACTACTTTTCGTCATTAGGACGAAACCGTATAAGAAAACATTATTAATGTATTTTTCAGTCAGGAAAGGATGGCTCAGAATGGATTTATTCCAGTGCACATTGCACGCTTTTCCGGGCCCTTCAACATGTCTTTTTCTGAGCGCCATTCTTCCCCTCTGCGAGCAGCATTCGCGGTCGCAGTCACCATTGCAAGCTTCGCTCTGCCGGTAACCCCATCCTTTGCTGGCGACTTCCCCGCCAAACCGGTTCGCTTGGTCGTCCCCTATGCTCCCGGAGGTACTGCCGACATTCTGGCCCGAGACCTTGGTGCACGTCTGAGTACGGAGCTTGGCCAGACGGTGGTCATTGAAAACCGTGCCGGTGCGGGAACCGCCATCGGGGCGCGCTATGTGGCTCAGGCCGAAGCGGACGGCTACACGCTGTTTCTCGGGACTAGCACTTCCCACGTGGTGAATCCGGCAGTGAATCCATCGGGCGTAGGCTACGACCCGGTCAAGGATTTCACGCCATTGGCCGCTATCGGTGAAGTTCCATACCTGATCGTGACCCGCCCGGACAAGGGCATTCACAGCTTCAGTGACCTAGTGAACGCTGCCCGCCAGGCTGACAAACCCCTCAGCTATGCCTCGGCCGGTCAAGGCTCGGCCAACCATCTGGCTGGTGAGCTTTTAGCCAATCTGCTCGGCACTCCGCTGCTGCATGTTCCGTACAAAGGAAGTGCCCCAGCACTCAATGATGTCTTGGCAGGCCAGGTCGACTTCATGTTTGACTTGACCACAACCTCCCAAGCCCATGTTCAAGCCGGAAAATTGGAAGCGCTTGCGGTTACAGCCGCAGAACGCGTGTCGAATCTGCCCCAGGTGCCGACCGCTTCGGAGGAGGGGCATCCGGAACTGGTAGTCACATCGTGGTTCGGTGTATTTGGCCCTGCAGGTCTGTCCAGTGACGTTGAACAAAAGCTCGTGGCGGCCCTGGGTAAGGTGCTATCAGCCGAGCAAAGCAGGGCCGATCTTGCTCGCCATGGCCTGACCGTGCTGCCGCTGTTAGCGACAGATTTCGCCACCTTGTTGAAGCGCGACCTGGGCTACTGGCAAGGCGTGGTGCGTGCCGCAGACGTTGCAACCAAAGGTTGATAGAGGAAGACTAAAAAAATGACACAGCCATCCAAGCAAATGCATTTGGCCGCCTTCGCGGCAGCAGGCCCGGTATCGGGCAACCATGGGGGCTGGCGCTACCCAGGTGCCGACAGCAATATTCTTTCGCCGCGCTATTACACGCGCATTGCCCAGGCGCTTGAGGCGGCAAGGTTCGACCTGCTGTTCATTGCTGACATCCTCGCCGTGCCCAATCGCCTGGATGGCTCCACGGAAAGTCAGCTGCGCTACGGCGCGCTGGGGGCGCTGCGGCTGGATCCGCTGGCAGTGCTGTCCCTGATCGCTGGTCAGACCAACCATCTCGGGCTGGCGGCAACCATCTCAACCACGTACTACCATCCATATCATGTGGCTCGCGCGCTCGCAACGCTCGATCATTTGAGCGAAGGCCGGGCCGCCTGGAATATCGTCACCTCGTTTCAGCAGGCGGAAGCACGCAACTTCGGTCTGGAGGACCACTTGGGCAAGGACGCGCGCTATGACCGTGCGGATGAATTCATGGAGGTGGCCTGCAAGCTGTGGGAAAGCTGGGAGCCGGACGCGTTGGTGCGCGATGCTGCTGCACCTCTGTTTGCTGATCCTGCAAAGGTTCACACCATCGACCATAAGGGGGAATGGTTTGACGTGCAGGGCCCGCTCAACGTGAGTCGGCCGCCGCAGGGCAGGCCTGTGTTCATTCAGGCGGGCGCATCGGCGCGCGGCAAGCGTTTCGCTGCAAGATGGGCGGACGTGATTTTCGTCACGCACGCCTCGCTGGAGTCGGCCAAGGATTTCTATCAGGAAATGAAGGGGCTTGCGGCGGAGCAGGGCAGGGATCCAGATACCCTCAAGATACTGCCGGGCATTGCGCCCCTGACGGGAGAAACCAAAGAAATCGCACTGGCCAAGGATGCAGTGCTGACCGATCTCGCGGAAGCCAGAGCGGGGCTGTCGACGCTTGCCTATCATCTGGATATTGACCTGGGGCAATTCCCGCAAGATGAACAGCTGCCCGTTGTGGACCAGCCCGGCGTACACGGGCATTACAAGGAAGTCGCAGAGCTGACGCAGAAGCGCGGCATGTCGCTCACCCAGATTGGCAAACAATACGGTATCAAGACCAATCGCGATTTCATCGGTGATTATCGCTACGTGGCCGATCGCATCGAGCAATGGTTCACGGGTGGAGCCTGCGATGGCTTCATGATCCAGTTTCCATATTTCCCTGCTGGGCTGGACGATTTCGCTCAGCTGGTCGTTCCCGAGCTTCAGCGCCGCGGGTTATTCCGCAAGGAATACGAAGCGGGCACCCTTAGGCAGCGCCTGGGGCTCTCCGAAATCGAGTCGAGCAGGGCTACGCATCAGGCTGCAGAGGTACTTGCATGAAGCAGCCCTTCAATGTCGTGGTGCTCAATGGCAGCCCGCAGGCCTCTTCACGGACGAGGGTGTTGTTGGCAACTATTGTGGAGTCACTTGGGTGGGACGCCAGCAGCGTGGACTCCATTGCGCTGCATGAGTTGGTGCCGCATATTGGTGGCGCGCTGCTGCGCGATGACCTGCCCCTGGTCGCGCAAGAGGCGTTCGACCGCATCGAGTCGGCAGATCTGCTGCTTGTTGGATGTCCCGTCTATCGGGCGGGAATTCCCGGTTTATTCAAACACCTGTTTGACTTAGTGGACATGTCGACGATGAAAGGCAAGCGCGTCTTGCTGGCTGCCACTGGCGGCAGCGATCGGCATACCTTGGTCATTGATCACCACTTGCGACCCTTGTTCGCCTTCTTTCAGGCCTTGGTCTTGCCAGTAGGGGTGTACGCCGGGCCAACGGACATCATTTCTGAGGAAATCGTCAACCCGGCGCTGCGCGATCAGATTGCGCTGGCTGCTGCGGCAGCCTCACCTTGGCTACCGCAGCGCGACCCCGTCATGAGCGAGGTCGCCGCCTGAACGTTCAGGCTTGATATTCGCCGCTTTCCTGTTGCGCATCCACCGCTGCCAGTGCCGTCATATTGACGATGCGACGTACGGTTGAGCTGGTCGTCAGGATGTGCACCGGTCGGGCGGCGCCCAGCAGGATTGGGCCCATTGCCACGCCGTTGGCACCCGTCATCTTAAGGATGTTGTAGGTGATGTTGCCGGCATCCAGGTTGGGCAGGATCAGCAGATTGGCCGGCCCCTTGAGCGGGGAATCGGGGTAGGCGCGCAGCCGGATGCTTTCTGACAGTGCGGCATCAGCGTGCATTTCGCCATCGATTTCCAGAGAAGGCGCGCGTTCTGCGATGATGCGTCGTGCCTCCGCCATCTTCTTGGAAGAGTCGGATGGGCGGCTGCCGAAATTGGAGTGAGACAGCAATGCCACCTTGGGCACCACGCCAAAGCGCTGCACTTCCTCCGCGGCCTGAATCGTCATGTCGGCGATTTCCTCGGCTGAAGGATTCTCGTTCACATGCGTGTCGCAGATGAACAGCGTCTGAGTCGGGAGAGTCAGCACATTCATGGCGGCGAAGGTGCGCACGCCCGGCTTCAGGCCGATGACTTCTTCAACATAGCGCAGTTGGTTGTCGAATTTGCTGGACACACCGCAGATCATGGCGTCCACGTCTCCGCGCTGCAGCAGCATGACGCCGATCAACGTGTTGTGCTTGCGGATCATTGCCTTGGCAATTTCTGGTGTCACGCCGGCACGGGCGCGCAGCTTGTAGTAAGCCTGCCAGGTTTCATTGAACCGGTCGTCGGACTCCGGATTGACGATTTCAAAGTCGACATCCGGACGAATGCGTAGGGCGTGCTTCTTGATGCGCATTTCGATGACGGAGGGGCGGCCGATCAGCACGGGGAAAGCCAGTCGCTCATCGGAAACCGTTTGCACGGCACGCAGTACGCGCTCGTCCTCACCGTCGGCGTAGACGACGCGCTTGAGTGAGGCCTTGGCCTGCATGAACAGCGGGCGCATGAGCGGGCCGGTGCGATAAACCATGCCCATCAGCTTCTGGCGATAGGCTTCCATGTCCTCGATGGGGCGACGGGCCACCCCCGAATCCATGGCTGCCTGGGCCACAGCGGGCGCAAGCTTCACGATGAGCCGTGGATCGAAGGGCTTGGGAATGATGTATTCCGGGCCAAAACTGAGGTCCTGCCCGGCATATGCTGTTGCGACTTCGTCGTTGGGTTCCGCTTCTGCCAGTTCAGCGATGGCTCGAACGCAAGCCAGCTTCATTTCCTCATTGATGACGGTGGCGCCGACATCCATCGCGCCGCGGAAAATGAAGGGAAAGCACAGGACGTTGTTGACCTGGTTCGGATAGTCGGAGCGACCTGTAGCGATGATGCAGTCGGGCCGCACGGACTTGGCGACTTCAGGCCGGATTTCCGGCTCGGGGTTGGCCAGGGCCAGCACCAGCGGGTTCGGGGCCATGGTTTTGACCATATCAGCGGTCAGGACGCCGGGGGCGGAGCAACCTAGGAACACATCTGCATCCACGCAGACGTCGGCCAGTGTACGAGCGTCGGTGCGTTGCGCGTAACGGGCCTTGTTGAGCTCCATATTGGCCTCACGCCCTTCGTAGATGACGCCACGGGAGTCAACCACGTAGACGTTCTCCCGACGCACACCCAGGTGGAGCAGCAGATCCAGACAGGCAATCGCCGCTGCCCCGGCACCTGAGCACACAAGCTTGATGTCTTCGATCTTCTTGTTGACGACTTTCAGGCCATTCAAAATGGCGGCTGAGGAAATGATGGCTGTGCCGTGCTGATCGTCATGGAAGACTGGAATCTTCATGCGTTCGCGCAGCTTCTTCTCAATATAGAAGCACTCGGGCGCCTTGATGTCCTCAAGATTGACGCCACCCAGCGTAGGTTCCAGGGCAGCGATGATGTCCACCAGCTTGTCCGGGTCATGTTCGTTCAGTTCAATATCGAATACATCGATGCCTGCGAACTTCTTGAACAGACAGCCTTTGCCCTCCATGACGGGTTTGGCAGCCAGCGGGCCAATATTGCCCAAGCCGAGCACAGCTGTGCCGTTGGTAATGACGCCCACAAGGTTGGACCGGGAGGTGTACTTGGCTGCGGCGTCATCCCCGTCACGGTGAATGTGCATGCAGGCATACGCCACGCCGGGGGAGTAGGCCAGGGACAAGTCATCCTGGTTGGCCAAAGGCTTGGTCGGCATGACCGAAATCTTGCCTGGGGTCGGCGACGCGTGATAGTCGAGCGCCAGCTTCTCCAGATCATCATGGGCGTGCATGTTGCGGATACTCCAATAGTGAGACAAAAATGCTACAGATGACCAAGAATATCATTGTGCTAAATTGCGGCAGTGCAGCAATTCGGGCATAGTGTTTGCTTCTCCCAACGAATTCCTTCCACCCGGCCCGGCAAACGTGCTGGTAGCCCCCGATTGCGTCAATCGCAGGGTTATACTAGTCGCACCATACGGCTTGTAGGGCTGCCGTAATCCCGTTGCCTTCTGTCCTCCGCTATCCGCTATCCGGTTTGGCCGTGTCGCGGAAGGTTGTCCTGCACATAAACGAGCGAGACGCTCGGCTAGGTGAAGCGAATATATGTCATCTGAAAAAGAGCTTTTGGCCACTTCC
>JAJUJD010000222.1 GCA_029267315.1 Alcaligenaceae bacterium
ACCGACTGTTCACTCACGGTGAGCAAGGGTGAGAAGATCGTAATCTGCGGCCCATCCGGTTCCGGTAAATCGACATTGATCCGTTGTATCAACGAAATTGAGGTGATTGACGCAGGCCGGATCCTCTTCAAGGGGCAGGCCATGGATCAAAGCGCGGCGGCGGGTAAAGCCCGGCGCCATATCGGCATGGTGTTTCAGCAGTTCAACCTGTTTCCGCATCTGACTGTACTGGACAACCTCATGCTTGCGCCTATGCATGTGCTGGGAGTGAATCGCAAGGAAGCCGAAGCGACAGCCATGGCGCAATTGGAACGCGTGCGCATTGCCGCCCAGGCGCAGAAATATCCAGGACAAATGTCGGGTGGTCAGCAGCAGCGTGTGGCCATTGCCCGCGCCCTGTGCATGAACCCGGAACTCATGCTGTTTGACGAGCCCACCTCCGCACTCGACCCCGAAATGGTCAATGAGGTGCTGGATGTCATGGTTGAACTTGCGGGACAAGGCATGACCATGTTGTGCGTGACGCACGAAATGGGCTTTGCGCAGCAAGTGGCTGATCGCGTGGTCTTCATGGATGGCGGTGAAATCCTTGAAATACAGTCCCCCGACGACTTTTTCCATCACCCGCAAAGTGAACGCAGCCGCGCGTTCCTGGGCAAGATTCTGAGGCAGCACGCATGAGCAGCATTCCCTTCGTGATCGCCGTGCACGGCGGTGCAGGTACGATTTCTCCCGAAAAGGCGAATGAGGCGCCATACCATGAAGGTCTGCAGGCAGCCCTGCGTGCAGGTGCTGCGGTACTGGAGGCGGGCGGTTCCGCACTTGACGCGGCGCAGGCTGCCGTGCAGTCACTGGAAGACTGCCCCCTGTTCAACGCGGGTCGGGGCGCCGTTTACACCGCAGATGCGACTCATGAAATGGATGCCTCGGTAATGGATGGCCGCACGCTCAAAGCCGGTGCAGTGGCCGGCGTGCATGGCGTCCGCAATCCCGTGACATTGGCGCGGGCGGTGATGGACCACACCAACCATGTGCTGCTGATTGGCGAAGGCGCCATGCGGGTGGCGCGCGAACGCGGCGTGCAACTGGCTCCTGCCGACTATTTCCATTCGGAAGAGCGACTTGCACAGTTGGAGCGTGTCCGCGCACAAGGCGCTGGAGTCACAGCGCTGGACCACTCGGCGCAGTCTTTGACGGACAAGGCAGCGCCACTGCGGGAAGATGGCAAGTTTGGAACTGTCGGTGCCGTGGCGCTGGATCTGCATGGCAATTTGGCGGCAGCCGTTTCCACTGGCGGCCTGACAAACAAGCGACCGGGCCGCGTCGGCGATTCTCCCATTGTTGGGGCGGGTATCTACGCAAACAACGCAACGTGCGCGGTCGCCTGCACAGGCACAGGAGAGCATTTCCTGCGTGCCTGTGTTGGTCACGATATCCATGCCCGCATGGCCTACAAGGGCGAGCGGTTGGACGAAGCGGGAGAGGCCGTCGTGCATGGGCTTCTCAAGGAAATAGGCGGAGCTGGCGGTCTGGTTTCGGTGGATGCCAAAGGCAATGTGCACATGCCGTTCAATACGGTGGGCATGTACCGGGGCGTGTTGCGACAGGGTGAAGAACCCCAAAGCTTTATTTTCCGCGATTAATCCTGCGGCGCGCTGGACGCTTGATACTGCGGCCAGCGCGGCGCTTGATTCTGCGGCTTCGGCCTATACTTTTCATCGGCCTTAACAGCAGATTCAGGTGGATCCCGCATGGCGAAGCATGCGCAGCATATACAGGTTCTTTCCCGAGAGCAGCGGCGCGACCCGCCGCTGAGTCTCAGTTATTGGATGGAAGAAGCCGGCGGGCTGCCGTCTGTCACAGGCGCACGGGTGAGCGGGCACTACGATCATGTCATCGTCGGAGGTGGCTTTGTCGGCCTGTGGACCGCACTCCATATCAAACAGCGGCAGCCCGGTGCCGCCGTTGCAGTCATTGAGCGCTATCGCTGTGGCTCGGGGGCCTCGGGGCGTAACGGTGGAAGCGTCATGTCGTGGTGGTCGGAAATCGGCGGGCTGCTGGCCATCGGGGGCCGAGAAGAGGCACTAAGGCTGGCGCATGCCAGTCAGGACGCAATTGAAGCCATCGAGCAGTTCTGCCTGACTCACAACATTGACGCGCATCTGGCCCGGGGAGGATGGCTCTGGACGGCCACCCTGGAAGACCACCGCGATGCTTGGGCTGCAGTGCTGGCGGATTGTGACCGGCTGGGGCATATGCCCTTCACGCTGCTTTCGCCGCAGGACGTGGCTCTTCGAACCGGTTCGCCAGTGCATCTGCAAGGGATTCTGGAGCCGGGCGCCGTGACCCTACAACCTGCCAGGCTAGTACTGGGTATGCGGCGTGTCGCGCTTGAAAAGGGCGTGACCATTTTCGAAGACACGCCAGTAACCCACCTTCAGCCAGGGCGGCTCGTGCAGGTGCACACGGACCATGGTTTGGTGACAGGCGAATCCGTCGTGCTGGCAACCAATGCATGGGCGGCCGCCATTCCGGCACTTTCGCGATTTATTGTTCCAGTCAACAGCTCGATCGTGGTGACGGAACCGGTGCCACAGTTGCTCCGGGAAATTGGCTGGGCGGGAGATGAAGCCATTAACGATTCCCAGACAATGGTGAATTATTACCGCAAGACGCGTGATGGGCGGATTGCGTTTGGCAAGGGCACCGGGGCACTGGCATGGGGAAGCCGTATCGACGCTACTTTCGACCGGCATGAAGCTTCGCTTCGCATGACGGAGGCGGACCTGCGCCGCACCTATCCCCAGCTGGGCCAGACCCCTATCACGCATGGCTGGAGCGGGCCCATCGACCGCAGCTACGATAATCTACCGATATTGGGCACCCTTCCCGGCACGGACAACATCCACTACGGCGTGGGATGGAGCGGGCACGGGGTTGCTCCCTCTTACTTAGGTGGGCAGATTCTCGCCAGTCTAGCCTTGAAGCAGCGCGATGAATGGAGTGAATGCGCCTTGGTGAATCGGGTTCCGAAGCGCTTCCCTCCCGAACCACTGCGCAGCGTCGGCGGCAACGTGATCAGAAATGCGGTGCGACGCCGGGAAGCTGCGCGGCTAGCGGGAAAGAAGCCTTCCAAACTCGATACCCTGCTGGCAGGGCTGGCCCCCGGTTCCAACCACCCTTGAGCCTATTCAGCGGCTTAAAGGGTCACGTCTTCCTGACCAACATCGACAACGGGGTCAGCACTCCAGTCGCGGGCATGGCCGCAAAGCTTACGAAGTAGGGCATCAAGTTGCTCTCTTTCTTTTGAGTTCAGGCAGGAAAGCATTTGTGCCTCTCGTTGTCTGAGGCCACCCATGAAACGGTCGTGTACGGCGCGCCCTTCGGTCGTTACATACAGCAGTTGCCGCCGTTGATCTGTTGAC
The DNA here is from genome assembly GCA_029267315.1 of Alcaligenaceae bacterium. GTDB lineage: Bacteria > Pseudomonadota > Gammaproteobacteria > Burkholderiales > Burkholderiaceae_B > Yanghanlia. The sequence continues at coordinate 3,426 of JAJUJD010000222.1, forward strand.
GATGGTTGGCGGGTGATCAGACCCTTACGCTCGAGTGCGACGGCGGCGCGGCTGATATTGGCCTTGAGGTGTCCGGAGAAATCGCATATGTCCGTGACCGTAATGCCGTCGGTGAAACATAGAAAAATCAGCGACAAAGTTTCCGGCCGGGTCAGCCCAAGCTTCTGTTCAATTTCCCTGAACGACGGTTCCCGATAGTAATTGCTGATGTAGCCGATCTTGTA
>JAJUJD010000227.1 GCA_029267315.1 Alcaligenaceae bacterium
GCGCTGCAAAGGGTGAATACCAGCGCGAATTTGTCTGACGTGGTACGCGCGCTGAATGCGCTGGGTGCGACTCCGCAAGACCTGCTGGCCATTCTGCAAAACCTCAAGAGTGCTGGCGCCTTGCGCGCCGACCTCGAGATCATCTAAGGGAGGCGGGATGTCCTTTGTACAGTACACCCCGCGTCCCGGTTCCGTCGAACCACAGGCGTCCATTTTTGACTTCCAGTCGCTGCAGCGGCTGAAGCGCGCTGTCACCAGCATGGGTGACGGTAATCAGCCCAACCCTGCCCAGATGCGCGAAGGCGTGACCGACGCTGAGCGAGAGGTCGCCAAGCAGTTTGAAGCCATGTTCATCCAGCAGGTGATCAAGCAGTCGCGCCGTGCGCCTTTGTCCACGATGCTGCAGTCCGATAGCACGAAGTTCGTGCAGGACCTTGCCGACCAACAGGCCTCTTTGGAGCTTGCTCGCCCTGGTATCGGCTTGGCACAAAATATTTTGGACATGATCCGCAACCAGCGCGGCAATACCGATCCGCTTGCCGCAGCACCCCTGCCCGAACAGGTATCCAACTCGCGTCTGTCCAATTTGAGGTCCTCCATCGGCGAGAACCGGCGCGAAGTAGCTGGCTCGGTCGACGACCTCATCAATATGCTGCAGCAGGTCAAGCGCGCTCCGGAAAAAATTCATTCCGCAATCGAAGGCGCGCCTGGCCATATTCGTGATTTCGTTTCCCGGATGTCCACGGCTGCCAAGGTAGCCTCGGAACAAAGCGGGGTGCATGCCAAGCTCATTCTTAGCCAGGCGGCCTTGGAATCGGGTTGGGGTAAGCGGGAGATTCTTCGTGAAGACGGGAGCACCAGCCATAACCTGTTTGGTATCAAGGCGGGCCCTGGCTGGAAGGGCGATGTCGTCCATGTGACCACGACGGAATTTATCAACGGCAAGCCACAAAAGGTGAAAGAACCCTTCCGGGCCTACCGTTCCTACGAAGAAGCGTTTACGGATTACGCCAAGCTGGTGGGCAACAGCAAGCGATACGCACAAGTGCGCGAAGCGCCCACTGCAGAGGCTGCAGCACGCAGCATTCAGAAAGCAGGCTACGCCACCGACCCCGCATATGCCGATAAGTTGATTTCCATCATGGGCTACTTCGACACGGGCCGGAAGTTGCGTGCCTGATTAGCGGTAAAGTTTTCGGCGGCCCTGCCGTAAATATCCATAATGTCCTGGTATTAAGGCGGCATAAGCTGCCTCCACAACAGCGGAACACAAATGAATCTTGCGAAAATGGGCCTCGGCGCAATGAACGCCGCTCAGTACAAACTGACGACGGCTGCGCATAACGTTAACAACTCGGCGGTCGAAGGCTACAACCGCCAGACCGTTCTTACCCAGACCGCAGGCGCGAAGGCCACGGGTGCGGGCTATGTGGGCCGCGGTGTGCAAACCGTTACTGTCAACCGCTCCTATGACAACTTTCTGTTCACCCAGCTGGTGCAAGCAGAAGGTCAGGGCGCTGCACTGAAGTCTTACTCCACGGAAATCAGCCAGGTGGATACCCTGTTCGCTGACCGTACCGTAGGTATTTCTCCCGCAATCGAGCGCTTCTTCGCCAGCGTGAACGCTGTGGCATCCGAACCTGCGGATCCCGCCGCCCGCGAAGAAATGCTGGGTCAGGCAAATAACCTTGCCTCACAGATTCGTGAAACCGATGCTTTTCTGAATCGCCAGCGCGAGAACCTGAATACACAAATCACTACGGTCGTCGATCAGGTCAACAGTTACCTTGAGCGCATTAACGACGCGAACCAGCAAATCGTTAAGGCGCGCGCCAGCGCGAGCCCGCACGAACCCAATGATCTTCTCGATCAGCGCGATCAACTCCTCAAAGAGTTGAACCAGCTGGTCGGGGTGAAGGTCTACGAACAGGAAGGCCGCTTCAATCTCTCCATCGGCAATGGGCAGGTTGTTTTGAGTGGAAGTGAGGTCTACCACCTCAAGGCAATGCGCTCTGAAGACGACCCGTCCCGTCTCGTGGTCGGGATCACCCAGCCCACCCCGACGGGGGAGCGGGTGGCCATTGAGATGAAAGAGTCGTACATTAGCGGCGGCCAGCTTGGCGGTTTGATTTCCTATCGCAAAGACGTACTCGACGACGTTCAGAATAACCTTGGCCGGCTGGCAGTAGGCCTGGCGAGTGCCTTCAATAAAGTTCACGGCGAAGGCTACGACTTAGCTGGCGCGCAAGGTGGCGATTTCTTCTCCGTAGGTAGCGCCAAGGTAATTCCGTCGAATTCCGGTGTAACAGCCGAAATCACTGACGCCGATGGCCTGACTGGTCACGACTACCGCATCAAGCCAATTTTTGATGAAGGCGGCAGCCTGCAGCGTTATGAGCTGACCAATGTCAGCACCGGTGCCGGCCCGTTTCAAATTGCCTTGGATGACGACGCTGACCCGCTTACATTCAGCCATGAGGGGTTGACCTTTACCTTCGGTACAGACCCCAAGCCGGGCGACAGCTGGGCGATCCAGCCAACACGTCAGGCGGCTGCCTCTCTGCAGGTCGAGATCACCGATCCTTCCGCCATTGCCGCTGCCGCAGCCGATACCGGCACTGCCAACGGCGAGAACGCCCTTGAGCTCGCGCAGCTGCAGTTCACGAAGACGCTCGGTGGCAAAACCATGAGCGTCACGGAAGCCTTCTCGCAGATCGTGAACAAAATCGGTGTCTCCAGCCAGCAGAATTCAACGGCCCTGAAGGCGCAGCAATCTCTGATCAACCAAACGTACGCCGCTCAGCAACAGGTGTCTGGTGTGAACCTGAATGAGGAATACGTCAACATCGAAAACGCGCTGGAAATGTTCCGCGCGGCCTCGAAAATGGTCGAAGTCAGTGGTTCCATGTTCGACACTCTGTTGAACCTGCGTTAAGCCTCGCATAGCCGCAAGATAAACGGATAGAAACATGCGTATTAGTTCCAACCTCTTTTTCCAGACGGGCGTAAACGCCATCAACGCGCAACAGTCCGACCTCGTGCATCTGTACAAGCAGGTGGGTAGCGGCCAGCGCATGGTGACGCCTTCTGACGACCCGCTGGCAGCAGCCAAGGCCATCAATGTCAGCCAAACGCTGGCAATGAGCGAGCGCTATGCGGCCAATCGTGCCGTGGCGAACCGCAACCTGGGCATGCAGGAAAACATCCTGAATTCCGTCACTCTGCAACTGCAGGATGTGAAAACCCGCTTGGTGGAAGCCGGTAACGGCACAATGTCCGACATGGACCGTGCGAGCCTTGCCGAAGTGCTGGAAACCACTCGCGACGGCCTGGTGAACCTGGCAAACAGCACCGACGGCAATGGCCAGTATCTGTTCTCCGGCGCCAAGGGCGACACAGCACCCTATGCTTACGTTCTTGTGGACCCGGAAGGCCCGGAAGACGGCCCCAAGACATGGAAGTATCAGGGCAGCGA
>JAJUJD010000216.1 GCA_029267315.1 Alcaligenaceae bacterium
AAGAATCCGGCCTGCAGCTGGAGCACCCGTTTGAGGTCATCGACTTTCTGTCGGAAGAGCCGAGTGACTACGGCATCTCCTGTGTCGGCAGCCGTGGCATGGTTGGCATGCTGGATACCAACATGCTCGCTTCGCCTAACCTCCAGGGCGAAACGTTGGCCCAGGGCATGGAGCGCATTGGCGCGACCCCCGCTCGCTTGCACACACCGCTGCGCTCTGCGAACGCCATCGCCGCTTTTGTTGAGCTGCACATTGAGCAAGGTCCGGTGCTGGAAACGCGTGGCCTTCCGATTGGTGTGGTGAGTCACATTGTCGGCATCCGGCGGGTCGCTTTGACCGTGCAGGGCCGCCCGGATCATGCCGGTACAACGCCCATGGACCTGCGTCAGGACGCCTTGGTTGGTGCCGCTCGTCTTATTGATGCAGTGAATCAACGTGCCTCGGAACTGGCCGGCAACCCGCACTACGTGGTGGCCACCGTTGGCCGCATCGATATGAGTCCGAATGTACCCAATGCCGTGCCTGGTCGCGTGGATATGGTGCTGGAAGTCCGTAGTGACAGCGTTGAAGTGCTGGAGTCCTTTGCAGAAGACGTACTCATTCCCTGCGCCAGCGGCCTCGAAGAGCTTCGTGTGAAGGCCAGCATCCGCGAGTTGAGTCGCTCCAGTCCCACGGCTTGCGATACGGCTGTCATGAAAGTAATTGAGCAGGCCGCTGCAGCGCTCGATTACCCCAGCATGGTCCTGCCAAGCGGCGCTGGTCACGACGCCGCATACATGGCGCGTCTTGGCCCCATGGGCATGGTGTTCATTCCGTGTAAAGACGGGCGCAGCCACTGCCCGGAAGAATGGATAGAACCCGAGCAGTTGCTGGCCGGCACCCAGGTTCTTGCGGAAACCCTACACCGGCTAGATACAGAAATCAGGAACGGTAGTCGGCGTTGATGCTCACGTAGTCGTGCGAGAAATCGCAGGTATACACCGTTTCCTGGTGGCTACCCCGGCCCAGCGCAATACGGACGAGAATTTCCGCTTCCTTCATGACCCTTTGGCCGTCATCCTCGGTGTAATCGGGGTGACGCCCGCCTTCGCTGGCCACCAGGGTGTCGCCTAACCAAAGGCGTGTACCGGAGACATCGAGGTCGGCAATACCTGCATAGCCGACGGCGCAGAGAATCCGGCCCAGGTTGGGGTCGGACGCGTAGAAGGCGGTCTTCACCAGCGGGGAGTGAGCTACCGCATAGGCAACCTTAAGCGCTTCTTCAGCGTTGGCAGCTTCCTCGACATGAACAGTTATGAACTTGGTGGCGCCTTCTGCATCGCGCACAATCTTCTGCGCGAGTTCCAGTGCCGCCTCGGCCAGGGCCTGGAATAGGGCGGGGTAGCGCGGGTCGTCCCGGCTTTCAACGCGCAGGCCCGATTGCCCGCTGGCCATGATGATGAAGGAGTCGTTGGTAGACGTATCACCGTCTACGGTGATGCGGTTGAAGCTGCGATCTGCAATCTGGCGCGTCATGTCACGCAGCAACGCTGCGTCGATACCGGCATCGGTGGCAAGAAAACCGAGCATGGTGGCCATGTTGGGGCGGATCATGCCGGCGCCCTTGCTGATGCCGGTAATGGTGACCGTGTGACCGTCCACATTCACCTGCCGCGAAGCGATCTTCGGCTGTGTGTCGGTGGTCATGATGCCGTAAGCCGCATCAAACCAGTTGTTGATACCCAGGCACTGAACCGCTTTCGGAAGCGCCGCAGTGATGCGGTCGACGGGCAGAGGCTCAAGAATAACGCCGGTGGAGAAGGGCAGAATCTGCTGCGCGGATACACCCAACAACCCGGCCAGGGCCTCGCAAGTCTGTTCTGCTGCCTGCAGACCGGCTGCCCCTGTTCCCGCGTTGGCGTTTCCGGTGTTGATCACCAGTGCGCGAATTTCCTCGCCTCCGGCCAGGTGTCGCTCGCACACCTGCACGGGCGCAGCTCGGAAACGATTGGTGGTGAACACGCCAGCGACCGTAGTGCCTGGCGCCAACCGGAAGACGGTAAGATCTTTGCGGTCTGCCTTGCGTACGCCGGCCTCAACCGTGCCGATTTCTATGCCGGCAACGGGAAGGATGTCGGATTTTTGGGGAATATGAAGATTGACGGCCATTTTCTCTAGCGGGCAACAGGGAGAGGGCCTAAAGGTGAAGCCCTCAGTGAATGATCCGTCAATTCTATCAGCGCTATGCGACGCCCGGGTGTTCCTGCGCAGGTTCCGCAAGGCCGGAATACTTTAGTTCGCCCAGCAGCTCGTAAAGCAGGGTCTGACGTTCCGGTGCCAGGCCGGCGAACATATCCTTCACCCATTCATGGTACGCGGCGGACATGCGGCGGAAGGCCTGCCGCCCCTTCGCTGTCAGGCGAATGAGGCTGCTACGGCGGTCGGTGGCCACCTTCACGCGTTCGACCAGACCATCTTTCTCGAGCTGGTCAGTGATGCCGGTAATGTTCCCGTTGGTCACCATCATGCGGCGGGACAGGTCACTCATCTTGATGCCGCGAGGGGCACTGGCCAGTTGGGCCATGAGATCAAAGCGGGGCAAGGTGCTGTCGAACTGACTACGCATCAGTGTGCGTATCCGGTTCTCCACCAAGGTGGTGCAGGTGTTCAGCCGCAGCCACAGGCGAAGGTCGAGCGAATCAGCGGGGCTTGCCCAGGTTTCGCGGTCGGCATGGGTGTTGCCGACCGGGGAAAGGGTATTGGAATCTTTCATGTGCAGACCCTGTCTTCAGAGAAGCAGTCGGAAATATCCGGCCAAGTCTGCACAGTTTAGATATCGATAATTGAGCTTGCCTTGATGTTAGGCAGGAAAATCGCTCTTTATCGCCTTTCAGGCCTTCGCGAGATCGGCGAAGACTTCTTCCGCGATGCTGAGTGTTTCGTCGATGACGGAAGCGTCGTGTGCGCCCGAGACGAAACCGGCTTCAAAAGCAGACGGCGCGAAATGTACGCCCCGCTCAAGCATGCCATGGAAGAACTTCTTGAAGCGCTCTACGTCGGACGCAGACACTTCTTCCAGCGTTGCAGGAATGCTGTCACGGAAATAGATGCCGAACATGCCACCGACGGAATCCGCGCTGAAGGCGATGCCCGCTGCGTGAGCGCGTTCTTCCAAACCTCTGGCCAGTTGGGCGGAACGCGCCGAGAGATTCTCGTAGAAGCCGGGAGCGTCGAGCAAACGCAGGGTGGTGAGGCCGGCTGCCACGGCCACCGGGTTGCCCGAGAGAGTACCTGCTTGGTATACCCCGCCCAGAGGTGCAATATGGGCCATGATGTCGGCGCGGCCTCCGAAGGCGCCCACGGGCATGCCGCCGCCAATGACCTTTGCCAGGGTGGTGATGTCCGGCTGGATGCCTGTCAGCCCTTGTACCCCTTTGGGCCCTACGCGGAAACCGGTCATGACTTCGTCGAAGATCAGCACGGCGCCATAACGGGTGCACAGCTCGCGCAAACCTTCGAGAAAGCCTTTCTTTGGCTTGACCAGGTTCATATTGCCGGCAATTGGTTCAACAATGATGCAGGCAATCTCTTCAGGATATTTTTTGAAAGCCGCCTCCACGGCACCCAGGTCGTTGTAGTCCAGTACCAGCGTGTGCTGAACAAATTCCGCCGGCACACCGGAGGAGGTCGGGTTGCCGAAAGTCAGCATGCCGGAACCCGCCTTTACCAGCAGGCTGTCGGCGTGGCCGTGGTAGCAGCCTTCAAATTTGATGATGCGTGCCCGCCCGGTATAGCCCCGCGCCAGACGAATAGCAGACATCGTGGCCTCCGTGCCGGAGCTCACCAGACGGACCTGTTCCATGGAGGGCAGGCGAGCAACAATAGCTTCGGCGATCTGGATTTCCGCTTCGGTGGGGGCACCGAAAGATAGACCATTTTCGGCCGCCTGTTGAACTGCCTTGATCACTTCCGGGTGAGCATGACCCAGGATGGCTGGACCCCAGGAACCCACGTAATCGATGTAGCGCTTGCCTTCGGCGTCCCACACATGGGCGCCTTGCGCCCTTTGAATGAAGCGCGGCGTACCGCC
>JAJUJD010000048.1 GCA_029267315.1 Alcaligenaceae bacterium
CTTCCCATGGATATCGTGGCGCTGCTAGTTTTGACATCCCTGGCGCTGACCGGCCTGGTGGATGGCGGCGCTGCCCTGAGCGGCTTCAGTAACCCAGCCACCATCACCGTCGCCTCCATGTTCGTGCTGGCGGCGGGCTTGCAAAATAGTGGCGCCCTATCGGGCATTGGCAGCATGCTCGCCAAGGCGAACTCGCCTTTTCAGTTTTTGCTCATGCTGTTTGCAGTGTTGGCCGTCATTGCACCCTTCGTCAATAACACCGCAGTGGTGGCGGTATTCATGCCGATCGTAATGACGGCCACCGCCAGCATTGGCATGTCGGCCTCCAAAGCCTTAATTCCGCTTTCTTATGTGTCACAAATGGCGGGCGTCTGCACTCTTGTGGGCACATCGACCAACCTGCTGGTCAATGGCATGGCGCGCGACCTTGGGCACCCTGGCTTCAGCATGTTCGAATTCACCTCACTGGGTGTCATCTACCTTGCCGCGGGCTGCGTTTACTTGCTCACCCTCGGACGCTGGTTGCTCCCCGATGCCCGCGCCACGGAGCTTGTCGAACACTATGAACTAGGAAAGTACATCACCGAGCTACGTGTTACCTCCGAGTCCTCTCTGATCGACACTCCCCTGAGCGAAGCAAAGTTCGGGGAGGAATTCGGCGTATACGTGCTGGAGCTGCTACGGGGCCAGGAAAAGGTATGGTCACCCCGGTCGCAAACCCTGCAAGAAGGTGACGTGTTGCTGGCGCGTGGGGAGTGGTCCAAGCTGGAGGAACTGTGTAAGGAAACCGGCCTGGAAATCAATGCGGAGTTCCAGCTTAAACAACGGTCCTTTGAAGAAGTAGAGCAGGTGCTGGCTGAGGTGTTGGTCGCGCCGAGGTCCCGCCTTATTGGCAGCACGCTCGGCATGGTCGACCCAGGATGGCACCACAACACCACTTCGCTTGCCATACAAAGGCGGGGGCAGATTCTGCGGGAAGAACTGCGCCATGTTCGACTGCGGGTTGGCGACATATTGCTATTGCTCATACCCGAGGCAGAAATGTCTGCGTTGCGCAAGGATCGCAACGTGATTGTGCTCTCCGAGCGCCAGGCTGAGCGGCCTGCCGGGTGGCGAGCACCTTTTGCCCTTCTTACCATGGCGCTGGTCATCGGGGTTTCCGCAGTGGGATGGGCGCCCATTGCCATCACGGCGCTGGCGGGTGCCACCGCCATGACACTAGCAGGCTGTCTCGATGCCGAAGATGTGTATGACGCCATCGATTGGCGCATCATCATCCTGATGGCCGGTCTGATTCCACTTGGAGTGGCAATGAGTGAATCGGGAGCCGCGCAATTCTTGGTTGAAAATTCGGTCGGTCTGGTTAGTCAGCACGGCCCACTGGTCGTTCTTGCGGTGATGTACTTGATGGCACTGCTGTTGACCGAATTCATGAGTAATGCGGCGGCGGCTGTGTTGCTGACACCGATAGGGGTGTCAACGGCCAAAGTGATGGAAGTCGATGCAACTCCGTTTCTGATAGCTGTTATGTTCGCTGCGTCTACCAGCTTTTCCACCCCGGTCGGCTATCAGACAAATACCATGGTATATGGCGCTGGCGGCTACCGCTTCATCGATTTCGTGAAAGTTGGCCTTCCCCTGAACCTCATCTTCTGGGTGCTGGGAGTCATCTTCATTCCTGTTTTCTGGCCGTTCTAAACTTGCAGTTAAAAAGGCCTAAACTAGCCGGAAAGTTTCGGAAATGAGACAATCCAGCCTGTTCATCCGTTCCTTTGGGGGCCGCGCGTCCCTGTTTTTAAATCTTTGCTAATGAGTTCCTTACCCCCCTGCCCCGAATGCCAAGCCGACTTCACATATGAAGACCGCAACTTCTATGTTTGCCCGCAGTGTGCCCACGAGTGGTCGGCGAACGAAGCCCCGTCAGAAGCCGCCAGTGAGAAAGTCGTACGCGATTCCGCCGGCAATGTTCTGCAGGACGGTGATACCGTCACTGTCATCAAGGACCTCAAGCTCAAGGGCTCTAGTGGCGTGGTCAAGATGGGCACGAAAGTGAAGAACATCCGCCTGGTGGATGCTGACCACGACATCGACTGCAAGATCGACGGCTTCGGTCCCATGAGCCTTAAATCGGAGTTCGTGAAGAAAGTCTGAACAGGACGGGCTAAACCACAACGACTCAAAACGACAACGGCCCGAATGCTGACATTCGGGCCGTTTTCTTCCGAACCGCCTGATTCAGGCGAGAAGATGTTTTCTACTGACCTTCGAGGAAGCTCTTGAGCTTGTCAGCACGGCTAGGATGGCGCAGCTTACGCAGTGCCTTGGCCTCTATCTGACGAATCCGCTCACGCGTCACGTCGAATTGCTTACCCACTTCTTCCAAGGTTTGGTCGGTGCTCATTTCGATACCAAACCGCATGCGCAGCACCTTGGCTTCGCGTGGCGTGAGCGAATCAAGAACTTCCTTGACCACATCGCGCATGGAACCATGCAAGGCTGATTCAGCAGGCGACAGCGTGCTGAGATCTTCGATGAAATCGCCCAGGTGGGAATCGTCGTCGTCCCCAATAGGCGTTTCCATGGAGATCGGCTCCTTGGCGATTTTCAGGATCTTGCGAACCTTCTCTTCCGGCATGTCCATCTTTTGGGCCAAGGTCGCGGGATCCGGCTCAGCGCCAGTCTCCTGCAAGATCTGGCGATTGATGCGGTTCATCTTGTTGATCGTTTCGATCATGTGAACCGGTATGCGGATGGTACGGGCCTGGTCGGCAATGGATCGCGTAATGGCCTGACGGATCCACCACGTTGCATACGTAGAGAACTTGTAGCCACGACGGTATTCGAACTTGTCCACCGCCTTCATGAGGCCAATATTGCCTTCTTGGATGAGATCAAGGAACTGCAGACCACGGTTGGTGTATTTCTTGGCAATGGAAATAACCAGACGCAGGTTGGCTTCCGTCATCTCGCGCTTGGCCTTGCGTGCCTTGGCTTCGCCGGTCAGCATGCGCTTGTTCACTTCCTTGAGGTCCTTCAAGGGCAGCACTACGGCGCGCTGAATTTCGATCAGCTTCTTCTGAATTTCCTGAACGTCCGGCACGTAACGCTCGAGCGTCTCTGAATACGGATGGCCGGCGGCCACTTCGTCAAGCACCCAGTCGAGATTGGTCTCGTTGCCCGGGAAGCACTTGATGAAGTGCGAGCGCGGCATACCGGCGCGGGACACGCAGGTATTCATGATGGCGCGTTCCAGCTGGCGTACCTCGTTTACCTGCACGCGCATGGCGTCAGCCAAACGCTCAACCATCTTGGCGGTAAAACGTACGCCCATGAGTTCGGTCAGGATGGCTTCCTGAGCTTCCTGATAGGCGGAAGAGGAATAGCCTTCCTTCTCGAAGGCCTCGCGCATCTTGTCGTACCATTCCTGCACGACGTCGAACTTCTTGAGTGCCTTCTTGCGCAGATACTCAATCTGCTTGCTGCTCATGCCGCCGGCAGGACCATCGTCATCATCTTCGTTGGTCACGCCAGCCCCGGCGTAATCTTCGCCCTCTTCATCTACCAGACCATCAACGAATTCATCGATTTTCATCGAATCATCGCGCACGCGATTGGCGTGGTCGAGAATCTCCCGCACGGTGGTCGGGCAAGCTGCGATGGCCATCACCATGTGCTTGAGGCCGTCTTCGATGCGCTTGGCGATTTCAATTTCGCCCTCACGGGTGAGCAGCTCGACCGTACCCATTTCACGCATGTACATGCGGACAGGATCAGTCGTACGACCGAAATCGGAATCCACCGTGGTCAGCGCGGCTTCGGCTTCGTCTTCGACATCGTCATCACTGGCAGCCACCGGGGTGGAGTCGCTCATCAACAGGGTGTCGGCGTCGGGAGCTTGGTCGTAGACCGAGATGCCCATATCGCTGAACGTGCTGATGATGCCATCGATTGCCTCGGCATCGACTAGATCATCAGGAAGATGATCATTGATCTCGCCATAGGTCAGGTAGCCACGTTCTTTGCCCAGCTTGATCAGCACCTTGAGGCGGTTACGGCGAGCTTCCTGCTCTTCGGGAGTCAGGCTGCGCGCGGGGACGTCTTTTTCCCCTTTCGCACGCTTGGCACCGCGCTTGGGCAACGGCTTGAGTTCGGGAATGATCTCGCCATCGACAATGTCATCGACGAAATCATCGGTGGCCTGATTGGCGTTCTTTGCAGGCCGCCCAGGCCGGCGCCCGGTGGATTTGGTGGCGCGCACGGTGGTTGCCTTCTTCGCAGCAGCCTTCTTCGCCGCAGTTTTCTTGGCAGCCGTTTTTTTCACGGCGGTTTTCTTGGCAGCCTTCTTGGCGGCAGTTTTGGTGGCGGAGCCACCTGCCGCATCAACGTCTTCCCCCACCTTCACCGTGAGCGAATCCGTATCGCGGGTCGCTGCTACAGTCTTGGTTTTCTTGGCGGCTTCATCGGCCACTTCGGGGGAAACACGGGTAACTTTTGTCATATCGCTTTCCGTAGACGCAATTTCACTGGAGGGCACAGGGCCACAACTCGCTGCTTCAGATAGGAAGGAAGGTTGCGCTCAGCATAGGCGAAAGCGCTGGGGAACATTCTATTTTACAACACTCTACGTGAACCGCTAGTTTCAAGCAGAATACGACGACGGTTCAATTCCTGATAGCGTTGTCGCTCGGAGTCTTCCTTCAACCCTCCGTGCACCAGCGCCGTTTGTTCCGCCTTGATCAGGTCCAGCTCGATGCGTCTCAGGGCGTCATTCCATTCGGCCTGCGGGTCAGGCAGGTCTTCTTCGGCCAGCACTTGTGGCCCGAGCCCGGACAGCACCTGCTCCAGATCAGAGCCAGGTTCCGCGGCCTGCAACAACGCCCCAGCGTGTCGGGCGTCGCAAGCCGCAATAAGCGCGATTAACTCGCGCACAAGTTTCAGATGGGGTCCACGCTCCAAAATTTCAAGCTGTTGATCCCCAAGCTCCTTTACCAACTGCGGATGCGCAATGAGCAGCCGCAGCAATTGCTTAGCCATGGGCGTGACACTGAACCGTGTCGTCGCCGATTTCCCACCCCGCTGGCTTCGTGGCGGCATGGGGTTATCGTTCCCGGCATCGTCAAAGCCTGATGGGTAGTCAGATGGCCCAGCATTCCAGACGGACGATTCATCATCGAACACGTCGTCGTGAGGCCAGGCGTCGGGCCCATCGCTCTCGGGACCTTCTTCGGCCGGCCCGTGAGCGTCAATAAACGGCGTTGTCGTTGCCTGCGGCGCCTTGCCACCAGCCCGGCTGCCCGGCGAGTGCGGCTCCACCACTGGCCTGCCCACGGCTGACGTCCACTGTTGTTCTCCGGGGCGAGCATTGCTACGGGCACGGTCAAGCAGGCGGGTCAGTTCTTCCGGCGTCAGAAGCACCAACTGCGCAAATTCACGTTCCACCTGGAGACGGTAGGCGTTCTCCGGCATGCTCGCCAGCAAGGGAAGTGCCTCATGCACACATGCTGCCCGACCTTCCGCCTCGTCCAGACGGTGTCGCCGGCCAAGCTCCTCAAACATGAAGCGCGACAGGGACACGGCTTCATCCATGGCAGCCCGGAAGGCCTTGTCACCGTATGCCTGAATGTAGGAGTCAGGGTCGTGCTCCGCTGGCAGGAATAAAAAGCGTACCGCGACATCATCACGCATTTGCGGCAGGCATGCCTGCAAGGCGCGCCAGGCAGCCCGCACGCCCGCCTGATCGCCGTCGTAACTGAAGACGATCTTGTTGCTGGCGCGCAGCAGCTTCTGAACGTGTTCCGCAGTAGTAGCTGTACCCAGTGTGGCGACGGCGTTTTCCAGGCCATGCTGAGCCAAGCCCACCACGTCCATATAACCTTCCACTACGAGCACGCAGCCCTCACGCCGAATGCCTGCACGCGATTCCCACAAACCGTAGAGTTCGCGCCCCTTCGAAAATAAAGGGGTCTCGGGCGAATTGAGATACTTGGGCTCGCCTTTGCCGATTATGCGGCCACCGAACCCGATCAGCTTCCCCCGCCCATTGCGGATAGGAAACATGATGCGCTCGCGAAAGCGGTCATAACGTCGACCGTCGTCGGCCTCGATGACCAAGCCGCATTCCACCAGCAGCGGGTCTTCGTAATTCGGAAAGACCGCCGTCAGTGCACGCCTGTCCTCGCCCGACCAGCCAAGCGCAAAACGTGCAGCCACTTCACCACTCAGCCCTCGTCCCTTCAAATAATCGATGGCACGAGGAGACCGCTTCAAATTGGCCTGGTAATGACGGCACGCGGACTCGAGCATTTGCTCGTGCCGCGAAACCTCCTGGCGACGTTGCTGATCGGCTCGGCGTTGCCGCGGAGAGCGTTGCTCTTCAGGCACCGTCATGCCGACCGACGCAGCAAGCGTACGCACCGCTTCTGGGAAAGTTGCCCCGGTGTGCTCGATCAGAAAGGAGATTGCCGTCCCGTGTGCGCCGCAGCCAAAGCAGTGATAGAACTGCTTGGTCGGGCTGACCGTGAACGAAGGCGATTTTTCTTTATGGAAGGGGCAGAGACCAAGCAGGTTGGCTCCGCCCTTGCGTAACTGCACGTAGCGCCCCACGACGTCCACGACGTCGACTCGGGCGAGAAGATCCTGTATGAAGGATTCTGGTATCAATCAATACAGACGCGGGGGCAGTTGCTGGCTGCGGATGCGCTTGTAGTGACGCTTGACGGCGGCAGCGTGCTTGCGCTTGCGCTCTGCGGTCGGCTTCTCGTAGTATTCGCGCGAACGCAGTTCGGTCAAGAGACCATTTTTCTCGATAGTGCGCTTGAAGCGGCGAAGGGCGGCTTCGAAGGGCTCGTTTTCCTTCAGACGAACGATAGGCATGTATTCCTGGGCCTTACACAGTTAAGTAAATCTGTTAGACGAAATTGGTCAATATAGACACAAATGTGAACTATAGATTGTAGCCCGAGGGCAAAATCTACGTCAACTTCCGGTTTGGGAACGAATCCCCTTGCGCATCCACGCCTCAAGCTGATGAGGACGAATGCTGTCGTAATCCTCGAAGGGCTGATGGATCCACGGGTTAGTCGGGAGTTTTTCCACGTAGTAATCGGGTGTCACCTTGGAATGCCCCTTCCACCACAGAACAGCGGTGCGCAATTCCTGAATAGCGGGAAACTGCCTTAGCAGATGATCACGCACCTTGCCGAACGTCATGCCCGTGTCGACCATATCGTCGACCAGCAACACCCGGCCATCCAGCGTGCCACGCGTGATGGTGATGTACTGCGCGATATCCATGGAACCTTGTACGGTGCCGGCCGCTTCGCGATAGCTACTGGTTGCCAGTATGCCGAGCGGAACGTCGTAAATACGCGACAGTATGTCCCCGACCCTCACGCCGCCACGCGCGAGGCAGAGAATTTTGTCAAACTTCCAACCGGACTCATGCACGATGAGTGCCAGCCGTTCGATGAGCTCGTGATAGTCGCTCCAAGACACCCAGTGATCACTGTCTGTGTTGGCAGGCAGACTCATGGCGGTCCCCCTCAGGCTTTGAAAGACTGGTTCAGCATGATGGTCTCCATGCGGTCAGGTCCGGTGGAGATCATGTCGATGGCTACATCACACACTTCAGCAATACGCTCGAGGTAGCGGCGCGCATTGACGGGCAATTTGTCGTATTCAGTGACCCCGGCAGTGGATTCCGTCCAGCCCGGCAGCTCCTCGAACACAGGCTCGGCGTCCATTACGGCGTCTGCACCGTAGGGCAGAACTTCGAGGAATTCGCCACGGTAGCGGTAACCGACACCGATCTTCAAAGTTTCCAGGCCGTCCAGGACATCGAGCTTGGTGACGCACAAGCCGTTGATGCCGTTAATCATCACAGAGCGCTTCATGGCGGCGCCGTCGAACCAACCACATCGACGCGGCCGGCCGGTAACAGAGCCGAATTCTTTGCCCACCGATGCCAAACGTGCTCCGACCTCGTCGGTAAGCTCCGTGGGGAACGGGCCCGAACCTACTCGTGTAGTGTACGCCTTAGCAATGCCCAGAACGTAATCCAGCATTTGAGGACCCACCCCGGCGCCTGCTGAAGCCGCACCGGCCAGGCAATTGCTGCTGGTCACAAAGGGGTAGGTGCCGTGATCGATGTCCAGCAGCGCACCTTGTGCACCTTCAAACAGCAAGCGCCCACCAGCCTTAGTGGCCTTGTGCAGTTCGAGCGAGACATCGGCCACCATAGGCTGCAGTTCAGTCGCCATTTCCATGGCGTGATCTCGAACTTCGGCGAACGAAACCGCTTCCGCACCCAGATATTGCGTGAGTACGAAGTTGTGAAAGTCGAGCAGCTCTTCGAGCTTGGCTTCGAAAACTGAGGGATTGTAGAGATCTTGTACCCGCAACGCTCGACGACCGATTTTGTCTTCGTAGGTGGGGCCAATGCCACGACCAGTGGTGCCGATCTTCCCTTCCCCCTTGCGCGACTCGCGCGCCTGATCCAGGGCGATGTGATACGGAAGAATTAGGGGGCACGCCATTGAAACGCGCAGCCGCGACCGGACGTCCAAACCAGCGTCTTCGAGCTCGCCGATTTCTTTGAGCAGAGCTTCCGGAGACAGCACCACGCCGTTGCCAATGTAGCAGGTGACGTGCTGATGCATGATGCCCGAGGGAATCAGGCGCAGAATCGTCTTCTTGCCGTTGATCCACAGAGTATGGCCAGCATTGTGACCCCCCTGGAAGCGCACGACGCCCTGAGCGGACTCGGCCAGCCAGTCAACGATCTTGCCTTTTCCTTCGTCACCCCATTGGGTGCCGATCACCACGATATTCTTGCTCATTTCATCTTTCGATAACGATGCGCAGGCCTAAATTCTGCCAGCCCGCGAAGTGAAAACACATACGATAAAACAGCGCCACGCAGTGCGCTAGTTAATCGCCCTCACCTTCCATTCATTGCCTTCCTGGACGAGCTCGCGATCGAACACGAATTCGTCCAGACTTTGCTGCTGTCCCGGCAGAACCTGAACCACAATCTCCCCCTCTTCACGCAGTTGGCGCAGTGCTGCGCTCAGCGCGGGGTCGCACCCCCATGGAGCACGTACGGCCTTGGCCGGCTGAGCCGGGTCGAGCCCGCCCGACAAAGCACGCAGATCGAGACTGAAACCAGTCGCGGGGCGCGCGCGTCCGAAGGCCTTGCCTACCCCGTCGTAACGCCCGCCTCGGACCAGGGTGTCTCGCCAGCCTTCTGCATAAACGGCGAACACAATTCCGGAATGGTATCCGTAGCCGGAACGGACGTCTGCAAAATCGAAGCTCAGGTCATAGCCGCTGAGGAAGCCGGCGACGCGTTCAAGATCATCCAGCGCCTGAGTGACGGCGGGCAGACTCGGCAACACCTGCCGCGCCCGCTGGAGCACTTCCGGCCCGCCATAAAGACTGGCCAATTCCACAAGTGCATCAGCACTACCCGGACGAAGATTCCCCACTCGCTCGGCCAAGACCTTCAGACCAGGAACGTCCTTGGTGGCGAGCAGGTCTGCAACCTCCTCAGCCACTTCCTCAAGCGCGGGATCCGCTGCGATGATTGCACGCAGTACGCCCGGATGGTTGAGATCGAGCCGGGGAGAATTAACCCCGGCTAAACGCACGCTCTCTAACGCGAGCTCAATGATCTGGATGTCAGCTTCAACGCCGGCGTGACCGAAGATCTCTGCTCCGATTTGGAGCAGTTCGCGGTCAGAAAACAGACCTAGAGGGCGCGCATGAAGGACGGAGCCGCAATAACAGAGACGCGTAACGCCTTCGCGGTTGAGCAGGTGCGCATCAATACGCGCGACCTGCGGCGTCATGTCGGCGCGAAGACCCAAGGTGCGGCCCGAGAGCTGATCCACCAGCTTGCACGTGCGCAGAGACAAGTCGTGCCCATGCCCCGTAAGGAGCGAGTCGAGGTATTCCACCAGCGGTGGCATGACCAGCTCGAAGCCATAGACGCGAAAGAGATCCAGCAGTTTGCGACGCAATTCTTCAATGCGCCGGGCTTCCGCCGGCAGGATGTCTGCCAGGCTCTCCGGCAGCAGCCATTTCGTCATCAGCAATCCTGTGTTCAGAAATAAAGGCCTGATCACTGTGCACGACATTCTTCCGGCACAGTTCCAAACAAAAAGCGACCCGGGGCGTAAGCCCGCAAGTCGCTCGCGGATAAGGGTAATCGAAACTTACACGCTATTGTAAACCATGACGGGTTTCACGCAAAAGCGCCAACGCTACTGTAGTGCTGGTGCCGCAGTGGAACCCGTACGCGGCAACGTTTTGGAAAGCCCTTCCGAAGAACCCCAGAATTTGAAGAAATCAGAGTTAGGACTAAGAACCAGCGCATCACCCTTACCGGTAAACGCAGACTGGTACGCCTCAAGACTACGATAGAAATTGTAGAACTCCGGATTCTTTCCATAGGCCTGCGCATAGATGTTGGCAGCAACCGCGTCGCCCTCACCCATGATGGCCTGCGCCTCCGCATAGGCTTTAGCCAACATTTCCTGGCGCTGACGGTCGGCCTGTGCACGAATCCGCTCGCCATCCGCTGCACCCGATGCACGAAGGCGATTCGCTTCCTGCTTACGTTCGGCTTCCATTCGACGGAACACCGATTCCGAAATTTCGGGAGCAAATTCGATGCGACGCAGACGGACGTCAACGACGTCCACGCCTAGCGGCTTGGCCCTGGCTTTCACATTGTTCAGAATCTCGCGCATGATGGCATCACGCTCGCTCGATACAACTGCCTTTACCGTACGCACGTTCACAGAGGCATTCAGGGCATCACGAATTTGTGCCTGCAACCGTTCAACGGCAGCTCGATCGTTGGCACCAAAGGTCACGTAAAAGAGCCGCGGGTCATCGATACGCCATTTGACGAAGGAATCGATCAGCAGATTCTTTTTCTCAGATGTCTGAATGCGCTCCGGATCGTTGGTTTCAATCGTCTGCAGGCGCTTATCCAGACGGGTAACGGTCTGGAAAGGCGGAGGCAGTTTGAAATACAGGCCGGGTTCGGTGACCGTCTTGCGGACCTCACCCAGGGCGAAAAGCAGGACTGCGTCACGTTCGCGCACAACGAACACGCAGGACGAAAGCACGGCAAGCGCGATGACAAGGCCCACCAGTGCAGGAAATAAACGTTGCATCATGTTCCTCCTAGCGGGAATACGGGCTGATCAGCGCACCGCGGGCGGCTGCATTATTCGACGGGGCCGGCGCGGCCGGTGTCGTGGCAGGCCTCGAGGATGTATTTGCCGCTGCCGCAGCGCCCGCAGTTGATTCTACGGAGCTGCTGCCCGTCGGCCGGTGCTCACGAGCCGCCTGACTCAGGATCTTGTCCAGAGGAAGGTAGAGCATATTGGTGCTGGAATCAGCATCGAGCATGACCTTGGAGCTCGACTCAAGAATCTGTTCCATGGTGGCCAAGTACATACGCTGACGGGTGATGTCCGGCGCCTTGGCAAATTCGGCTTCGATGCTGGTGAAGCGGGCGGTATCACCCTCTGCATCCCCTACAACCGTCGCTCGATAGCCTTCCGCATCCTGCAGCATGCGCGCTACCTGACCTTCGGCCTGCGGCAACACCTGGTTGGCGTAGGCATTGCCCTCATTGATCTGGCGCTCGCGGTCCTGGCCCGCCTTCACGGCGTCATCGAACGCAGCCTGCACCTGCTCGGGCGGCTGCACGTTCTGAATTGCCACCGTGCTGATCTGAATACCGGTCTGATATCGGTCGAGTATCTTCTGCGCCAGATTGTGAACTTCCGTAGCGACTTCGGTACGGCCTTCGTACAAGACGAAGTCCATGGTTTTCTTGCCGACGATTTCACGCATGGCAGTTTCGGCTGCCTGGCGCACGGATTCATCCGGCATGCTGGTGCGGAAGAGATAGTCGGGCGCGCCGTCCGGGTTCAGGCGATATTGAACCACATACTGGACGTCGACGATGTTCTCGTCGGTCGTCAGCATAAGAGACTCCGGCAGAACCTTGTTGCGTGCCGTTCCGCGGTAACCCACCTCAAACGTACGCAGTTGCGCAATATTGACCATCTGATGGTCTTCAATGGGATACGGGACACGCCATTGCAGCCCCGGGGGCATGGTCTTGGTGTATTTACCAAAACGCGTGACCACCGCCACCTGCCCTTCCTGGACGATCATGAATCCGCTCAGCCCCCAGATGATGATGGCCACGAGCGCCAGCACACCAAGTAGCTTCGGAGAGCCGGAAGGCAGCGAGGGAGCACCACCGCCGCCATTCCCGCGAGGGCTGCGCGGCCCGCCGCCACCACGCTTTCCACCGAAGATCGAGCCCAAACGGTTGTTGAAGTCCTTCCATACCTCATCAAGGTCAGGCGGACCATCGTTCTGGGGCCGGCGCGAAGTGTCGTCTTCATTGCGACCGCCGTCATTGCGGCCACCTCGACCCCAGCCCGGATCATTCAGATTGAATATTTTGGATATTGAACGCATTGTTTCCCGCGATTTGAGCTGATTCGGCGATCGCCCCACGCAGACCGTCCAAACCAGTGCGCTGTAACGCGCTTACAAAAACTCGTGCAATCGTACCATGTTCATCTCGCTCGACCCTTGGCTCGTATCCGGCCTCATCGATTTTGTTGTAGACGAGAATCCGCGGTATTTGGTCGGCCCCGATATCTTCCAGGACCTTGTTCACTTCCAGGATCTGTTCGTCACGTTGAGGACTCGCCGCATCGACGACATGCAGCAGTAAGTCGGCGTGCACCGTTTCTTCAAGTGTTGCGCGAAAGGCGGCAATCAGCGTAGGCGGCAGGTCACGAATGAAACCTACGGTATCCGATACGACCACCTGCCCCGCTTCTTCGATCCAGATGCGCCGTGTGGTGGTATCCAGGGTGGCGAAAAGCTGGTCTGCGGCGTAGGCGCCTGCTCGAGTCAAGGCGTTGAAGAGTGTGGATTTCCCGGCATTGGTATAGCCGACCAGCGACACTGAAAATGTACTGCCCCTTGCGCGAGAGCGCCGTTGCGTAGCCCGCTGCCGCTGCACGCGTTCCAAGCGTTCCCGCAATACCTTGACCTTCGCGCCGATCATGCGGCGATCCATCTCCAGCTGGGATTCCCCAGGGCCGCGCATGCCGATCCCACCCTGCTGCCGCTCCAAGTGAGTCCACAGACGCGTCAAACGCGTGGACAAATGTTGTAGCTGGGCAAGTTCGACCTGCAGCTTTCCTTCATGACTCTTGGCGCGCAGTGCGAAGATATCGAGAATGAGAGAAACGCGATCAACAACACGCTTCTTCAGCACCCGCTCAAGATTCCGCTGTTGAGCAGGGGAAAGCGCCTGATCGAACAGGATGACTTCCGGATCCATAGCGGCCACTAACTGGCCGGCTTCTTCAACTTTTCCGGAACCGATGAAATGCGCTGCGTCAGGTTTGGCTCGACGCACCCGGAGCGTTTCAAGAATTTCCGCGCCGGCGCCTTCGGCCAGCATGTGGAATTCTTGCGAATGGGCTTCGTAATCCGGCTCGCCCATGTCCACGGTAATGATGAGCGCCTTCATGGAGCAAGCGTAACAGTGCTCGTTGCACACTTGGATGCAACGAGCACGGCACGGAATGTATTGAGCAATGCGCTACGACTATTCAGTTGCGGCATCCACTTGGAAATTTACCGGGCGCGAGGGCACAACGGTGGAAATCGCGTGCTTGTAGACCATCTGGGTGACGGTATTGCGAAGGAGCACGACGTATTGGTCGAAAGATTCGACCTGACCCTGCAGCTTAATGCCGTTCACAAGGTAGATCGAAACGGGCACGTGGTCCTTACGCAAGGCATTGAGGAAGGGATCTTGTAATGTTTGCCCTTTATTGCTCATTGGCTAGGCTCCAAATTATGTTGTTATAGGAAAACGGCGTAAGGGTCTACTTTACAGGGTTTTCCCTAGGATTGCACGCCGTATTGACCCGTGCTTGGGCTATTCTAGCTTGTTTTTTCCGTCAGTTCGGACAAGGTATTACAAAGCCGCGCGCAGTCTTCACGGGTACCTACCGTGATGCGCAAGTACTGTGAAATGCGAGGGGCATTGAAGTGGCGAACCAAAATGCCGTGGCTGCGCAAGCCCGCCGCCAGTTCAGTGGCATCGTGATCAGGATGCCGGACAAATACGAAGTTTGACTTTGATGGAAGCACCTCGAAGCCAATCGTTTCTAGTTGTTGCGTCAAATCTTCGCGTGCGGACACGACCTTTCGGGTGCTTTCCACAAAATAATCATGGTCTTCGAAAGACGCCACAGCGGCCGCGATGGCCAGACGGTCCAGGGGATAGGAGTTGAAGCTGTCCTTCACCCGAATCAAACCTTCGATGATCTCTTGGGATGCCACGGCGTAGCCCACGCGCATTCCCGCAAGCGCGCGCGATTTCGACAAGGTATGAATGACTACGATATTGGGGCAACGGCTCATCAGCGTGATGGCGGTCTGTGCCCCGAAATCTACGTACGCTTCATCTACTACAACCGCGACATCCGGGTTGGCCTTGGCAATTAGCTCGATTTCTTCAAGCTCCAGCGCGAGCCCGGTGGGTGCATTGGGGTTTGCGAAGATGATGCCGGCGGGCTTTTCAGCCAAACCAATATAGTCTTGCGCACGAATGGAAAAATCGTCCGCCAAGGGCACAAGTTTGACCGGAATATCGTACAGCTTGCAATACGTCTTGTAGAAGCTATAGGTGATATCGGGCATGAGCAGAGCCTTGCCTGGGTGCCGGAACAGCGCATTAAACACATGTGCCAAAACTTCGTCCGAGCCGTTACCCGGCAACACTTGGCCAGCTTCAACCCCGTAAAACTGCGCTACCGCCTTGCGCAAGGCAGTCGCTTCAGGATCGGGGTAAAGACGGAGCGCGTCTTCGGCTCCGGCACGGATCGCTTCCAGCGCGCGGGGAGAAGGCCCGTACGGATGCTCATTGGTATTGAGCTTCAGCAGGTTGTTGATCTTGGGCTGCTCGCCGGGAACGTAAGGGGCGAGGCCGGCAACGTGTTGGCTCCAGAAACGACTCACGACTTTCCTTGCACGTAAGGGTTGTGCGACGACTTGAATTCAATGCGCAGCGGTGTACCTTCCAGATCGAACGCGCTGCGAAACCGGGATTCCAGATAACGGCGGTAGGAGTCGGACACCCCGTCCAGACCACTGCCGTGCACGATGATCAGCGGCGGATTCTGCCCGCCCTGGTGCGCATAGCGCATCTTGGGGCGGAAGATGCCCTTGCGTGGTGGCGGCTGCTGCTCCACCGCCGCATGCAGGACACGTGTAAGTCGGGGCGTGGAGAGCTTCCGGTATGCGGCCGCATGCGCCTCATCGACCGACTTCATCAGTAGTTTCAAGCCCTGGCCCTTCAGTGCGGAAATCGTATGCACCCGCGCGAAGCCCAGGAAGCGCAATTTACGGTCGAATTCGCGGCGTATCCACTCACGCCGTTCCGCATCGAGCCCATCCCATTTATTGATGGCGACCACCAGCGCCCGACCAGTCTCCAGAATGAAGCCCGCGATATGAGCGTCCTGATCAGAAATTTCTGATTGGGCGTCCACCATCAGCAAGACGACATTGCATGCCTCAATGGCTTGCAGCGTCTTGATGACGGAAAATTTCTCAATGGTTTCGAATACCTTGCCACGGCGGCGCAGCCCGGCTGTATCGATCAGCGTATAAGGCTTGCCATCCCGTTCGAATTCGATTTCGATGGCATCACGCGTGGTGCCCGGCATGTCGAAGGCAATCACCCGCTCTTCACCGATCAAAGCATTGATGAGCGTAGACTTTCCGACATTTGGACGGCCGACGATCGCCAGCTTGAGTCGGTGACGAGTAGGCTCGGTAGCTTCGGTTTGTTCTTCCTCGGCCGTTTCAAGGCCGTCCAAAGCAACAGGCTCGGAATCATCCCAGCTATCTTCGACCTCTTCCAGCGGTTCCTGGTCAGCATCATCGTCGAGGAAGGACAAGGCGTCTTCAATGAGTTCGACAACGCCATCGCCATGGGATGCGGAAATCGGCCTTGGCTCACCCAGGCCCAATTCATGGAACTCAGCAAGCGGCGCAGCGTGCCGCATGCCCTCTGCCTTGTTCACAGCCAGAAAAACCCGCTGGCCGGACTTGCGCAACAGCTTGGCTATTTCGTGGTCGTGGGCATTGACGCCGGCACGCGCGTCCACCAGAAAGATGACGACGTCGGATTCAGCGATTGCCTGATGCGTCTGACGGGCCATTTCGCGCAGAATGCCGTCTTTGGCTACAGGCTCGAAACCACCCGTGTCGACTGCAATAAAGGGGTGGCGGCCCACCCTGCCCTCACCATAGTGGCGATCCCGGGTAAGCCCCGCGAAATCAGCCACCAGCGCAGCACGCGAGCGAGTGATGCGATTAAAGAGGGTCGATTTGCCGACATTTGCGCGGCCCACCAAGGCCACTACCGGCTTAAAGCTAGATTTGTTCAATTCAAATTAACCATGACAAGGTTGCCATTGCCGGTCTGAACCAGCACGCCGGCCTGGGTAGCGACCAGGGGCGACAACACCGCACCACCTCCAACGCTGAGACGACCGAGAAGATCACCATTCACGCGGGATAGGAAGTGCACATAACCTTCGAGATCACCCACTGCAACAGCTGCAGGGACGACTGCTGGAGTCGCCAGGCGACGATTACGCAGAGCATTCTGCGTCCATACCGGCTCACCGTTTGCGAGATTGATGGCATGCACGACATCGCGCTGATCGATGGCGAAGGCCACGCGACCGTCGGTGGTCATGCCGGAATGGCTGGAGAATGGAATATCCCAGGCAGGACGTCCGCCCTGACTAACGTCAAAGCAGGTCATGCGGCCCTGATATGTAACGCCGCAGAGCAAGGGGCCAGCAACCTGTGGCGAACCCACGACGTCGTTGATTCGTTCCAGATCGGTAGCCCCCCGAGACACGGACACGGGTGCTTCCCACTGAACGGCACCGGTGCGCGCATCGATGGCGATCAGACGACCATTCGGCAAACCGGAAATGACCAGCCCATCTGCGGCGAGCATTTGCATGCTCGTCTTGAGTGCCAATGCGGGGCCAGGACGCTGTACATCCCAGCGATACTCACCCGTCTCTGCATCAAAAGCCTGAATACGGTAATCGGTACTGCGCACCACCACAACGCCGCGGTCGACCAGCGGCGGTACAAAAACCGCACTGGTGGCACGTGCGCGCCATTTTTCGCGCCCGCTGTCGTCGTAAGCAATCACGTTGCCGTCACTGGCAACGACGGCAGTTGTTGAGCCGTCAGACCCGGCACCTGCCGTAAGAGCGACGTCAGGGCTCGCGCGCCACAGTACGCGGCCAGACATGAGGTCCACCTTGGCAACACCATTCGGTGTTGCGGCATAAATGGCTTCACCAACGACGTCGGGTGCGAAACCCGTGCCCCCGCCGCCCCCAATGGACGCCGTCCACCGCACACCGGCGCTGACTTGTGCCTCGTATTGCGTCAGTTCAGCAGGCTCATAACGGGGATCCTTGCTGGAAAACATGGAGCAGGCCCCTAACGAGAGCAGGCTCAATGCCACGAAAGTACTGCGAAGGAGACGGCTGGACACGGGCAGCATGGGAATCAGGCTCCGGCAATGGCGTCGATCTTAAGTTGTACGATTTGTGCGATCGGGTCTGCACCGAACGCTTCCTTGGCACGCTGCCATTCGGCACGGGCCTCTGCGATCTTACCCTGAGCCATAAGGATATCGCCACGGCGATCCGCGTAAAGGGCCTCAAAACTGGCCGGCGCATTCGCCAGCTGGGCCAAAGCCTGGTCATACTGCTGCTGTTCCATCAGCACGCCAGCCAAACGCAGCCGGGCAAGCGCGGCCAGAGCGGGTTCCTTGCCGCGCCCGGCCAGCCATTCAAGCTGCTGACGGGCCGCATCGAGCTGACCCCGCTCTGCCAGTGCGCTGGCCGCCACCAACATACCGCGACTGGTGTATCCGGATTCCGGGAAGCTGTCTCTGAGTTCGGCAGCGGCAGCCTGAATGCGCGGCACGGCATCTTCGCCTTCCTGGGCAGCCGCCGATTGCAAGGCCTCGAAATAGCCCATTGCCTGATTGGCCTGATGAGTCTGATACCACTGCCAACCGCGCCAGCCGACAATCGCGGCCACGACCACGAACACCGCCACAGCCACCAGTGTGCCGTAGCGGTCCCACCAGGCCCTCAAGGCGTCCAGCTTTTCCTGTTCATCCAGATCGTATGCCATTTACATCCTCGTCTTGAGAGTTTCCGCGATTACATCAAAGGTCAGGCTCTCCTGCTGTGGACGGGAGTCACCTTCCTGCTGACGCAACCATTTGACGCTGGCCTGACCAGCTGCGAGCTCGTCGGGACCAATGATGAGCGCCACCGACGCACCACTGGCGTCCGCGCGCTTGAATTGCGATTTGAAACCGGTGGAGCCGGCATGAACCAGTACGCGATAGCCTGCGTCGCGGAGGGTTTCCGCGAGCAAGGCAGCGCGGCGCTGGGCATCATCACCCTGATGCACAACGTAGACATCACACTCGGAATTATCGGTATCGGCATCGGCCTGCTGCCAGAGGTCGAGCAAGCGTTCCATTCCAATTGCGAACCCGACGGCCGGTGCCGCCTTGCCGCCCAGCAGTTCCATCAGGCCGTCATAACGGCCGCCGCCGCAGACA
>JAJUJD010000210.1 GCA_029267315.1 Alcaligenaceae bacterium
TATGGCTATCGACGGCATTATGAAAGAAGGGTTCATCACGACCAGTGCAGACAAGTTTCTGAACTGGGCGAAAACAGGCTCCTTGTGGCCCATGACATTTGGCCTGGCGTGTTGCGCGGTCGAGATGATGCAGGCCGGCGCTGCGCGTTACGACATGGACCAATTCGGCATCATCTTCCGGCCCAGCCCGCGCCAGTCTGACGTCATGATCGTCGCAGGCACGCTGTGCAACAAGATGGCTCCGGCTCTGCGCAAGGTTTACGACCAAATGGCCGAGCCCCGCTGGGTGGTATCCATGGGCTCCTGTGCGAATGGTGGTGGCTACTACCACTACTCTTACTCTGTGGTCCGCGGCTGCGACCGCATCGTGCCGGTCGACATTTACGTTCCCGGCTGCCCACCCACCGCGGAAGCGCTGATCTACGGTCTGCTCCAGCTGCAGAACAAGATCCGCCTTACCAACACCATTGCGCGCTGAGCCTTACTCGGCACCCACAACGTTGAATCGCTTGAATATGACTCGGCTCGAAACGCTAGAAAACTCCCTGCGGGCAGCCTTCGGTGACACCGTGGCGCTTGAGCAGGCATTGGGCGAGCTCACGCTCGTTGTCCCAGCCAAGGCCTGGATCGATACCTGTAAGGCTTTGCGCGATAACCCCGAACTGGGCTTCGATATCGCCATTGACCTCTGTGGCATCGATTACTCCGCTTGGGGTGCTCCCACACTGCCGGCAGAAGACAATCCGCATCCTCGTCGGTTTGCAGTGATTTTGCACCTGTTGTCCGTCACCAACAACACACGACTGCGCGTACGGTGCTATGTCGAAGACGACGAATTCCCGGTGTTGCCCACCTTGGTCAATATCTGGCCAGCTGTGAACTGGTACGAGCGCGAAGCCTTCGATCTTTACGGCATCGTCTTCGAAGGTCACCCCGACCTTCGCCGCATTCTTACCGACTACGGTTTCATTGGTCATCCCTTCCGCAAAGATTTCCCGGTTTCCGGCCATGTGGAAATGCGCTACGACACCGAACAGAAGCGGGTGGTTTATCAACCTGTTTCGATCGAACCGCGTGAGATCACTCCGCGCGTTGTGCGTGAAGAAGGTTATGGAATAGGGCGCTGAGCATGGCTGAAATCAAAAACTACACCCTGAACTTTGGTCCCCAGCACCCGGCCGCCCACGGCGTGCTGCGTCTCGTGCTGGAAATGGACGGCGAAGTCATCCAGCGGGCAGACCCGCACATTGGGCTGCTGCATCGTGCCACTGAAAAATTGGCCGAGCATCGTACCTACCTGCAAGCACTGCCTTACATGGACCGTCTCGACTACGTGTCCATGATGTGTAACGAACACGCTTATGTCATGGCTGTCGAGCGGCTGCTGGGTATTGAGGTTCCCCTGCGGGCGCAGTACATCCGTGTAATGTTCGACGAAATTACCCGCATCCTGAATCACCTCATGTCTTTGGGTTCGCATGCGCTGGACGTCGGTGCCATGGCCGTGTTCCTCTATGCCTTCCGTGAGCGTGAAGATCTCATGGACGTCTACGAGGCTGTCTCCGGTGCCCGCATGCACGCGGCTTACTACCGCCCGGGTGGTGTCTACCGCGATCTTCCCGACGCCATGCCCAAGTACGAGGGCAACACGAAATACCGTAGCGAGAAGGAAATCCGCCTCATGAACGAGGCCCGCTCCGGTTCGCTGCTCGACTTCATTGAAGACTTCACCAACCGTTTCCCGGCTTGTGTAGACGAATACGAAACCCTGCTCACCGATAACCGCATCTGGAAGCAGCGTCTGGTCGATGTCGGTATTGTGTCGCCGGAACTTGCCAAGGCAATGGGCTTTACCGGCCCCATGCTGCGTGGCTCCGGTATCGAATGGGATCTCCGCAAGAACCAGCCCTACGAAGTCTACGACCGCGTCGAATTCGACGTCCCCGTCGGGGTCAACGGCGATTGCTACGACCGTTATCTCTGCCGCGTTGCGGAAATGCGCGAGAGTAATCGAATCATTCGCCAGTGTGTGGAATGGCTGCGCAACAATCCCGGTCCCGTCATTGTCGAGAACCACAAGGTGGCTCCACCGCCTCGGGAACGCATGAAGGCCGGTATGGAAGATCTCATCCACCACTTCAAGCTGTTCACCGAAGGCATGCACGTACCCGCCGGTGAGGCCTATGCCGCGGTGGAGCATCCGAAGGGCGAGTTCGGCATCTACATGGTGTCCGACGGCGGCAACAAGCCGTATCGCATGAAGATCCGTGCACCGGGCTTCGCTCATCTGCAATCCCTGGACGTCATGTCACGTGGTCACATGCTGGCCGACGCCGTCACCATCATCGGCACCCAGGACATCGTGTTCGGCGAGATCGACCGCTAAGGCCGTCGCCAAGGTAAATACCGGATTTCAACTATGCTGCTTTCCCCACAGGCTTATCAGAGAATCGACCGGGAGCTTGCCAAGTTCCCGGCAGACCAGAGGAAGTCCGCCATCATGGCGGCCCTGGCCATCGCCCAGGAAGAAAAGGGCTGGGTATCGACCGAGGTCATCGCCGATGTAGCCGCCTATATTGGCGTGCCGGCCATCGCCGTTCAAGAAGTGGCGACCTTCTACAACATGTTCGACAAGCACCCCGTTGGGCGCTTCAAGATCACTGTCTGCACGAATCTGCCCTGTGCGCTGCGCGATGGCGTGAAGTCGGGTGAGTACCTCCAGCAGAAACTGGGTATTCACTACGGCGAAACCACCCCTGACGGCATGTTCACGCTTGCTGAAGGTGAATGCATGGGTGCCTGTGGCGATTCCCCAGTAATGCTGCTCAACAACCATCACATGTGCGTGCGCATGGAGCAGGCCAAGATTGACGAAATGATTGAAGAACTGAAGAAGCAGGGGGAATCCGCATGAGCGTGCAGGATGTTCTGCAGCGTTACGCTGAAGGGCTGAACCCCAATCCCGGCAGTGATCTTTCCAGCAGCATGATCTTCCATGGCCGCCATATCCAGCCGCAGATTCTTGATGGCCTGGACGGCACCAATTGGGGCCTGGAAGACTACGTCAGACGTGGCGGCTATGAGGCACTGCGCAAGATACTCACCACTGGCATGACGCCGGATGACGTCATTGCGGAGGTCAAGGCCTCTTCATTGCGTGGTCGCGGGGGTGCAGGCTTCCCCACGGGCCTGAAGTGGAGCTTCATGCCCCGCACCTTGCCTGGCCAGAAATATCTGGTTTGCAACTCCGACGAAGGCGAGCCCGGTACCTTCAAAGACCGCGATATCCTGCGATTCAACCCGCATATCGTCATCGAAGGCATGGCCATAGCGGCTTACGCAATGGGCATCACCGTCGGCTACAACTACATCCACGGTGAAGTCTTCGAAGTCTATCAACGCTTTGAAGAGGCACTGGAGCAGGCGAGGGCGGCTGGTTTCCTGGGTGACAACATCCTGGGTTCGAACTTCAGCTTCCAACTGCATGCCTTCCACGGCTACGGTGCCTATATTTGTGGCGAAGAAACCGCTCTGCTGGAATCGCTCGAGGGCAAGAAGGGGCAGCCGCGCTTCAAGCCGCCGTTCCCGGCCAGCTTCGGTCTGTACGGCAAGCCGACCACCATCAACAACACGGAAACGTTTGCTGCGGTGCCCTGGATTATTCGCAACTCCGGGCAGGCATATCTTGAAGTCGGCATACCCAACGCTGGTGGAACCAAGATCTTTTCCGTTTCTGGCGATGTGGAACGCCCTGGCAACTACGAGATTCCGCTTGGTACACCGTTCAGCAAGCTGCTGGAACTGGCCGGTGGGGTACGCGGCGGGCGTAAGCTCAAGGCGGTGATCCCTGGTGGTTCCTCCGCTCCCGTGTTGCCGGCTCATATCATGATGGAAACCAATATGGACTACGACGCCATTGCCAAGGCCGGCTCCATGTTGGGTTCCGGTGCCGTCATCGTCATGGACGAGACGCGCTGCATGGTCAAGTCGCTGCTGCGGCTGTCGTATTTCTATTTCGAGGAAAGTTGCGGGCAGTGCACCCCCTGCCGTGAGGGCACCGGCTGGCTGTATCGCATGGTGAAGCGTATCGAGAACGGTCAGGGTCGCCCTGAAGATCTCGACGTTCTCGACTCCGTCGCGCAGAACATCATGGGCCGCACGATTTGCGCGCTGGGTGATGCCGCGGCCATGCCGGTACGCAGCTTCATCAAGCATTTCCGCGACGAATTCGCACACCACATTGAGCACAAGCAATGTGTGGTGCCCAAATATCTGTAGGCAGGACACGTAATGGTTGAAGTCACCATCGACGGCATCAAGACGGAAGCGCCCGAA
>JAJUJD010000199.1 GCA_029267315.1 Alcaligenaceae bacterium
ACCTGGGGTGTCACCGCGGCGGGCGGCACGCATGTTTGTCTGTCCCGTGTTCAGTCCGAGACTGTGCTGGCTCGCATCCGCGAACACGGGGTTACGCATATGTGTGGCGCGCCCATCGTGCTGAATATGCTGATGAACGATTTTCATCGGCAAGGCGCTCGCATGGAAAACCCGGTTCAGTTTGCTGTGGGCGGGGCGGCGCCGCCCAGTGCCATCATTCAACGGGGGCGCGATCTCGGCTTTGAAATCGTCCATCTGTACGGCCTGACGGAAACCTATGGGCCGTCCATGCTTTGCGTCATTCAAGATGACTGGCGTGCGCTTCCGGTGGACGACCTGGCGCGCAAGATGGCCAGGCAGGGCGTAGGGCTTTATGCGATTGATGACGTGGCCATCGCAGCCGCTGAACCCGGCCAATTGGCCCCCGCCGATGGCCAGACCATGGGCGAATTGCTGCTCCGGGGTAATACTCTGATGGCAGGCTATCTGGATAACACCGCCGCCACCCAAGATGCGTTTCAAGACGGTTGGTTCCACACCGGTGACCTGGCGGTCATGCACCCAGATGGCTACGTAGAAATCAAGGACCGCGCCAAAGACATCATCATCTCGGGAGGCGAGAACATCTCCAGCCAGGAAGTCGAGGAAGTTCTATACCGGCATCCTCAGGTAATGGAAGCCGCAGTGGTGGCCATGCCCGACGAAAAATGGGGCGAGACACCCTGCGCCTTCATCACATTGAAACCAGATGCCGGAACGGTTTCGGAAGCCGAGCTGGTCAGCTGGTGCAAGACGCATATGGCGTCCTACAAAGCACCGCGCAAGGTGGTGTTTTCGGAACTACCCAAGACGTCTACCGGCAAGGTGCGCAAGAACATCCTGCGCGATTGGGTGATAGAGGGCAGTTCTTCGAGGTAGATACGTTGTACCGGTAATTCTTTTGCTGTACGGGGCAATTCCCAAGCCGCGGCGAAGGCATCAAACGAAATGCCAGCCGCTTTTCAAAGGAGAGAGAGGCATGAATCGAAAGACATTCTTGCGGTCCGCCATGGCTCTGGCCATCGTTGGCGCTATGGCAGGCACCACCGTGGTACAGGCGCAGGGCAAGCAGGAGCCCATCCGTATCGGCGCGATCTACCTGATGTCCGGCAGTGCTGCGATGTATGGCAAGTTTGCTCAGCAGGGCATTCAGCAGGCCATTGATGAAATCAATGCTGCGGGCGGTGTACTGGGGCGTCCGCTGCAGGTGCTCATGGAGGACAGCCAGGGTAAGGCCGCAACCGCCATTCAGGCAGCGCGCAAGCTGGTGTATCAAGACAAGGCCGATGTGTTGATGGGCCTGGATAGTTCTGGGGTGGCCCAGGGTCTGGTA
The DNA here is from genome assembly GCA_029267315.1 of Alcaligenaceae bacterium. Lineage (GTDB taxonomy): Bacteria > Pseudomonadota > Gammaproteobacteria > Burkholderiales > Burkholderiaceae_B > Yanghanlia. The sequence continues at coordinate 1,373 of JAJUJD010000199.1, forward strand.
CCCGTGCTGCCAGAGTTGCGCAAGCCATTCATCATCACCCACGCTGCCACTCCTGATGTCACAGGCAAGCTGTGCAACAAGTACACCTACCGGGTCAGCGTGAACGTTCATCAGAATATGAACAGCGCGGCGGAAGTTGCAGTCAAAACGGGCAAGAAGCGCTGGACCACCATTGGACCTGACTACGCGTTTGGCCACCAGTCCTGGGAATTCTTCGGCAAGTACCTAAAGGAAAAGATGCCGGATGCGGAGCTCATGAAGGAAGTCGCCTTCCCACGCTTTGGCGCTGAGGATTTCACGCCCTTCATCGACAACATCATGGCCAGCAAGCCGGACGGCGTGCTGATTTCCGTATGGGGCGGCGACATGGTGAACTTCGTTCGCCAAGCCAATAACCGTGGCTTCTTCGATCAGGACTTCGATGTTCTCTTCACCGTCGGTGCTGCTACTGAAGTATTAACCGCTTTGGGGGAACAGCTTCCGGAAGGCGTGTGGGTGGGAACACGCTACTGGTACGGGGCCCACGACAACGAGCTGAACAAGAAGTTCGTGGCCGATTACAAGCAGCGTTACAACGCTCCGCCTAGCTATAACGCGGAAGGCGCCTATGTTGCCGTATACGCGTACAAGGCGGCAATTGAAAAGGCAGGCAAGGTGGATGGTGATGCCATTGCCGCCGCTCTAAAGGGTCTGGAAATCACCGCGCCAACCGGAGCGCTTAAGTTCCGCGAGGGCGATAACCAGGCGCTGATCGGGCCAACCTGGGGCAAGACTGGCCCCATGAACGCCGAAGACAAGATCCGCTCCCTGACTGAGATGCAAACCTTCGACGGGCAGAAGATCACACCGCCGGTCGACGCGGAGTGCAAGCTGTAAGGCCTGCCTGTTGCCAAGCCGCGCCCTCACCGGGGCGCGGCGCAAGAATCAAGCACTTTGGAGGGCATCATGGGCAGTCTCGGTCTTGCCTTGCTCAATAGTCTGGATATTGGCCTTTTGCTGTTCATCATCGCCGTGGGCCTGAATATTGTCTTCGGCGTTCTCAACGTCATCAATTTCGCGCATGGTGCGCTCTATATGTTGGGGGCGTACCTGGCGTTCAGTTGTATCAATGGGCTGGGCATGCCGTTCTGGGCGACGTTGCTCATTGCGCCGCTGGGCGTAGCCGTGCTCGCTGTCCTGGTTGACCGGCTGATGTTGCGCTTCGTGTACCAGCGTGAAGTCACTGACAGTCTGCTGCTCACGTTCGCCCTGTTGCTCATCTTGAATGAGTCCGTGCGCATGGTTTGGGGCACAGGCATTCACGTGGTGGAACCGCCTGAATTGTTGCGGGGCACCGTGACCTTGCCGGGGGGAATCCGTTATCCCGTTTACAGCTTGTTCGTCATATTCGCTGGTGCTGTTGTGCTGTTTGGGCTGTGGTTCCTGTTCAACAAGACGCGAGCCGGCAAGATCATGCGTGCAGCGGCGCTCGATCGGGACATGGCTCAGGTGCTCTGCATCAACACGCGTCTGGTGATCACTGGTGTGTTCGCCTTTGGCGCTTGGCTGGCAGCGCTTGGTGGTGTCGTGGCTGCGCCCATGAGGGCCATTGACCCGGGCATGGGCGACAAAATCATTATTGAAAGCTTCATTGTTGTCGTGATTGGTGGCCTGGGCAGTTTCCCAGGTGCACTGCTGGGTGCGATCGTTCTGGGGCTGATCCACGGCTTGGGTGGCCGCTTCTTGCCAGAAATCAACCTCATGCTGCCTTTCGTCGGCATGGCGATTGTGCTGCTGCTCAAACCCCACGGCCTGCTGGGCAGGCGCGCTTCATTGTGAGGACACCATGCTTTCACACGAAAAGACAATGAACGATACCCCGGGAACGCCGGCAAGCCTGCCTGCACGGGCAGGTCGAACGGGCGGCTCGGCCACCCTGGCGTGGGGCGCCTGGCTGGCTGCGGCAGTGACGTTGATTTTGCTGGTCATCCTGCCTTGGGTAGCCCCATATTTCTACATCTTCATCGCCACCGAAGTACTCATCTTGGGCTTGCTGGCGGCGAGCTTCAACCTAATCTTCGGTTACACGGGAATGCTGAGCTTTGGGCACGCCGCGTTTTTTGGTATTGGCTCCTATGCCGTGGCCATGCTGTTGCAGGCATATCAGTGGCCGCTGCTTGCCTGTCTGCTTGCTGCCGTCGTGGTCGCGACTGTACTGGCGCTGGTGATCGGTTTCTTCTGCGTGCGCCTCAATGAAGTCTATTTCGCCATGCTCACACTGGCCTTCGGCATGATGGTGTTTTCCATTGCCCACCAGTGGCGTTCGGTAACCAACGGCAGTGACGGCATTGCAGGGTTTGCCGTCACTTCCTTTGGCCTTGGCCTGGACTTGCAGTTGGGAAATCCCAGTGTGTATTACCACGTGGTGCTGGTCATCGTGATGCTGGCGGCGGCATTGCTTTACCTCATCTGCCGCTCTTCATTCGGCCTGATCCTGCGTGCTATTCGCCAGAATCCGGAGCGTGTGGCCTTCTGTGGAGTCAATGTGCGCGCGTATCGTCTGGCCTCTTTCACGGTGGCAGGGGCCTTCGCCGGCCTGGCCGGTGGGCTTATGGCCCCTTTCCTGCGCATCGCCAGCCCGGAGCTGCTGCACTGGTCGATGTCTGCGGAACCCGTTCTGATGACCATCCTTGGTGGCAGCGGCTACTTCCTTGGTCCTTTTGTGGGCGCTGCCATGTTCGTGCTTCTCGAAGCCTGGATCACCAGCATGACGCAGGCTTGGATGCTGGTGCTGGGCATCATCCTCGCCTTTATGGTGATGTTCTTCCGACGCGGGCTGCTCGGGACAATTCTTGACTGGTTTCAGGAGCGTAAATGATGGACGCGCAGGGTAAGGACATCATTCTTCAGGCCTCGGGGGTCGGCAAACGGTTCGGCGGCGTGGCCGCAGTATCCGATGTGGATCTCGACGTCTACCGTCATGAGACACTCGCCATCATCGGGCCCAACGGCGCGGGTAAGACGACTTTCTACAACTTGCTTTCGGGCCGCATGCAACCCACCAGTGGGCGGATCAAGTATGAAGGTAAAGATATTACCGGCATGCCGCCTCATGAAATCAGTCGGCTGGGTATCTCGCGTTCTTTCCAGATCAACAACATCTTTGAGGAAATGACTGTTCGGGAAAACGTCGAGGTTGCAGTGACAGCTTTGCGTGGCGAAGGCAAACGCTGGAACAACTTGGCTTCGCGTAACCGCTCCGTGCAGGCTGATGCCGATGCGTTGCTGAAGCGGCTCTCCCTGTCTGAACTGGCCGACCAGCGCGCAGGCGTTATCAGCTACGGCGACAAACGCTTGGTCGAGATAGCCGTGGTATTGGCCACGCAGCCCAAACTGGTGCTGCTGGACGAGCCCACCGCCGGAATGACGCCAGATGAAACCCAGCGGGTGGTGCAGCTGGTGAAGTCCCTGCGCGAAAGTGGCGACTACACCTTCCTGATCACTGAGCACGATATGAACGTGGTATTTGGTTTGGCTGACCGCATTCTGGTCATGCACCGCGGCCAGAAGCTGGTGCTGGGAACACCGGAAGAAGTCCGGGCGCACCCGGAAGTGCGTCGCGCCTATCTGGGCACCGCAGACGAGGAGATGACAACATGATGCTGGAGCTTCGCGATATACATACGTATTACGGCGAGAGCCATGCGCTTCAGGGCATCACGTTGAGCTTGGAAGAGGG
>JAJUJD010000244.1 GCA_029267315.1 Alcaligenaceae bacterium
ACGTAAGGCGTCAGGCCGGACCGGCCCTGAACTTCCACGTCGAGCACGCCTTTGACATGGGGCTGCAGCACGGCGCGCACGACACCATTGGGGTCGATCGCTGCGGTCATGCCGGTATTGGTGGCGCGCAGCATGGGTCGCGATGTCTCCAGGGAGCGCATGCGCGAGATCTGCAAATGCTGGTGTAGAGACCATGAGTTCCCGAACCAGGCCAGGTTGCTGACGTTCACCAGAATGCTGGCACCTCCGCCGGAGACATCGCCACGCACACTCCTGATGATCTCTTCGCCGAATACGTCTTCGTAGCAGATGTTGGAAGCCACTTGCTGCCCGCCGATGGTCATGGGAGGCTGGCCCAAGGGGCCCCGGTCGAAATCACCGAGCGGAATGGCCATCATGTCAACAAACCAGCGAAAACCTGTGGGAATGAATTCGCCGAACGGCACGAGATGCACTTTGTCGTAACGCAGCGGTAGACGGGCTTGCGCGATGTCTTCCAGGCTCGCGTTGCCGTCGAAGGCGACCGTGCTGTTGGTATAGCGGTTCTGGCCATCCACTTGCTCGTGCAAAGGAACACCCATCAATAAAGTGGTGTCACGCTCACGGGCGATTTCCAACCACCGCGACCATACCTGCGGGTGTACGCGGTCCTGAAGCAAGGGGACCACCGTCTCAGGCAAAACAGTGATGACCGGTTCCTGACCCTCCTGCTTCGGCGCCAGGCGGGCGAGCATCATGTAGTCGGCGATTCCGCGCTCTATATGGGCCGGATCGAATTTTTCGGACTGCGGAATGTTGCCCTGTACAAGCCGGACCAACACCGGCTCGCCGTACGGACGGGACCAGGCGATATGTGACAGGGCAATGCCTGCAAGGCCGGTCAGTAGACTGACGGCCAATGCGGTGGCTGCCTGAACGTCTTTGCCAGAATTTCGACCCAGCACCATCAGCGCAACCGCTGCCGAGGCGAAGGCGGCGAGCCATGCGACGCCATAAACACCGACGACTGCCGCCCACGGTGCCAGAACTCCCTCTACATGGGCGTAACCAACGTTCAGCCAAGGGAAACCCGTGAACAGCGTGCCGCGCAGCCACTCGCCCAGGGTCCAGCAGGACGCCCAGACGCCCGCCGCGATCACGACAGTGAGCGGCGCAGGTGACACACGGCCGCGGAGCAGTCGCCAAGCAAGCAGACAGGCCACCATGCCGTAAACGGATATGGCAGCGGCAAACAGCAGCAGCGCTGCGATCGCCATTGGCAGCGGCATGCCACCGAACTGATGCATGCTGATGGTCAGCCAGTACAACCCCACAGCGAACTGCCCAAAACCAAAGAGCAGGGCGCTGCAGGCGACGCTGCGCGCGCTTGCAGACTGCAGAGTGTGACGTGCCAGGAAAGCCAGACAGGCAATCTGCACATAGGGCAGGGCCCATGCAGGCAAGGGGTAGGGTGCAAACGATAAGGAATGCACCGCCCCGATAACCAGCAGCGTGAAGTGCCGCAGGGAATCGGCGCTCTGAATGTAAGAACGGAACGTCACCGTTGGAATGGCCCTATGAATGCTAGCTGGAGGGCATCATGCCCCAATTGCGGGTTCCACGTAAGAGGCGGGGTTTTCTCGCTGGATATGAAGCCACAACGCACGACGTGCGTCGGCCCCCACCACCGTTATGTTCAGGCCTGCGTGACTGATGCTGTCACCCCGTCGCGGAATGCGGCCCAGTTCGGCAGCCAGCCAACCGCCGACGGTGTCAAAGTCATCATCAGGCAGTTCGGTGTCGAAGGTTTTATTGAAGACTTCGATTTCCGTAATTCCCATCGCGCGCCAGCTGTTGCTGCCCGTCTGGAAAATGGTTTTCTCGGCGTCCTCATCGTATTCGTCTTCGATTTCACCGACGATTTGTTCCAGCACATCTTCCATGGTCACAAGGCCGGCAGTACCGCCGTGCTCGTCAATGACGATGGCCAGATGGTTGCGACTGCTGCGAAAGTCGCGCAGCAAGACGTTCAGGCGCTTGGTTTCCGGTATGAAAACGGCGGGCCGCACCAGTGGGCGAAGATCCAGCTGCGGGTTATTGATGGAGAGCAGGAGGTCCTTCGCCAGAAGGATACCGACGATATTGTCGCGATCACCTTCGTAGACGGGGAACCGTGAATGGCCGGTTTCGATGATCTCCGGCAGCACTTCAGAAAGCGGGCGGCTGATATCCAGCATATCCATTTTCGAGCGCGGCACCATGATATCGGCCACCGTTTGGTTGGCGACATCCAGCGCGCCGGACAGCATGGTATAGGCTTCGCTATCCAGAACCTTGTTGTCGTGGGCCGCTTCCAGGAATTCGCGGACATCTTCACGATCTTCCGGTTCAATGGGCCTCATGAAGGCTGTGAGACGGGCAAAAAGGGATTTGGAACCGTGTTTGGATTGTCGGGGTTCGGGTTCGGGTGAGTTGGGGTCTGACATTGTCCAGGGGACGTGTTGATGGAAAGTTTAGGATAACTCAATTCTTGCGGAATTGTGACCGGATTTCCCGTGCAAGGGTTGGGCTGTTTGGCCACCCCGGGAAAGCAGCAAGTGCTACAGATATGGGTCCGGAATGCCCATGCTCGCGAGGATGCGTGTTTCCAGCGCTTCCATGTCTTGAGCGTCTTCTTCGTCAATGTGGTCGTAGCCCAGCGCATG
>JAJUJD010000160.1 GCA_029267315.1 Alcaligenaceae bacterium
AAAATCAGATCCGGCCCATCGCGTTGGGTAGGAAGAACTGGCTGTTCGCTGGCTCGCAGCGGGCTGGCCGACGTGCCGCTGCCGTCATGAGCCTCGTCCAGTCGGCGAAGATGAACGGTCACGATCCGTATGCCTATCTGAAGGATGTGCTCACGCGCTTGCCCACGCATCCGAATAATCGGATTGAGGAACTACTACCTCACTGCTGGGTCCCTGACGCCTGCGCATAAACGACTACGGCCGCTAACGCGGCCGTTCGTCAATGTGTGTTCCCCGTGCGCTTACCTCATAATGCTAAAGCGGGCCGTTTCAACCAAGCGCCCCTCGCCATGAGCCCCGCTTGAGCGCCTCAACTAATTTGTTCAGTCCAATACCAGCCGAACTTTTTATAAGAACCAGATCGCCGTCCTGAAGCAGATCGTCCGCCTTGCTAATAAGCGTTTCCACGTTTTTGAACCAATGCACAGGGCAACGATCGATAAGGCGGTGGTATAAGGCCCGCATTTCTTCACCACACAGTAGTACAAGCGCTGGCTGCGTTGATAAAACTGGTAAGTCCAGCGCTTGATGGAATTCAATACTGCTCTTACCGAGCTCCAGCATATCGCCCAAAATAACTACGCGGCGCCCGCACTCGCGAGGCGGCGTGTGTCCGCTCATCGATCCTAGTGCAGCCGCCATTGATGCGGGGTTCGCGTTATACGCCTCATCGATGATGGTCACAATACCAGCTTCTCGTTTAATTTCCAGCAGTTTCCCCCGTCCATCAAGAGGAACGAAAGATTCAAATCTGGACGCTGCGGTGAGCGTGGATAAATCGAGTGCAGCGATAACCGCCAAGCACGCAAGCGTGTTATAGGCCATGTGTAGCCCAGCAGCACCAATACAGTAGCTTAGTTTGCCTTGTGGTGTCTCGACGTATGCTGTTCGTGTCGCACTGTGGTAATCACGTAAGCGAAAGTGCGATTCGACGTGTTGGCCATAGTTCAATACGTGCAGGCCGCGCGCACGTGCTTCTGCGGCGATGTACTCCCAGTGCTCCATATCGCGATTTAGAACTGCAGTGCTGCCTGCATCCATTCCAGCGAATATGCGCGATTTCTTGCGGGCGATTTCCGCAGTGGACGTGTGATATTCCAAATGCGCTGGGGCTATATTTGAAAATACTGCTATATGTGGCTTAACCAATGCAGTGTTCTGGTTCATTCCTCCTATCGCCATTTCCAGAACTGCATACGCGGAGTCCCACGGAATGGACGCGAGATTCCATGCAATCCCGATGGGCAAGTTGCTGTTGTGCTTTGTGGAGCCGACTTTACCCCAATGCTGAAGCGTGTGGCGCAAGATTGCGACCATAGTAGTTTTACCAGCGCTACCTGTGACGCCGATAATTTTGCCTGCCATGTGCCGGCGGGCGAAATGACCCATACCGAAAACCGCACGCCGCATATCGTCCACTTCTAATAGCGGAATGCCTGGATTCACATTCACGGGTGTTGATTCACCTCGATGCAATAGCAAAGCTCGCGGCCGATGAGGCAGTGTGGTGATAGCCGCCGGCGGTACTCCGCCTTTCCAACCTTCTGCCCGCAGTGCAACGATATGGCCTTCTTCCATCGCAGGGCGCCAAATCGTTAATCCGTCCGCGCTCCAATCAGAGTTTTGGGGCGCGACGCGCCATGAACCTCGCGTGGCCTGCAGAAGGTTCTCGGCGTTCCAATTGCGCTGCTGGTGGCTCGTCAATACAGGTGCGGTTTCTACACTAGAACCGGATAATCCAGATGTAATGTACGCACCGCCCGACAATAATTTCCAATACGCCACATACCCCGAAAGATAATGCTCGATATCGTCAATCCGCACCCGAAAACTGTGATGGCGAATAAAAAAGCTTCCCACCACCGTTTCTGGCTTGGCAAAATACATGGCCAGCTCCGGCCAAAAGAAGCCATTCAGCAAATAATGCGCACGGTGGTGCAGGGCGCGGTGGAACTTTTCGATATCAAGTCCCTCCAGCACATGCTTCATTTCGGGGTGTGCGGTGTTGATACGTTGAAGCATGGCTTCAAAAGCCATGGAAAGTTCCAGCAGCGTAGGATAGGTGGTTTCTCGGGTCAGGATAAAGTCGAGATATCCCGCGATATTCTGTACACCGAACTGGAAATATTTTTCTTCCGGCCGATGCAACGTCAGTTCATTCGCACAATATGACAGCCAGTGATCATGGTGCTTCCAGTGCTCGGACTGAATAAAGTAGTCGAAGGCTCTTTCGACAATATTGAGCCAACGTGGGTCTTTTGTCAGGCCATATAAACGCATCAAACCGAATGCTGCTTCGCCATCGTAGTAGACAATGCGGAACGCTTCTTTCACGGAAAGATCTTCCGCATTTAGCACATGCACGAAGCCGCCAGAGTTGGGGTCCTGCATGCGCGCAATGCCCAACGCAAGCGCCTCCATTAAGGGCCGGTACTGCGTGTCGCCTGTTAGCTGGTCATACTTAACCAGCGCCAGAATGCTGACCGCGTTTGCGCCCAGCTTGATTTCTCCGCCAACGTCCACGTTGAACGCCAGGTTGGTGCCGTCTGCTTGTGGATAGAGACGAATAAGGGTGTCGGTTAAATAAGTCAGAGCACGCCGGATTGCCGCAAGTAAAGTCTTATCTTGCGTGAGTTCCCACCCTTCCAGCATGGAGTACACAGAACTCGCGTGGCGCAGCGCGTTATATGTCGGAATTTGTCGGCCAAAGCATGGGAAGTGGCCATATATAAAGCGGCCGTTTCCTTCCACCTGCTTGGCTAGGAAGTTGGAGCTGCTTTCAATCAACGCGTAGACCTGCTTGGGCTCCAAGCTAGTTATTTGGCGGCGACCGCAATTCAGCGATTCTGCCTCCCTCCAGCGGACAGTCGTTTTGCCCGGGCGGGGCAGCCAGACCGGGCCACTTCCTTCTGGTAGGTGTGCCAGTCCGTCATCTTGCGCCAGAAACACTCCCTCATGCGTAAAAAGATAGACATCGCGCTCCGGCGAGAAATCGAGGTCAACGTCAGGTCCGAACCGCCTTTTTGCTCGTACCGAGAAGTTCTTCAGGTTCAGACCGGCCGCTGGATTGTCTGCGCCGGGGTAAAGCATGGCGTTGGCATTGATTTCTTGTTCCAGGAAGGCCGTTTCTAGCTTGGCGTCCAGGCTCAGCCCAAGACGGAAATAATTGCGTTTCGTGTTGTTTAGCCGTGCCAGTAGCCGTTCCCATGTTGTTGTCTCGACCTCCAGGACCCAGTCGATGCGAAGCCACCGCACCGTCAATTTCTGACGCTCTGCTTGGCGCTGGCAAAGCGCTACGCCTTCCTTCCAAGCTTGATGGAAATCCTTGCCCGATGACCGATGAATACTTGCTCGCTCCTTTCCATTACATAGGGAGAAAAACAGAATGCAAGGTTCGGAAAGGGAAATGCGCTCGGCTACAAGCGGGCGTGCTCGAGCGAGAAGGTCAGAGAGAGACATCAAACGAGTCCTGTAGGCGGAAAGATATGATGACTGCGGATCAAATACGCAGCTCAACCCTAAGCGGTGAACGCAGCGACACACTGCGTCCACATTCTGCACGGATAACGAAGCTTAACGTAGGGCAGGGATAAGCCAAATTGGAGGGAATTTACCTACGGCGAAGTGTATCTCAAGCGCCCATCTACGCTGGGCGGGCGAAGCTTCTGTTCACAGGGTGTCTGTCTCGCCCAACAATTGGTAACATCACCCCTCACCCCGCCAAGTAACGGATTCTGCTTTGTCAGCAATAGTGCGCTTGCCCCGCCTGCAGCGTTTTCAGATGCTGCTACTGCTTACAGCCACATTGCTGTTTGCGGGGCAGGGAACGTTGGCGCTTCAGTTCGAGCGGGACACAGTGGTCAAACATGCGGAGCGGCAATTCGGCAGGGAAGGTGGGCGCCGACTAAATCAATGGTTCTCTGCGCTCGATCGTCTCGCCGGCGCATCCGATGCTCGAAAACACCTGGATGCTGTCAACGCGTTCTGGAACACCACGATTCGCGAGGCAGAAGACATCGTCGCCTGGCGTCGTGAAGATTACTGGGCAACCCCGCTGGAAACGTTGGGCCGGGGAATGGGCGACTGCGAAGACTTTGTCATTGGCAAGTACTTCTCTCTGGTTCATCTGGGGGTGCCGCCAGAAAAACTACGGTTGATTTACGTACGTGCGCGGGTGGACGGGAGGAGTGTGGCCCATATGGTTCTTGGCTATTACGACAGGCCGGAAGCTGAACCGCTCATCCTCGACAACTTGAACCAGGCAATTCGACCTGCATCCCGGCGCCGAGACCTTACGCCGGTTTTTAGTTTCAACGCCGAAGGCGTTTACGTGAAGGGCGGGCACTCCGGCGGCGTAGATCGCATCACTCGATGGCAGGAAGTGCTCACACGTATGAGGCAGGAAGGTTTTGCTCCCTGAAAGGCAGGGTTGTCCCGCATCTTCCCAACGCATTGGTCTTTCTCTGGCCGATGCGTTGGTATCATCCACGACTAATTTTGTTACGAACTCAAATGGTTGCTTATGTCACTTCTCAGACAGCTTCTTATTAGTGTCACCATAGCGATGGGCGTGATCTTCGCTGGCACACTGTGGCTCAGTCTGAGCGGCGCACAGGGCTATCTGAATGAGCGCCTGCAGGTAGAGGCGCGCAACACGGCGTCCTCGCTGGCTCTTTCCTTATCGCAGCCCGGTAACCAGGACCCTGTCACACAGGAATTGTTGCTGAAAGCCCTGTTCGACACGGGCCAGTATCACAGCATTGTGCTGAAGTCGCCCACCGGGGACGTGGTCCATGATCTCGTTCGAGGCAGCGAGAAGGGGGTGTCGCACGTGCCGGGTTGGTTGGAAGCCTTGTTCCCGCTGTCGGTACCTACCGTCACTCAGGCAGTGAGCGATGGGTGGAAGCAGACGGGTGAAGTGACTGTTACGCCAGAGTCGGGCTATGCGAGACAAGTGTTGTGGAACATCGCCTGGCAGGTTTTGCTGCTGGTCGTGGCGGCTGGCGTTTTGTGGGCGGTCTTTGCCATTGCGCTGATTCGTTGGCTGCGCAAAGCCTTGCAAACTGAGGTCACTGCGCAGGTGCAGGCGATTGCTGATATGCAGGCGTCCGGCGTTCCAGCCCCGGTTTCTACGGGCTCCCGCATCAAGGAGCTGGCACAGGTACACAATGTCATCGCGTCCGTCCGTGAACGGGTGCGTGCCACTGCCGACGAGCAGAATCGTCAAATCGAGACCTTGGAAGTTGCCTTGCATTCGGATGATGTCACTGGTGTGGCAAATCGCAGGTATTTCATTAATGAGTTGCGCCGGGCGCTCAGAGGGGAAGAGGGTAACGAGGCGGCGCAGGCCACGGGCTATGGCCATGTGCTGATCTTCCGGCAGCGAGACCTCTCTTCCATCAATGCCGCGCATGATCGTCAGGAAACCGACAGCTGGCTGCGCCGTGTCTGTGATGGTGTGCGCGAAGCCCTGGTTCAACATGCGGAACCGGGTCGGCCTCAGCCCCAGCTGGCACGCCTGAACGGTTCCGATTTCGTTGTGCTTCTGGCCGGCTACGACGGCCCGGACACCACCGACCTCCTTGAAGCCCTACGGCAGAAGCTCGATTCGCTGCGAATCCAGACCTCCGAGCAAAGGCTCTGCCGTTGGTGCTATGCGCTCACCGATTACGGTCCAAATTGCGACGTCGGCCAAGTGCTGGCGCGGCTGGATCACGGTTTGATGCGAGCGGAGAACGCCGGTCATGATGAAGTCGAATATATGGCCTCCAGTGAATATCGCTCGCTCGGGGTCGCGGGGAATGCGGGTGAATCCTCCTGGAAGGTGTTGATACAAGATGCTTTGCGTGAAGGGCGGGTGCATCTGAACGTAGAACCAGTCATTTACAGCAACGATGACACCCCTGACCGCCACGAGGCGTTGCTCGCACTGCGCGATGCTGCCGATGGCAGTTCAGTGTCGGGTTACCTCTTTATGCCGCCGGCAGTGCGCCTGGGGCTGTCGGGGGCCTGCGATTTGCGCGCCATGCAGCTCGGCCTGGAATGGCTGCGCCAGCAACCGGGCACGCTGTCCCTGCGGGTGTCCCTGGCATCGCTTCTTCTTCCCGGTTTCCTTGAGCAAATGGAGCAGCAGCTTTCTTCAAGCGAGATCCAGCCAACTGAACGCGAGCGCCTGGTTCTGGAGGTGGACGCTCATGGGTTCGTTGCATATCCGGACGAGCTCCAGTCTTTCTGCTCCATCGCCACCAAGTTTAGCGTAGGCGTGGGGGTTCGACGTCTAGCTGAGCAGCCGGCCGCTCTGCTGCGCCTTCACAAGGTGCGCATCCGTTATATCAAGCTTGGAGGCGATCTCATCTCCGGCCTGATGGAAAGTCCGGGCGCGGTCCAGCTGATCGCCGCAATTACAGAATCTGCCATCGGGCAGGGCGTGAAGGTTTACGCCCACGACGTACCCAATGCCGCCACTGCCACTCTTCTGCGCGAATACGGCGTACTGCTTCCGGCAAATGAAACATTCCCGGAAGAGGGGGATGAAAACGAAGGGGAATTCGTGGATAATTAACCGCTGTTGCGCCGGGCGCCTTTTGCCGGTGTTGTAGTGACAACTCCGCAACGCTATACCATATATTTACCGCCCACCCTTGCTATTGGGTTGGCAACGCGCTATTATTATCGTCTTGCCTACAGGCGCACCCCTATTCTTTGGGGCCTTGGCAACAATTTCAACCCAGGCTTTGCCGGCCGGGCTCTTGGGCCCTCAAGGCTTAAGCTGACGGGACCAAGACTGGCTGCGTGGCGTCATCAATGGTGGTGGCGCATCGCGACTAAGTTGGAACAGGAAAAATCAT
>JAJUJD010000004.1 GCA_029267315.1 Alcaligenaceae bacterium
GGCAACGAAGTCGCCGACCCAGACCTTGGAGAGATCGATCTTGTCCTTGGGAAAGTCCGCCACGTAAGCGGCAAGCGCATTCAGCGCAGTCTGCGGGCCGTCTTCCGGCATGGTGCCATCAGGAGACAGACCGGGCTTGTTCCCTTCCAGACACGCCTTGTAGAGCTCGACATCACCCAGCAGGTAGCCTTCGGGGACAACCTTTGCGATCTCTTCAGGGCTGGACTTTTGGATCCACTTGTCTGCCCGGACGATGGCGTTGGCCAATGCCTGGACGGTGTTCGGGTTGGACTGAATGAAGGAGCGTTGCGTGTAGAGGCAACCCGACGGCATATTGCCACCGAAGATGTCGATGGTGTCCTTCACCGTGCGCGTATCGGCGATGACCGTGATGAGGTCGTCTTTCTGGAGTGTACCGATAACCGGATCCAGGTTGGCGATGGCGTCGATCTGGCCGGTCCGCATGGCCGTAATTGCGCCCGCGCCACCGCCCACCCCGATGAAAGAAACGTCGCTGGGTTTGACGCCGTACTTCGAGAGGAAGAAGCTGATCGCCATGTTCGTGGAAGAACCGGGCGCCGTGACACCGATTTTCTTGCCCTTGAGGTCTTCTGGGCTCTTGTAGTTGGGCATAGTCTTCTTGGAGACCGCCAGAACAATCATCGGAGTGAGGCCCTGCTGTACGAAGGAGGAATATTCCTGACCCTTGGACTGCAGATTGATCGTGTGCTCGAAAGCGCCTGACACGACATCCGCACTACCCCCGACCACCGCCTGCAGCGCGCGCGAACCACCCGCGAAATCAAGAATCTTGACGTTCAGCCCTTCATCCTTGAAATAGCCATTGACATCGGCAATGGAAAGCGGGAGGTAGTAAATGAGCGCCTGCCCCCCGACGGCGATGGCCACATCCTTCTTCTCGATGGACTGTGCACGGGCAAGGCCAGGTATCACACCTGCCGCGCCGGCCACGCCAGCCAGCTTGAGTACATCACGACGATTGAATGACATGTTGAGTCTCCTTTATTGATTTTTTGCTACGTACAGCTCGCGGGTGTCTCTTGGTCTGGTGCCACTTCAGGCGCCGCGTCTCTCCATTAAAGCCCAGGCAATCGTGCCCGCATCGACGTATTCCAGTTCGCTGCCGGCAGGTACCCCGCGCGCCAACCGGGTCACCTTACGCCCGCGTGCACGCAGCAGTTCGGACAGGTAATGTGCGGTGGTCTCGCCTTCCGGGGTGAAATTGGTCGCCAGTATGACCTCTTCAACCTTTGCTTCGCAAGCGCGGGAGAGTAGCCGGTCGAACTGAAGCTGATCTGGCCCCACGCCCTCAAGCGGGGCGAGCCGCCCCATTAGCACATAGTAGAGGCCTGTATAGCCGTGGCTGGCCTCAACCATGTTCTGATCTGCCGGCGTTTCGACCACGCACAGCAGGGAAGGATCGCGCCGGCTGCTTGAGCACATTGCGCAGATCTCTTCTTCCGAAAACCCATTGCACAGCCGACAGTGACGTATGCCTTCCACCGCATGCAGCAACGTCTCTGCGAGACGAGCCGCCCCTTGAGGGTCGTGCTGCAGCAGGTGGTAAGCCATGCGCCGCGAGCTGCGCTCGCCCACTCCTGGCAAGCAGCGCAGTGCCTCGATCAAGGCACGCAGCGACTCGGGCTCGGAAATTTGACCGTCCATCAGAACGGCAATTTCATTCCCGGCGGCAGGGGAAGGCCGGCCGTGACCGAAGACATTTTTTCCTGCGCCGTGGCTTCGGCCTTGCGCAAAGCATCGTTGAAGGCCGCGGCGACGAGGTCTTCAAGCATGTCCTTGTCTTCCTCCAGAAGGCTTGGGTCTATATCCACCCGCTTGACGTCATTACGGCAAGTCATGGATACCTTGACCAGGCCACCGCCGGCAGCCCCTTCCACCACGATATCGGCCAGGGCTTCCTGGGCCTTCTTCATGTTTTCTTGCATTTGCTGCGCCTGCTTCATCAAGCCGGCGAGTTGACCTTTCATCATATTGAGTCTTTCCTGTTTGTGTGTCGGTTCAGTTCAGGCAGCCCTTTCATCAAGCGCTGCAATCGTGCCAGGAATCACCCGGGCACCGAATTCATCGATAAAGGCCTGCACCAGAGGATCGTTGGCCACGGCTTCCTCGGCCTCACGCTGGCGTTCCGCTCGGCGCTTCTCTTCCAGGGCTCGTGCAGTACCACTACCCGTTTCCCCGAACTCGATCTTGAGATTCACCACTTTGCCGAAGTGCTCGGTCAATACAGTACGCAAACGGGCCTGGCCCTGTTTCGCGGCGAGTGACCATATGGCAACCCGCAAGGTGATGGTGTCATCCTTCACACCTACCCATTCACTCTGACGAGCGAGTTCATCGGCCAGGCCACTGAGCGGCAAGCTGGCCGCCAGTTCAGGCCATTGTTCAGCTGTCATTCGCGTCAGGCGCGGGCGGGTTGCTGGCTTTTCTTTGACCAACTCGGCAAGGCCCGCGGCACCAAGGCTGGCGGCAGCAACTTCACCGGAATCGAACTCAACCCCCTCGACTACCGGTTCCCAGCCTCCGTCCTCGTAAGCAGCAGGTTCGAATCCGTCAAAGGCAGGGAAATCTTCATCCGGGTAGGGAATGTTGGCGACTTCAGTGCCTTCATCGGCAAGCGATGATGACGTCTCTCCAGATGTTGTGTCAGCGTCCTGCAAAGCGACAGCCGATGCGGGTGATTCAGAGGAGAGTGTAGGCGCTGAAACGGTTCGAGCCGCTTCCTCAGGCAAGTCTTCCCAGGCCGGAACGTCGGGGCCTTCGTCGGGCAACGAGCCACTTTCCGAGCTTGGACCCGCCTGGTCACCTGTTTCGGAAGGCTGAGTTGGCGCGACAGTGGGCGCGACGGTAGTAGGCCGGGTTGGTGTGACAGGGGGTGGATTCGGCTGGTGCAAAGATGCCGGTGTAAGCGAGAGCATTCGCAGACAGGCCATCACAAAGCCGGCGTATTCGTCTGGCGCCAAAGCGAGTTCGCTACGGCTATGGACTGCCACTGAATAGTAAAGCTGGACGAGGTCTGGATGCAGGGCGCTGGCAAGGGCCTCGAGATCGGCCAGGAGCGGGTCATCTGCAGGCAAACCGCCCGGTACTCGCTGCTGAATCGCAATTCGAGAAAGCATGACGGCCAGATCGGCCAACGCCCCAGTGTAGGAAAGCCCTCGCCCGGCAAGTTCGTCAGCGACTTCAATCACTCCCGCAGCCTGACCGGCCGACAAGGCCTGCAGCAGCCTGACAAGATGACGCTGGTCAATGGTGCCGAGCATTCCCTGGACGGCTTCCAAGGTAAGGTCGCCCGCGCTGTAAGCAATGGCCTGGTCAGTGAGCGAGAGGGCATCCCGCATCGAACCGCCGGCCGCCTGCCCCAGAAGGCGCAAGGCAGGGTGTTCAAACTTCAGTCCTTCCTGTGTCAGCACATACTGAAGGTGGTCAACAATCGCCTCGACTGTCATGTGCTTCAGATTGAACTGCAAGCAGCGCGACAGCACCGTGACTGGGATCTTTTGCGGGTCGGTAGTTGCCAGGATGAACTTCACATGCGGAGGCGGTTCTTCCAGCGTTTTCAGCATGGCGTTGAACGCATGGCCAGTGAGCATGTGCACTTCGTCAATCATGTAGACCTTGAAGCGCGCGCTGCTGGGCGCGTAAACCGCCTGTTCCAGCAGCTGCGTCATTTCCTCAACGCCGCGGTTCGAAGCGGCGTCCAGTTCAACGTAGTCGACATAGCGGCCTGCATCGATCTCGGTGCAGGCACGACACTGCCCACAAGGCCTGGCGCTGATGCCCTGCTCGCAGTTCAGCGATTTTGCGAGTATGCGCGACAGCGTGGTTTTGCCCACACCACGCGTACCGGTGAACAACCAGGCATGATGTAGGCGTTGAGTGTCCAGGGCATGGGTCAGCGCGCGCACCACGTGGTCCTGACCGACCAGGGTATCGAACGAACGTGGCCGCCACTTGCGTGCCAGAACCAGATACGTCATTGAGGATGTAGGCTGATGACAGTCGAAAGGGAAGGGAAAAGTGTACCCGCATTCCGGTGAAGCTGGGAAATGGGCGCTTTTCGTAGAAATAGAGACGCCGGCGCATATGCGCCGGGCAGATATGAATGGCGAGCCTGACTTCGGCACTGACTCTGCACGACTATGGCTGCTTCGTTCCCGACCTGACCAGGTTCGCCGCCGAACCATGCGAAGGGGCCCGCCACGTAGAAGTTTAACAGGATACCGTTAATCTCGCCGAAAGCTGCACGCCACCATGAACCGGCCAGGGCTTAGAATGGCTGGCGCCGCCGCATCTTGCGCCGGCTCGAACAGCCCGCCATTTACCCTCGACTCACTCATGGCAGAAACAAGCGACCGCATTGACGCCTTTATCGACGCCCTGTGGCTGGAGGACGGCCTGGCGCAAAACACGCTAAGTGCCTATCGACGCGATCTGCAGGCATTTGAAGACTGGCTTACCCTGACGCATGGCAAGCCCATTACCGCCACGCTGGAGGCAGACATTCAGGAATGGTTTGCTGCCATGCATGCGCGCAGCCGCGCTTCCACGGCCAACCGACGGCTGGCATCTCTGCGCCGCTTCTTTCTCTGGGCGCTGCGCCAGGGCCTGGTCGACCACGACCCCTGTCTGAAGCTGCAGGCCTCCCGCCAGCCCCCTCGTTTTCCCAAAACCTTGAGTGAAGCACAAGTGGAAGCGCTCATGCATGCCCCTGATCACTCCACTACCTTAGGACTGCGCGATCGCGCCATGCTGGAGACGCTTTACGCCACGGGGCTGCGCGTCAGCGAACTGGTCTCATTGGGGGTATTGGAAGTCAGTCTTGACGACGGCGTGGTTAGGGTCACGCAGGGCAAGGGCGGCAAGGACAGACTGGTGCCCATGGGCGCTGAAGCTCAGCATTGGGTTGAGCGCTATCTCCGGGAAGCCCGTGGCTCGCTGCTCGGACAGCGCCGATCGGACGCGCTGTTCGTCACAGGCCGAGGCGGCCCCATGACCCGCCAAGCCTTCTGGCAGCTCGTGAAGAAATATGCGCTCAGGGCAGGAATCCACGCCCCACTCTCGCCCCATGTCTTGCGACATGCGTTTGCCACGCATTTGCTGAACCATGGCGCGGACTTGAGGGTGGTGCAGTTGCTGCTGGGGCATGCCGACATTTCAACTACCCAGATTTATACTCACGTTGCCCGCGAGCGCTTACGGCAACTGCATGCCAAGCATCATCCCCGGGCGTGAATACGTCAAAATCTGAACATGGCTAAGGACAAACACGTTTCCGAAACCCCGGCAACGCAAATGCTGAAGAAGCTGGGTATCGCCTATACGGAACACCCCTACCAATACGTCGACCATGGCGGCGCTTTGGAGTCGGCCCGTCAGCTGGGCTTGGATCCGCATCACGTCGCCAAAACACTGATCATGGAAGACGAAAACGCCAAACCACTGATCATTCTCATGCACGGCGACTGCGAGGTCTCCACAAAGAATCTGGCTCGTCAGATTGGTGCTAAGAAAGTGGCTCCCTGCAAGCCGGAAGTCGCCCAGCGGCATTCCGGCTATATGGTTGGCGGCACTTCGCCCTTCGGAACACGGAAAAAAATGCCAGTATGGGTGGAAGCGGAACTGCTGGAGCTGCCGACCATCTACTTGAACGGTGGGCGTCGCGGCTACTTGGTGGGAATACCGCCCGAGGCACTGGTGAAGGGCCTTGGTGCCCGGCCGGTCAATGTGGCTTTGGAGAAGTGAACTGGCGTCTCCGGCAGGAATCGAACCTGCAATCTTCCCTTAGGAGGGGAAAGTTATATCCATTTAACTACGGAGACGCAGTGAGCCGGCAATTATAGCGCAGCGCTTGTGCTCCAAACTAAGTGCTGCGTTGTTTGATCTAGAACACACTTTGGTCAGGGTTACTCCACATTTGTCCGCCGGGTCGCCGTAGAATTGCGCTAGCCCAAGCACCCAGGCCCGCATCGAGCAACAAGGCTTGCTACAGCCAGCCGCCTGGACGCCGTCCATTCCGTTCACATTTCCATGACCTTCATCTCAACCCTTGTGATTGCCTTTGCCATGTCCACTGACGCCTTCGCCGCGGCTGTGAGCAAGGGGGCAGCGTTGACCCGGCCGAGGTTCTCCGAAGCATTGCGTACAGGAGCCATCTTCGGCTTCATTGAGGCATTGACGCCCTTGATTGGCTGGGCCTTGGGGTCGGTCGCGGCTCCCTATGTTCGGGCATGGGACCATTGGATCGCCTTCATTGTGCTGGGCGCGCTGGGCCTTCGCATGATTTACAACGGCTACAAGGGCGAGGATGGTGACGACACGCCACGCAGCAGACATTCGTTCTGGTTGCTGGCCGCGACCGGACTTGCCACCAGCATAGATGCCATGGCGGTGGGCGTTACTCTGGCCTTTATTGACAGCAATATCCTCATCACCGCTTTGGCTATCGGCACCACGACCTTATTGATGGTGACGCTGGGTGTCATGGTCGGTCGTGTTCTGGGCACGGTGCTTGGCAGACGCGCGGAAATACTTGGTGGTCTTGCTCTGATCTGTATTGGTTCGCTGATACTGTACGAACACTTGCAGTAGTCCGCCCCGTACTGCATCCGCGAACGCGGGGATAGAAAAGAAACGCCGGCTCATGCCGGCGTTTCTTTTAATGGCCTGCTATGCAGGCCGGTGCAGCCGGTAGCTATACCCTAATTACTTCAGCGAGATGCCACCTTTCTTCACGACATCATGCGCCCAGTCGTACTGTTCCTTGATTTCCTTGGCGAACTCTTCAGGTGAGTTGCCGGAAGGCGAAGCCCCCTGCTTTTGCAGTGCTTCGACGACATTCGGCTTCTTCAGCGCTTCGGCGGCCGCGGCATGAAGCTTCTTGATCACAGCGTCCGGCGTGCCAGCAGGTGCAAGAAGGCCATACCATGCGGGATTATTCAGCTCGGGAAACCCTTCTTCGGCCAGTGTGGGGACATCCTTCAGGCTGTCGAGGCGCTCTGGCCAGGCAATAGCCATCGCCCGCAGGTTACCAGCTTGTATCTGGCCCATGGAAGAAGGCAGGTTGTCGAACATGATGTCGATCTGGCCGCCCACAGCGTCGGCAACGGCGGGACCTGAACCCTTGTACGGGACGTGCAGGATGTCAGCACCCGTAGACAGGCGGAAGGCCTCGCCGAACAAGTGAAGCACACTGCAGGTACCGGAGCTTCCGTAGGAATATTTGCCCGGGTTTTCCTTCAGAACCTTCAGGAACTCCTTGAAGTTCTGCGCGGGGAATTTCGGATTAACTTCGATGACGTTGGGCACGTTGGCGAAGTTGGTCACCGGCATGAAATCTTTCAGCGGATCATAGGGGAGATCGTCAGGACGGCAAGCCTTGTTCACCGCCATGGTGGAGACCGTGGCAATGGACAGTGTGTAGCCATCCGGTTTCGCACCGGCAGCTTCCTGGGCACCAATCGCCCCGCCAGCACCGCCTTTATTTTCGACCACCATGGTCTGGCCAAGAATCTGGCTCATCTCCTGGGTAACAATGCGCGCCACAATGTCAGTGGAACCGCCGGGTGCGAACGGCACAATCACGCGAATGGCTTTATTGGGATAATCGTCAGCTGCCAACACTGGTGTACCAAACGCTGCGGCAATGCTGCCCGCGATGGCCAATGCTGCAAACTTGCTGCCTAGGTGTTTCATATACACTCACTCCTTTGAAAATTCCTCCTCGTGGGAGGATTGAGGCCGGATTCTAGCGAAATTTTTCCGGTTCGAATAAAGATTTTTTCGTCCACCGTGGCCCTATAAATGACCATCGTATCGCTGGTACTTCCTGACTTTCTTCTGATCGCTCTCGGGTGGTGCCTGCTGCACCTGCTTAACTATAAAGCTGACTTTTTCAGTACCGCAGAAAAGCTGGTTTACTTTGTTCTGTTTCCGGCCCTGCTGTTTGCCTCCATCGTGCGGGCACCGCTGAGCCTTGGCGATGCCTCCACGCTCATGGTCGCGACCTTCACACTCATGGCAGCCGGCATTGCCCTGGCCTGGCTGGCCGTACCGGTCTTGAAACCTGACTCTGTAGTCCAGGCTTCGCTCGCGCAATGCGCCTACCGCTTCAACACATATATGGGGCTATCGATTTCTTTGAGCCTGGCTGGCCAGGACGGGCAGTCCATCATGGCCATCATTGTCGGCTGCGCTGTCCCGTTGGCCAATATTGCGGCTGTGACCGGCCTGGCGAAACGACAGGATAACCGGATTTTGGTGGAATTGTTTCGAAATCCGTTAATCCTGGCAACGGTTGCAGGCCTTGCGTGCAACCTTGGAGGCGTCGTTATTCCTGCCTTCGCCATGGACACTCTGCAGCGCTTGGGTTCGTGTGCGATAGCACTGGGGCTCATCTGTGTGGGCGCCACACTGTCTGTCAACGGCCTGGCGTCCGCGGCGCGTGTGATGAGCTGGATGATCGCCGTGCGTCTGTTTGCCATGCCTTGCGTCGCCTTGCTGATTGGATGGCTATTGCCGCTGTCGCCCCTCGAGCGGCAGATGCTCTTGCTGTTCAGCGCGCTGCCGACCGCTTCGACCGCCTACATCCTGGCAGTTCGAATGGGTGGAGACGGGCGTAGCGTGGCTGCGACAATGTCTCTGACAACCATGTTATCAGCTGTGACGATTCCCCTGTGGCTGTATCTGAGTGCATTCTGAGGAAGGAATCATGATTGACGCACGTTCGCCGACCTCCCCCGTTTCATTGACTTTGCCAGACGAACAGGCTACGGAAGCGCTCGCCGCCTCGTTTGCGCCCTTGCTGTGCGGGCAACAAGTGGGCGTCCCAAAAGGGGGGCGAATTCACCTGCGCGGTGACCTTGGGGCGGGCAAAACATCCTTTGTTCGGGCACTTTTGCGGGCCAGCGGAATACAAGGTCGCATAAAAAGCCCCAGCTATGCGCTACTTGAAAGCTATAATCTTTCTAGCTTACACTTCTATCACCTTGATTTTTATAGATTTAGCGATTCGCGCGAATGGCTGGATGCCGGGTTTAGGGACATTCTGCAAGACGATTCCATTGTTCTTATTGAATGGCCGGAGCAAGCGGGTGAGCTCTTGCCACCCCCCGACCTGGACATACAAATCAAGCACGAGGACGAAGGGCGCAGCGCTGTACTGACGCCGTACAGCGATAAAGGATCACTATGGCTGACGACTCTCTTTCCCGCCAAGCCGGCACCCCACCTGCCGACCTCACAAGACGGCGCCTGATCGCTGGCGCCTCAACGCTTCTTGTCATCCCTGTCATACCCAGGGTGGCTCATGCCGCCAGTATCGTGGCGGTCCGCACCTGGCCAGCGGACGAATACACGCGTGTCACCCTGGAAATGGACACTGAGCTGAAGGCCGAACACTT
Source organism: Alcaligenaceae bacterium (assembly GCA_029267315.1). Classification (GTDB taxonomy): domain Bacteria; phylum Pseudomonadota; class Gammaproteobacteria; order Burkholderiales; family Burkholderiaceae_B; genus Yanghanlia. The sequence goes on from JAJUJD010000004.1 coordinate 9,441, forward strand.
CATGCTCGATGGCCCCGACCGTCTCGTTGTTGACATTGACGGGCTGACACTGAACAGCACTCTCAATGAGCTTGTGTCGAAGATTCGCCCCAACGACCCCTACATCGGGGGGGTACGCGTGGGGCAGAACCGCCCCGGCGTCATCCGTCTGGTACTCGATCTCAAGCAACCGGTGGCCCCACAGATCTTCACCTTGAAACCGATTGGAGAATACAAGTACCGACTGGTACTCGATCTCTACCCCAAGGTTGCACAGGACCCGTTGCTCGCCATCCTGGAGAGCAAAGACCCCGACCCCCTTGCTGATGTGCTGGAACAGCTGGCGCAGCAGTCGAATGACGCGCCGGTACCTTCGGTGCAAGGGCAAACGCTGCCGCAAACAGCGAGAAAACCCGATCTGCCTTCGCCTCCTGCGGGCAGCGCTAAACCGCGCCCTTCACAACCCACCACACCGCCGCCACAATCCCAGCCGCAGCGCCGCGGCCAAATCCTGGTGGCGCTGGACCCTGGGCATGGGGGTGAGGATCCGGGCGCCGTCGGACGTAACGGCACGCGCGAAAAAGACGTGGTGCTGTCGATTGCACGCCGACTCAAGCGCATCATTGACTCGACACCGGGCATGAAGTCGTACATGACCCGCGACGGTGATTACTTCGTACCCTTGCATGTGCGGGTCCAGAAGGCGCGACGGGTGAAAGCCGATCTCTTCATTTCCATCCACGCCGACGCCTGGATCAAACCGAGTGCGCGGGGCTCCTCCGTCTATGCACTGTCTCAGAATGGCGCCACCAGCACCATGGCACGCATGATGGCTCAGCGTGAGAACGATGCGGACCTTGTCGGAGGCGTTAACCTGGGCACTCACAATGCCCAAGTGGCAAAAGTGCTGCTGGATCTCTCGACGGCGGCACAGATCAATGATTCCATTCGCGTCGGCAGCAAGGTGCTTGGTGAGATCGGCAAGATCAACCGCCTGCACAAGCGCCAGGTGGAACGCGCCGGGTTTGCGGTTCTGAAGGCCCCGGACATTCCCTCCATCCTGGTGGAAACTGCGTTCATCAGCAATCCCACCGAAGAAAACCTGCTGCGTAGCAGCAAGTACCAGGACCAGGTCGCCCGAGCCATGTTTGCAGGCATCCAGAGTTATTTCCGCGACAACCCGGCTCTGGCGCGGCGCAGCTGAGCCGCCTCTCCGTAGCGCTTGATCTCCATCCAACGCCTGGCCCACCTGTGTGGCGCCAGGCGGTTAGAATCTGTTGTCTGTCTCTTCGCAAATGCAGAATCACATCGGACGGATGACTGAAAGACGCTCCATCGCCCCCCTACCGGACCTGCTCGTCAGCCAAATTGCGGCTGGCGAGGTCATTGACCGGCCCGCCTCAGTTCTTAAGGAACTGGTCGAAAATGCCCTGGACGCCGAGGCGCGCGCCATTGAGGTGCGCCTGGATGGAGGTGGCATACGGCGAATCGCCGTCTTAGACGACGGTAGTGGCATTCCTCCCGAGGAATTGCCTTTGGCCCTGCGTCGCCACGCCACCAGCAAGATTGCGTCTTTGGATGAGCTGGAGCATGTGGCCTCCATGGGCTTCCGAGGGGAAGCGCTGGCCTCGATCGCCTCCGTAGCTCGCCTCACGATCACTTCCCGACAGCATGACGCCGACCACGCATGGCAGGTCGACGGGTCAAGCGCGCAGGTAGACGCAGCTGCCGGCCCGGCCGGCACGACGGTCGATGTTCGCCAGCTGTTCGATGCAGTACCCGCCCGCCGCAAGTTTTTGCGTTCAGAGACAACCGAATACGGCCATTGCCTTGACGCGCTCGAGCGCATCGCGCTTGCTCACCCTCACGTCGCCTTCCGCCTTTTTCACAATGACAAGCCGCAACGGCATTGGCGTGCCGGGGATATGGCGCAGCGCTTGCGCGATATTCTCGGTGTCGAATTTATGGATCAGGGCATCCTGGTGGAACGTGATCACGGACTGATCTCCCTGCGCGGCCTCATCACACGTCCAACGATGGCCAGGGCGCGAACAGACCGCCAATACCTGTACGTTAATGGGCGATTTGTCCGCGACCGGGCCGTTTCGCATGCTGTGCGACAGGCTTATGCCGATGTGCTGCATGGTGATCGGCATCCAGCCTACGTGCTTTTTCTTGACGTGGACCCAGGTGTGGTGGATGTCAACGTGCACCCCGCCAAACATGAGGTGCGCTTCCGGGATAGTGGCGCCATTTATCGCTTCGTCTCGCAGACACTCAATGAGGCCCTGGCCAGCACCCCAGGCGCCCATGACGCCCCGGCGACAGCGAAGGCACCTGGCGGGCCGGCCAGCCCAACAGGTGCTACGGAACCGGCGACACAAGGCCTCACCACTCCAGCGCTTCACCATGGCACTGCGGGCTCTGCCGGGTATGTCTCTCAACCGTCCAGCCCATACCCGGAGCGTTCCACCGGCTATCGTCCTACCCAGCGCGCCTTCACTCTTGAAGAACGCGGCGGCCCTTCCGACGCCTGGCAGAGCCTGTATCGCCCCTTGAACGGCGCTTCGGCTGACACCGTTGCACTGCAGTTCCTCGCTCCTGATGCCGGTGCCGGTGCCGGTGCCGGTGCCGGTGCCGCTACGCAGCTTGTTCGAAGTGCGGCCTCATCACCAGTGCACGAGAATGCCGAAGAACAACCACTGGGTCAGGCCCTAGGCCAATTACATGGCGTTTACATCGTTGCCCAGAATCGCAAAGGCTTGGTTCTGGTGGACATGCATGCCGCGCATGAGCGCGTGGTGTACGAAAAGCTGAAACAGGCTCTCGACACGCGCTCACTCCCGCGTCAGGATCTCCTCGTACCCGTCGTGTTCGGCGCCAACCCCAGCGATTTAGGGTTGATAGAGGAATATAGAGAAACGCTCGACGAGCTCGGCCTGGCCATGACACCAGCTGGGCCGGCGGCGATCGCGGTCAGAACCGTCCCTGCTCTGCTGGCCCGCGGCGACATTGAATCACTCGCCCGCGGGGTACTGCGCGATTTGGCCAATGTGGGGCATTCCAATCTGCTTACCGAACAACGCAATGAGCTGCTTTCCACCATGGCTTGCCATGGGTCAGTGAGGGCAAATCGCAAGCTGAGCCTTGACGAAATGAATGCCCTGTTGCGGCAAATGGAACAGACGGAACGCGCCGATCAGTGCAACCATGGGCGGCCTACCTGGCTCCAATGGCCCTTAGCGGAACTGGATCGCATGTTCATGCGCGGTCAATGAAGCTCATGAAATCGCCCGTTCTCTGCCTTGCCGGTCCGACTGCCTCCGGTAAAAGCGCCGCCAGCCTTGCGCTCGCTGAACGCTGGCCTGTGGAAATCATCGTCATGGATTCCGCCACGATCTATCGTGGCATGGATATCGGCACCGCCAAACCCTCTGCGGACGAGCTGTCTCAGGTACCGCACCATCTCATCGACATCCGCGACCCTGCCGAAAGTTACTCAGCGGCAGAATTCCGTAGCGATGCGCTGGCACTCATTGGGCAGATACGGGCTCGTGGCCGTCTGCCCCTGCTGTGCGGCGGGACGATGATGTACTACAAGGTGCTGCGGGAAGGAATCAGCATGCTGCCGAGCGCGGACCCCGCAATTCGTGCGGCGATCGATGAAGAAGCGCGCCACCGCGGATGGCCCGCCTTGCATGCGGAACTGGCCAGTGTCGATCCAGCGACTGCCGCCCGTCTCGCCCCAAACGATAGTCAGCGCCTGCAACGTGCGATAGAGATATTTCGCAGCAGCGGCAAACCGATGTCTGAGTGGTTGGCCCGCAGCCAGCCTGAAAGCGAATTGCCCTACTCGTTCATCACCATCAGCCTGGAACCCAGCGATCGGCTTCAATTGCATGCTCGCATCGCCACACGGTATCAGGCCATGCTGGAAAAGGGCTTGTTGGACGAAGTAAAACGCTTGCACAACCGAAGCGATCTTCATACCGGATTGCCTTCAGTGCGATGTGTAGGCTATCGCCAGCTATGGGACTATCTGGACGGCAAAGTCAGCCTGGAGATTGCCGTGGAACAGGCCATTGCAGCCACTCGTCAGCTTGCAAAGCGTCAGCTCACCTGGCTGCGTTCTGATCCGCAACGCCAGGTGGTGGACTGTCTGTCAGGCCAGGCGACTGCCAAAGTCATTGACCTGGCGCGAGCAGCGTGGCCTGCTGTGTAAGACTTCAGGCGACGATGACCTGGGCTGCGTCGCTTCCCGGGCGCTCGACGATCTCGCCCAGCTGATACACCGTTTCACCATTCTGGCGGAAGGTGGCAGTGATGGTATCTGCGTGTCCGGCCGGCACGATCACGACCATACCGATACCGCAATTGAAGACTCGCAGCATTTCTTCGTCGGCCACGTTGCCGTTCTGTTGAAGCCATTGGAACAGGGGTGGCAGAGTCCATGCATCGCGATGCAGCCGCGCAGACAGGTTGCCCTGTAGCACGCGCGGGATATTGTCCAAGAGACCACCGCCCGTTATATGGGCCAGACCCTTGATATCGCGCCCATGCACGGCCAGAGCGTCCAGCACCGACTTCACGTAGATGCGAGTGGGCGCCATGACGACATCTTCCAGTGAGCGGCCGTCGAGTTCCTGGCTGGGACGCGCATTGGCGTGGCGCAAAATCTTGCGCAACAGGGAAAAACCATTGGAGTGAGCCCCGCTGGAGGCCAAGCCCAAGATGACATCCCCTGGTTGGATCTGCTTACCGTCGATGATGGCGGATTTCTCTACAGCGCCGACTGCAAAACCAGCCAAGTCATATTCACCTTCGGGGTACATGCCCGGCATCTCGGCAGTTTCACCACCGATCAGCGCGCAGCCCGCCTGCTCGCAACCTTGCGCAATGCCCTGCACCACGCTGGCAGCAGTATCCACTGACAGCTTTCCGCAGGCAAAATAGTCCAGGAAGAACAAAGGTTCGGCACCTTGCACGAGAATGTCATTGACACTCATGGCGACCAGATCCACCCCGACGGTGTCGTGGCGGTTCCATTCGAAGGCCAGGCGCAGCTTGGTTCCCACGCCGTCTGTACCTGACACCAGAACGGGCTCCTTCATATGAGGAGGCACTTCAAAAAGAGCGCCGAAGCCGCCGATGCCGGCCATGACTCCCGCCCGCATGGTTCGCGCGGCCATGGGCTTAATGCGATCCACCAGCGCTTCGCCGGCATCGATGTCGACGCCTGCGTCGCGATAGGTGAGGGAGGCAGAATTTTTGTCAGTCATGAGAAAAGTCGTGGGATGTGCAAGAATTGCGGGTTGAACTGTATATCAGGCCGGATTTTACGATGAACTGGAGAATGTGGCCTGCGATCGAGACATGGCACAGCAATTGATACTGGATCTGCACCCTGCGCCACCCCCGTCACTCGACAATTTCGTGGTGGGTCGCAATGCTGCCGCGCTTGAAGCGCTACGGCAATGCGAGCGTGGCCGTGCAATATACCTGTGGGGCCCGCATGGTGTGGGGCGCAGCCATCTGCTGCATGCCGTGTGCACAAGCCATGAAGGCTATTTTCACGCTGCGGAGTCAGACCCCGGCTCGCTGCAGCGGATTGCCACCGCCGACACCTTCAGCATACCTCTGGTGGCGGTGGACGACGTACAACTCCTTGATGCTGCCGGACAGGCCGCTCTCTTCACAATTTACAATCGCTGGCGCGAAAGTGCAGCAACTCGTCACGCCTTTGCGCTGGTGTTGGCCGGTGATCGCTCTCCGCTGGCAATGGAAGTGCGCGAAGACCTGCGGACCCGGCTGGGGTGGGACCTCGTTTTCCGCTTGGAACAGCTCACCGATGCGGAACGGGCTCAAGCTCTGTGCAGCCGTGCGGCTCAAAGAGGGCTGGATCTTTCCCCCGATGTCGTAGCCTGGTTGCTTACTCACCACGACCGCGATATGAGCCGTCTGACCGCCTTGGTCGACGCGCTTGATCGATATTCCCTTGCGCGACACCGCGCGATCACGCTGCCATTGCTCAAAGACCTGCTCGCCAGCTCGGAGCCCTGACAGCCGTCACGTAGAATCTGGATTCCATGACCCACCCTACCCGACTCGCTCTGTTTGACCTCGACCATACTTTGCTGCCTCTGGACAGCGATTACCAATGGGCTGACTTCCTTGCCCGCACAGGCCGCGCCGGCGACCCGGCTGAAGCGCAGGCGCGGAATGAGGAGCTCATGGAGCGCTACAACGCCGGTCAGCTCACGGCGGAACAATCTGCCGAATTCATGCTGGGTCTACTCACCCGCGCCAGCTTGCCGGAGCTCGCGCGCTGGCACGAAGAATTCATGGCCGAAATCATTCGACCCGCCATCCGTGACAATGCGATTGAGCTGGTGCAGGAACACCTCACCCGTGGTGACCTCTGTGCCATCGTGACGGCCACCAATGACTTCGTGACGGCGCCCATTGCGCGCGCATTCGGTATTCCCGACCTAATTGCCACGATCGCAGAATTGGAGAACGGCCGTTACACCGGTCGCATCCAGGGTGTACCCAGTTTCCAGGCGGGGAAGATTGTCCGCGTGGACGATTGGCTCAAATCCCTTGATCTCAGCCGTGACGCTTTCGACGAAGTCTATTTTTACAGCGACTCGCCCAACGACCTGCCATTGCTCGAAGTCGTCAGCCACCCCATTGCAACTAATCCCAGCCCTCGCCTGCGGGAAATTGCTGAGGAAAAAGGCTGGAAAATCCTTGATTTGTTCCAGGAACTGCAGGACGCGAAGTCCTGAGAGTGCAACACGCCTAAAATACGCACATGTTGCCCGAAACCATAAAAAAATTCGTCGCGCGCCTATTTTCCGGTGCGCGCACCGGCCCCCAGAGGTTGTCGATAGAAAAGCATGGCATCGATAGACGCCAGGTCTCCCGGCACGCCATCAAAGTATGTGAAGTCCTGCGACAGCACGGGTATGAAGCCTATGTCGTGGGCGGCGCCGTGCGCGATCTCATCGTTGGCTTGCAACCCAAGGATTTTGACGTCGCGACCAACGCCACGCCGGAACAGGTGAAACCCCTATTCCGGCGAGCTCGCATTATCGGGCGGCGCTTCAGGCTGGTGCACGTCGTGTTCGGCCCGGAGATCATCGAAACCTCCACCTTCCGCGCGCCCTCTTCCAACGGCTCGGAACATACTGACGAACATGGCCGCATTCTGCGCGACAACGAATTCGGCACTCATGAAGAAGACGCCGCAAGGCGCGATTTCACGCTCAATGCGCTTTACTACGACCCGCTGAGCGAAGAAGTCATCGACTTTCACAATGGGGTGGCCGACCTCAAGAAGCGGGTCGTGCGCATGATAGGTGACCCGGAACGGCGGTATCGCGAAGACCCGGTCCGCATGTTGCGGGCTGTACGGTTCGCATCCAAATTGTCGGCCGACATTGAACCGTCCACGCTGGAACCCATACGCCGCTTGGCTCCATTGATCGAGCATGTGCCGGCTTCGCGCCTGTTCGATGAAACTCTCAAACTGCTGACCTGTGGCCATGCTATGGACTGCCTGCGCAAATTGCGCGAAGTTGGCTTGCATCAGGATCTCATGCCCCTGCTGGATGTGGTCTTCAATGTGCCGGAGGGCGAGCATTTTGTTGACTTGGCTTTGGCGCGTACCGACATTCGGGTCAGGGCCGGCAAGCCCATCAGTCCCAGTTTCCTGTTCGCCGCCATGCTTTGGAAGCTGGTTTACCAGCGTTGGCAAGCCTTGGCGGCTCAAGGCGGGCACCCCACTCAGTCATTGCTCGATGCCGCCGACTCCGTCCTGGATGAGCAGTCCCGGAAAATGGCCATACAGCGCAGATTCATCGCAGACATTCGCGAAATCTGGTTCATGCAGGCTCGCTTTGAACGCGTGAACCCACGTGCTGTGTGGCGTATGTTGGAACAGCCGCGCTTTCGTGCCGCTGTGGACTTCCTGCAGTTGCGCGCGGAAGCCCGGGAAGTCGACAGCGTTATGGCACAGTGGTGGATGGACCTGGCCAATGCGTCGCCCGAAGACCGCATCCCCATGGTTGAAGCTTACCAAGCAGCTCAGCGCGGGGAGCGTGCTGCCGGTGCAGTAAAAAAACGGCGTCGACGTCGCCCCCGTCGTAAACCGGGCAGCGCCGGCGAAAGCACCCCGAATGCGACAAGCGAATAATGTCTGCCATGAACCTTCCTCCTTCGGCCAGTAACGGCGCATCGGTCAGCGACAATGCGCGGACACCGGTGATCGCCTATGTGGGGATGGGCGCCAACCTGGGTGAAGCGCAGGCCACCTTGCTCGCCGCCGCCAAAGAGATCGGCTCATCGCCGGGCGTGCATCAGACATGGATGTCGCCGATGTATCGGAGTGCGCCGGTCGATGCCGGCGGCCCGGATTTCACCAACGCAGTCTTGAAGGTGGAAACCAGTCTGACCCCCGAAGCGCTGCTGTCGCGGCTACAGGAAATAGAGCTGGCACATGGGCGGGAACGCCCCTATCGCAACGCACCGCGCAGCCTGGACCTGGACCTGCTACTACACGGCTCGGAACAGCGACAGACCGAGTTTCTCACCCTGCCGCATCCTCGCATGCACGAGCGTGCGTTTGTACTGATGCCCTTGCGCGACCTTGCTCCGGGCATGGTGCTGTCGCAGGGCATCATAGAGGAGCTGCTGGCCGCCTGCAGCGACCAGCTTCTCAGCAGGCTTTAACCCACTATCGCCAGGATGCGTCGTGCCCGCTCGATAACGGGCGCGTCAACCATCTTGCCATCCAGCTGGAAGGCGGCCGAACCGGTGCGCTCGTGTTCCTCGACGACCCGCTTTGCCCATTCCTGCTCTTGGGCGGACGGCGCATAAGCAGCGTGAACCACACTGACTTGAGCCGGGTGAATACACAGCACACCCGCAAACCCCATATCGCGAACCTGCACGGCAATCGCGGCCAGTGTGTCAGCATCCCGGAAATCCGGATGGACGCCATCCAGTGGAGGCTGAATGCCAGCAGCCGCGCTGCCCAGCAACAGACGACAGCGGATGTGGTCCAACAGGAGCCGTGCACCCGCGGTATCCGGGCGCGTTCCGGTGTCCAGCATGAGATCGAGATAGCCAAACGCCAGTCGCTGAACCCCCTCTGCCTGCGCCAAGGCTTCAAGCGCAAGCACCCCCTTGGCGCTTTCCACGATTGGGATGACGGCCTTGCCGGTAACTTGACGTACCCGCGCGATTTGTTCGGGCGATTCTGCTTTGGGTAAGACTATCGCCTCGATACCCGGTATGGACTCGCACAAGGCGAGATCGTCTTCAAACCAGGGTGTATCTGCGGCGTTGGTACGAACCAGGAAACGTGCTTGCGGTTGCTCGGCCGCAAACCGGGACAGATGTTCCCGCGCTTGGGCCTTGGCATCTTGTGGTACCGCATCTTCGAGGTCGATGATGACGGCATCGGCTTCCGTAGCCAGCGCCTTGGCAAAACGTTCCGGACGATTTCCCGGAACGAACAACGCGCTACGCATAGTGGGCTGCATGAAAACTCCTACTTGAAAGTCAGTTCAGCCTGATGGGCCAAGGTGCCGTCCTGTTGCGCCCAGAGCCGCGCGCTGCCATCTTCATTCAGCGTACCGGCCACCTCGAAGGGTTTCGGGGCAATCAGGGGACGCAGACCACGATAATTGAAGGTTTCCACCTCACGACCGGGGTTGGCGTCAATGCAGGCCTGCAACATATTGGTGGCGATCAAGGGGCCATGCACCACCAGGCCGGGATACCCTTCCTGCTTCGTGACGTAATCCAGATCGTAGTGAATCCGATGGCCATTGAAGGTGACGGCCGAATAGCGGAACAGCATGATGGTGCTGGGTTCCACTGTTGCCGACCATTGGCCCTGCGCTGCCGGGGTATTACCTTCCAGTTTGGGGGGCGTAGGGTCGCGGTAGACGATGTCCTGCTCTTCGGTGATGCACAACCGCCCCTCCTGAAGATAGTCGTGTTGCACCGTGAAGAACACCAGCGTGCCGGTGCGCCCTGTCTTTTCCGAAATCTTGATGATGGTGGACTGCCGCTCGGCAGGTGTACCCACCAGCAGGGGTTCAATGAAACGCACACGTCCACCTGCCCACATACGGTTGCGCGTACCGACCGGTGGCAGCAAACTGCCCTTAGCCGGATGACCGTCACGACCCAATTCTTCATATGCCTGGCCCCGCACGAAGTGCGCCCAGATCCACAGGTGAGGAAGCGCTTCGCCGGCCATGGGGGCGGGCTGATTCAGTGCCAGTGCGATCTGACGCACATGACCCGGGTCAAGATTGTCGGGGTATGTCTCCTTGCGTCCGATCCATTCGGGATAAACCTGATTTGTCATGATTCTTCCAGGGTTGAGCGGGCGAGCGCCGCCCGCGGGGAAAAGCCCCATCCTGCCAGCCGCCAGCCTGGTTTTGAATTCGTTTTTTTACAAGCCCTGCTTCAGTCGCGCTGAAGCAGGGCTGACTGGCGCAACCGGAATCAGTTAGCGGGCACGACCGGAATCATCTCGCTGATCCGGGCCTTCCACTGGGCTGGACCGGTCTGGTGTACCGATTCACCGCTTGCATCAACCGCAACCGTGACGGGCATGTCTTTCACTTCAAACTCGTAAATGGCTTCCATGCCGAGATCTTCGAAGGCCACCACACGGGAATTGCGAATTGCCTTGGACACCAGATAGGCGGAACCGCCCACGGCCATCAGGTAGGCAGACTTGTGCTTGCGGATGGCTTCAATTGCCACCGGACCGCGTTCGGCCTTGCCAACCATGGCGATCAACCCAGTCTTTTCAAGCATCATGTCGGTGAACTTGTCCATACGGGTGGCAGTGGTGGGGCCAGCCGGGCCGACGACTTCATCACGCACAGGGTCAACTGGGCCAACGTAATAGATGATGCGGTTGGTGAAGTCCACCGGCAGGGATTCACCCTTTGCGAGCATGTCCTGAATGCGCTTGTGAGCGGCATCACGCCCAGTAAGCATCTTGCCAGAGAGCAGTAGGGTCTGACCGGGCTTCCAGCTGGCAACTTCCTCAGCGGTGAGAGTGTCGAGGTTCACCTGAGTCGACTTGTTGTAATCAGGCGCCCATTGGACGTCCGGCCAGTTGGACATGGCAGGCGGCGTCAATACAGCGGGGCCCGAACCATCCAGTTCGAAGTGTACGTGGCGGGTGGCCGCACAGTTGGGAATCATGGCTACCGGTTTGGATGCCGCGTGCGTGGGGAAGGTGTTGATCTTCACATCCAGCACAGTTGTAAGGCCGCCCAGACCCTGCGCACCGATGCCCAGCGCATTGACCTTCTCGTACAGCTCGATACGCAGCTCTTCCAGCTTGTTCTGCGGGCCACGTTGCAGAAGCTCGAACATGTCGATGTCTTCCATCAGGGCCTGTTTGGCCATGGTCATGGCTTTTTCAGCCGTACCGCCCACGCCTATGCCAAGCATGCCGGGCGGGCACCAGCCGGCGCCCATGGTCGGCACGGTCTTGAGCACCCAGTCCACCAGGGAATCGCTGGGGTTGAGCATGACGAACTTGGTCTTGTTCTCCGAACCGCCCCCCTTGGCCGCCACCTGGACATCCACGCGGTCACCGGGAACGAGCTCGACATTGACAATACAGGGCGTGTTATCACGGGTGTTCTTGCGGGTGAAGAGCGGATCGGAAAGAACCGACGCCCGCAGTGGATTGTCAGGGTTCAGATAACCGCGGCGCACGCCCTCATCGCAGAGCTCCTGTATGCCTTTGCTGGTGTCAAAGCGCACGTTCATCCCGATCTTCAGGAAGACGTTCACGATGCCCGTGTCCTGGCAAATGGGGCGCTTGCCTTCGGCGCACATGCGCGAGTTGGTCAGAATCTGTGCAATGGCATCCTTTGCGGCCGGATTTTGCTCACGCTCGTAGGCACGCGCTAGATGCTGAATGTAGTCAGCTGGATGGTAAAAGCTGATGAACTGGACCGCGTCGGCGATCGACTGAATGAAATCGTCTTCTTTGATCAGGGTAGTCATGACTTAAGCACGGGAAACAAAGTGGGAAAGGATTACTTGCCGGTCCAGACGGGCTGACGCTTCTCGGCAAAGGCGGTGGCACCTTCCTTGGCATCAGCAGAGGTGAAGACGTGGGCAATGCGTGGCCGTTGCAGGTCGAACATGTCGGCAGGCCGCCAGTTGCGGGATTCCGCAATAATCTGCTTGGCTGTCTGCACGGCCAACGGGCCGTTGGCAGCGATGCCGCGCGCCATCTCCAGAGCCCCCTCAAGCGCTTCACCAGTTTCGACCAGCCTGTTCACAAGGCCGTACTGGTGGAAACGTTCAGCGGGGAACATCTCTCCGGTGAGCACGGCTTCCATGGCGATATGGTAGGGAATGCGGGAAGGCAGACGAACCATGCCGCCAGACCCTGGCACAAGGCCGCGCTTGACCTCCGGCACCCCAAACTTGGCGCTTCTGGCGGCCACAACCAGATCACAAGCCATCATGATCTCGCAGCCGCCGGCCAACGCATAGCCTTCGACTGCAGCAATAATCGGCTTGCGCGGGGGGCGCTCGCAAATGCCTGCAAAGCCGCGGTCGCCCACGTACGGGCGTTGGCCAGTGGCCGCAAAGGCTTTGAGGTCCATACCGGAACAAAACGTGCCGCCAGCACCGGTCAGGACACCGATCACCAGGGAATCATCTTCGTCGAGCCGGTCCAGTGCCGCCGCCATTTGTTCGGCCGCTTCCAGATTGATGGCGTTGCGCGCCTCCGGCCGATTGATGGTAATGACAAGAATCTTTTCGACTACCTCGGCTTTGACCAGTTCGGACATACGGGCTTCCTTGGACAATGCGGCACTGCGCCGCGACAAATGAATGTGAGCACTGAATCGGCTTTCGAGCAGCCGGAATCAGCGGCCTTGGACAACCCTATATCATACGACCATTCTTTCGCCGCTCCCGGAAGCCTTTTCAAGCCCAACATGCGCTCCGCCGCACGCCGGAGGGCCAGTGGCCGGTGCAGCGCGAGCGGGAAGCGGTAAAATCTCCGGATTTGCGGCCAACCACGCCTTAAACAGGCCTATATCCTCATGCTCACCTTTCAGCAGATCATCCTCACCTTACAGCAGTACTGGGATAAGCAGGGCTGCGCACTGCTTCAACCTTACGATATGGAAGTGGGCGCGGGGACCTCGCACACGGCGACATTCCTGCGCGCCATTGGCCCTGAGCCCTGGCGTGCGGCCTACGTCCAACCGTCGCGCCGGCCCAAGGATGGTCGTTACGGCGAAAACCCCAACCGCCTGCAGCACTACTATCAATATCAGGTCGTGCTCAAGCCCGCCCCACCGGAAATCATCGATCTCTACTTGGGTTCCCTCGTTGCACTGGGTATCGACCCCAAGGTTCACGACATCCGCTTCGTTGAAGACGATTGGGAAAATCCGACGCTCGGTGCCTGGGGCCTGGGCTGGGAAGTCTGGCTCAATGGCATGGAAGTGACCCAGTTCACCTACTTCCAGCAAGTCGGCGGGCTGGACTGCTACCCCGCGACCGGCGAAATCACCTATGGGCTGGAGCGCCTTGCCATGTATTTGCAGGGCGTCGAAAGCGTCTACGACCTGATCTGGACCCGTGGTGCTGACGGCACACCAGTGCTCTATGGCGACGTGTTCCATCAGAATGAAGTTGAACAGTCAACCTATAACTTTGAGCACGCCTCCACCCAGATGCTGTTCGCCCACTTCAACGATTACGAAGCAGAGGCCAAGCGGCTGATCGAAGTGCCACTGGCTCTGCCCGCCTATGAAGCCACCCTTAAGGCGGCTCATACGTTCAACCTGCTGGACGCCCGTGGTGCCATCAGCGTCACCGAGCGTGCCGCCTACATCGGGCGCATTCGCAACCTGTCACGCTCCGTGGCCCAAGCCTATTACGATTCCCGCGAGAAACTAGGATTCCCCATGCTGGCCAACCGTTCCGCACTGGAGGTCGCATAATGACCTCGCAGTCCAGTACCCGCCCCCTGCTGGTTGAGCTCTTCACCGAGGAGCTCCCGCCGAAGGCTCTCCAAAAATTAGGGCAATCATTTGCCGAGTCGCTGCGTGCCTCACTCGCTCAGCAGCATCTGCTGGCCGAGGGCTGCACAGTCCGTCCTCTGGCCACGCCGCGCCGTTTGGCAGCCGTCTTTGACGCTGTGCTTGGTCAGGCCCCGGAACAGCAGTACACCGAAAAGTTGATGCCCGTGAAGGTAGGGCTTAGCGCCGAACGCGAAATGACACCCGCCCTTCTCAAGAAGCTGCAGGCTAAGGGCCTGGAAAGCCTCGGAGTAGACGATCTCATTATTGAATCGGACGGCAAACAAGACATCCTTTTCGCACGTGGCGTCGCGGCCGGTGAGTCCCTGCAGGCCGGCCTGCAAAAGGCACTTGACCAAGCCATTGCGCAGTTGCCCATCCCCAAAGTTATGCGCTATCAGTTGGCTGATGGTGTCACCAGTGTGCGCTTTGTGCGCCCGGCTCACGGCCTGGTCGCGCTGTGGGGCGACGAACTAGTGCCCGTCCAGGCACTGGGGCTGCAAGCCGGCCGCAGTACCGAAGGCCACCGCTTCATGTCCGACAGCAAACTGGAGATCAGTTCCGCCGATACCTACGAAAACCAGCTGCTGGAACAGGGCAAGGTCATGGCCGGTTTCGAGACGCGCCGGGCCGATATCCTGAAACAGCTGCACAAGCAGGCTGATGCCCTTGGCGCAACCATCGGCGAGGGCCCGGAAGTCGAAGCACTGCTCGATGAAGTCACCGCCCTGGTGGAACACCCCACCGTATACACGGGTGAGTTCGACTCGCAATTCCTGCGTGTGCCACCCGAGTGCCTGATTCTGACCATGCGTCTGAATCAGAAGTACTTCCCGCTGTTCGAGCCTGGCACCGGCAAGCTGACTCATCGCTTCCTTATTGTCAGCAACATGCGCGTGGCCGATCCAACGCACATCATCGAAGGGAACCAGCGGGTGGTACGCCCGCGCCTGGCCGATGCACAGTTCTTCTTCGAAACCGATCGCGGCATGCGCCTGGAAGACCGGGTGCAACAACTTGCTTCCAGTGTCTATCACAACAAGCTTGGCTCGGTTTTGCAGCGTGTGGAGCGTATTCGCAAGATTGCCGTCCACATTGCCGGGCAGCTTGGCGCTGACCCCGCAAACGCCGACCGCGCCGCACTGCTGGCCAAGGCTGACCTGAACTCCAGCATGGTTGGCGAGTTCCCCGAGCTTCAGGGAATCATGGGCGCCTACTATGCGGAAGCCGATGGCGAATCTTCCGATATTGTGGAAGCCATCCGCCAGCAATATCGAATCCGCCTCGACGCCCCCGTTACCGAAGCCTCGCGCACATGCGCCGTGCTTTTCATGGCAGAACGCCTGGAAGTGCTGGTAGGCATCTGGGGCATTGGACTGGTGCCCACCGGGGAGCGCGACCCCTACGGCCTGCGCCGTGCAGCGCTGGGCTTGATCAGCGCCTATGAGCAGTTGGCTGCTGGCGGGCTGCTTGCAATTAACGACCACACCACGCTGAAGCTCGACGAGTTGCTGGCCTTTGCTGCCTCAACCTTCGATGCGGGGACACTGGCAGATGGCACCACTGAGGCCGTCGCAGCCTTCATCTACGAGCGGTATCGCAATCAGCTCTCGGCCTATGAGCGCAACGTGGTGGACGCCGTGCTGGCACTACAGCCGCCCCTGCATCAGGTTCTGGGGCGCATTCAGGCCTGCGCGGACTTTGCGCAGCGCCCAGAAGCAGACAGTCTGGCTGCTGCCAACAAGCGCATCACGAACCTGCTGAAAAAAGCGGATAGCGACATCAGCTTAGCGGATTCATCCCTGTACACCGAAGCGGCTGAGAAAGCCCTGGCTGACCGAATTTCGGAGCTCGCGCCCGTTGCGCAAGAGCAATTCGAAGCGGGCGATTTCAGTGGGGCACTGGCCACACTGGCCGGTTCGCGCAGTGCCGTCGACGCTTTCTTCAACGACGTCATGATCATGGTGGAAGACCCGGCGGTACGCCGTAACCGCCTGGCACTTCTGGGCCAGCTGCATCGCAGCATGAATCAAGTCGCCGATCTCTCAAGGCTAGCGCAGTGAAACTGGTAATCCTCGATCGCGACGGCGTCATCAACGAAGACAGCGACGCTTACATCAAGTCGCCGGATGAATGGCAACCTGTGCCTGGAAGCCTGGACGCCATTGCCAGGCTCTCACGCGCAGGCTGGCGCGTGGTGGTCGCCAGCAATCAGTCTGGTCTGGCTCGCGGCATGTTCACCATGGAAACGCTCAACGCCATCCACGCCAAAATGCGACGCGAGGTCGCCCAAGCGGGCGGACATATCGACGCCATCTTTGTGTGCACGCACGGGCCGGACGAGGGCTGTCGCTGTCGCAAGCCCTCTCCGGGTCTGTTCGAGGATATAGCCTGCCGGTATGACGTCAGTCTGGATGGAGTCCCCGCTGTGGGTGACTCCTTGCGTGACCTCCAGGCCGCCACAGCACTAGGTTGCCAACCATGGCTGGTGCGCAGCGGCAAGGGCATGCGTACTCTGGAAAAAGGCGGATTGCCCGCGGGAACCGAGGTGCGCGACAATCTTGCCGCCATCGTCGACGACTGGCTCAGGGAGGAATGACATGGCGTTTCTGCGCGCCCTGATCTATCAAGTCTTCTTGGCAGTGACGGTCATTCCATACGCTTTTGCATGCCTGTTATGGGCCCCACTGCCACTGCACCGGCGTTACCGCCTGACCGTCGGCTGGCCCCGGCTGGCAATTTGGGGAGCCAAGGTCATTCTGGGCATCCGGTGGCAAGTCAAAGGCTGGGAAAACCTTCCGGACGCACCGGTGGTGCTTCTTTCGAAACACCAGTCAGCATGGGAGACCCTGTTTTTTGCAGCCCACATGCCCCGCAATGTGTGCTTTGTCTATAAGCGCGAGCTGCATCGCATTCCCTTCTTCGGCTGGGGTCTGGCGCTGCTGCGCATGATTCCCATCGACCGGGCCAAGGGCCGCGATGCGGTCGACCAAGTCATCCGCGTTGGTAAACAACGCCTAAGCGAGGGCCGCTGGCCGCTTCTCTTTCCGGAAGGCACACGCATTCCTCCAGGCAAGGCCGGGCGCTACAAGATGGGTGGCACTTTGTTGGCCACTGCTGCCCAGGTCCCCGTCATACCCATCGCCCTGAACGCGGGGGAATGCTGGCCGAAGCATGCCTTTGTGAAGAAACCGGGCATGGTCACGGTGTCAATTGGCCCAGCCATTCTCACCGAAGGCCGCAAGGCCGCCGAAGTCAACCGCGAAGTGGAAGCCTGGATTGAGGGTGAGATGCGGGTATTGAATCCGGAGCGCTATGGCGGGGCATGAGCAGCTTGCGCTGTTTGACAGCGCAGAAACCGCCCCAAACCGCGAAGACTCCACCCGCGGGCAGCGTCAGCCCGCTTCATCGAAACACGCAGTGGCCGACATGCCTGAACCCGTTCCCATTGCGCGTCCAGCCAATCTGCCGCCGGGCTGTCGTTGGATGGAAATCGAAACCCCTCTGCAGACCATTGGCTTTGTCCTGCGTACTTCACGGCGCAGGACAGTAGGTCTGAGAGTCAACGATGACGGCTTGGTGGTCACCACGCCCGCCTGGCTGCCGCGAGGCCGGCTCGAAGAAATCATACTGGCCAAAGCCCCCTGGATACTGCGCAAGCTGCGCAGCCTGCACGAGCGGCAGAAGCACTTGGCCACGGCCGATGCCCAATGGAAGGACGGAGGCTGTTTCCCGTATTTGGGCATCTATGTGTCGATCTCGGTCCGCCCGGATATCGGCTCCGTTCAATACATGGGCAACCCCCGCTCACCGACTGCTGAGGACACGCTCGTGCTGCCCCTGCAGGCCGATAGTGGTCCAGAGCGTGTGCGCGAACGTGTCTACGCATGGCTGCAGCTTCAAGCAGCCGAGCATTTTGACGCTAGGCTTGGACACTATTGCCAGCTCGCTGGCGTGCAGCTCAAAAGCTGGCGGATCGCCGCAGCCGGCAGTCGCTGGGGGTCTTGCAGCAGTGATGGCCGCATCATGCTCAACTGGCGGCTGATACACTTATCTCCGGAGGTCGTGGACTATGTGGTGGCTCATGAAGTCGCCCATCTGCGACACATGCATCACGGGCCCGAGTTCTGGCGTGAAGTCGCGCGGCTGTATCCCGATTTCGCCCGAGCCCGGCATGCCCTGAAACCTCATCACCCAGGCAGCCTTCCCTTGCTTTGAGTGGGCTGCCCCGATTTCCACAGGAGCTTTTGAATGCGAATTCTGCACACCATGTTGCGCGTTGGGGACCTCGAAAAGTCTCTGTCTTTCTACACCGAAGTTCTGGGCATGCGCTTGCTGCGCCGCAAGGACTACCCGGATGGCAAGTTCACACTGGCGTTTGTCGGCTATCAGGACGAAGCCGACGGTGCTGTGATCGAACTGACGCACAACTGGGACACCTCTTCCTACAACCTGGGCGATGGCTATGGCCATATCGCGCTTGAAGTGGAGGACGCCTACAAAGCCTGTGAAGATATCAAGGCACGCGGCGGCAAGGTGACCCGCGAGGCAGGCCCCATGAAGCACGGCCAGACCGTGATCGCCTTCGTGGAAGATCCGGACGGCTACAAGATCGAACTCATTCAGGAGAAGTCGCGGGTAGACTGAACCCAGCACTTGCTGTAACCACCACAGGGATGCGAATGCCGGGCACATAGCCCGGCCCTCATCCCCTCATGGCTGCCAGTACGGCGGCTTCGGCCGCCTCCAGTGCCTCTGCCTGGGTATCCGTAAGACCGCCGCTCTGATGTGCCACCCGCCAGTCCTTCAGGCCGGCCTGACGAATTTGCTCACGCAGCTCATGCACATTTACTACGCATTCGTAGGCCTTTTCCAGAGCCTGAAGATGTCGCAGGCCATGATTGGCCCAGACCGTGCCCACAAGACGCTCCCGAGTGTCTGACGGCCTGAGCAACAACTCGGCACTGGCTAGCGTCACCGTATCGTCCGGAGGAGCTGAGCTCAGTAGGGGCGGCAACAACATCGCTCGCAGCGCCAACCCGGCGGGCTTCACCGCCAAATTTTCCAGCATCGCTGCCAGCAAGCTGTCGAGCGTGTGATAGGTATCGGCGGCACACCATTCCACCAATGGCAGGTCGGCGTCATGTCGCCCGTCGTCCTGCCAGCGCTTGAGCACCGCACACAGCATCATCAGCTGCGCCAGGCCTCGCAGCAGGCGTTCCAGACCAGGCTCATTACGCGCGTGCACCGGGCGCGCGCCGGGCTGCAGCAGTTCCGCCACCGCAGACAAAGCCGCGGCATAGCGATTGACACGGCGATAATGTCCCGTGATGGGACCAAGCAGACGTGGCACCGGCGAGAAGCGTCCGGCCGTCCAGGCGCGGCTGCTCGCGCGGAAGATGTTGCTTCCGGCGAGAAGGACATGCTTCCAGAACAGCCGGTCGAAGGCATCACACCCTGCCTCGGTGTCAGCAGAGTCCAGGGCTTCAGTTTCCTGCATGAGGAGGGGGTGAACCCGCATGGCTGCCAAGGCAAGTACACGCGTATTACGAGCCTGAGGAGCCAGCGCGTCCAGGCCAAATAAGGCTGGCAGGAGTTCATGCAGCCCTTCCTGCCATTCTGTGAGCGCCGGAGTTGGGCCGGCACCGCCTAAGAGGTCCATGCTGTCCCCCATGGCCGCCCGCACATCCTCAAATATGCCGATGTCCAGCAGCGCAGACGCCAGTAAGGGACGGTAGCCGAGATCAAGAGCGCCCGACAGGAATCGCCGGCCTGCCTCTACGCGGTACGTCGTGGCCGCAAGACGGCCCAGACGGCCACGCGCGCCCAGCATGGCGCAGCCTGTCCCTTCGGCTTGCAAACGCAACACGGCGCTGGATGCATGGGCCGCAAGAGAAATTGACGCGCTGGCCAAGGCCGGCAACGCTATGCCCTTGGCGACAGCCTGAAAGGCCAGCAAGGCGGCCAATCCTCGGTCATAGGCCTCGCGACCGCCCAAGAGCGCGCCGACAGGCAGCTGCACATCGCTGCCGTCGAAGGCCGCAGAACTGACCCGAGCACTGCCTGAAGTCCGCGACCCGCGTGGCGGTTCCGCTCCGCCACAGGAAACCGTTTCCAGGTGGCTGACCCCAGGAAGGGATGTATCAAGCAAAGCAACGCAGACTCCCCGCTCTCCGGGGCTGCCCAGAACACCGTCTGGATCGTGCAGGCGAAATGGCAAGACGAGCAGATCTGGGCGCGGACCCGGGGCATAGCGCGCGCCACTCCAATTCAGCCGTAATACTGGTCCCAAATCATCTCCCTGCAACAGCACGCCGGTTGCCTGTATGGGAACAATGTCGTTTTCGACGACGAAAGAAGCCATTGCCGCACAGGCTTCACCGCCAGCCAAACGCGGCAGCCACGCGTGCTGTTGTTCCTCTGTCCCGGCCATCCGCAGAAGGGAGGCGGGATGGAAGACATACCGTGCAGCCAGGCGATAAGCGGTAGACACCGACCTCAGCGCGACCTGCCGCAGAACCTCTGACTGTGCCCAGGCACTCAAACCCAGGCCTCCGGATTCCTCGGGCACGGCCATCGCTTCAAACCGCTCTTCGGCCAGCAGCGTCCAGAGTGCGTCATCGGCCAATGCCTCGCCCTGGTTGGACATTCGCTCCAACAAGGCGCACAAGGCCATGACCGGCCCCTCAAGGAAAGCCTTTTCCTTCATATTGAGCGTAGCCGGACGCACATAGGTGAGTGCGTTCCAATCGGGTGTACCGGATAGCAGTTGTCCCTCCCACCAGGGGTCGCCTGCCACCAATACCTGCTGCTGAAACAACGTGAATGGCGTGACGCCATTGCGCAACCGTCGATACAAAGGCTCCGTCAGCCAGCGACGCCGCCAGGCGTTCCAGTCCATACTTCCAATACTCCTGAAATTCGATGCCCGCATTTGTCAGGCGGCTGCGACCGCGCGCAGGCCTCGCGGTTCATGTCATCATTATGGCTTATGCTCAACACGCTCTGGCTTGCCTTCTTCCTCGTCTCCGTACTGGCCGCTCTGTTTCAGTGGCTGGTGTTGCACGATCCCGACGTTTTCTCGCGCATTGTCGCGGCGCTATTCGAAATGGCGGGGCTGTCGGTCCAAATCATGGTGCTGCTGTTCGGGACCCTGACCCTGTGGCTGGGCTTTCTGCGCATCGCTGAATCTGCAGGTCTGGTTGAGCGGCTGGCCCGCCTGCTGGGGCCGCTGTTTCGTCGGCTCATGCCAGACGTTCCTGCGGGCCACCCGGCACTCGGGCTGATCACCATGAACTTTGCCGCTAACGGGCTGGGCCTGGACAATGCTGCCACGCCAATCGGGCTGCGGGCCATGCATGCGCTTCAGAGCCTGAATCCTGAGCCGCGCACCGCCACGAACGCCCAGATTCTTTTTCTCGTTCTCAACGCATCTTCGCTCACGCTTTTGCCGGTGACTATCTTCATGTACCGAGCCCAGCAAGGTGCGACCGAGCCGGCGTTGGTCTTTCTGCCCATCCTGCTGGCCACAAGCGCTTCCACCTTGGCTGCGCTATTGTCCGTGGCCTTCATGCAAAGATTGCGCTTGCACGACCCCGTCGTGTTGCTATGGCTGGCTGGTACTGCCCTGGTAATTGGCGGCCTTATGGCACTGCTCGCTGGAATGGGTGCTGCGGCCATCAGTGCGACCTCCAGTCTGCTGGGCAACCTGGTTCTATGCGCCATTATTGCCCTCTTCCTTATCGCCGGCGCGATCCGAAAAGTGCCTGTTTACGAGGCGTTCGTAGAAGGTGCCAAGGACGGCTTCGATGTGTCCAAGAACCTGCTCCCCTACTTGGTGGCCATGCTATGCGCCGTCGGGGTACTACGAGCCTCTGGGGTGCTGGACATGTTGCTGGCCGGCATACGGGAATTGACACTATGGGCGGGCCTGGATGCACGCTTTGTCGACGCGCTCCCCACCGCCCTGGTGAAGCCGTTCTCAGGGAGCGCTGCGCGCGCTATGCTGATCGAGACTATGCAACACTTCGGCGTGGACAGTTTTCCCGCGCTGCTGGCAGCGACCATGCAAGGCAGCACGGAGACCACCTTCTACGTGGTGGCCGTCTATTTCGGCGCCGTAGGCATTCAACGCGTACGCCATACCATTGGCTGTGCCTTGTTGGCCGACCTCGCTGGCGTCCTCGCTTCGATTGCTGTCTGTTATTGGTTCTTCGGCTGAAACCGGCCCGCGCGTACGAGTTGGTCTGCCATGGCCATGAACTGTCCCGGGCTGACAACTTCGGCCCGGTCGGTGGGGGCAACGCCCAGTGCTTCCCAATCGATGTCATCAACCCAATCAGCAAGTACGCGCCGCAGCATTTTGCGGCGTTGTGCGAACGCACGTGTCACCACCGCGGCAAAGGCCTCTTCGCTTGAGGGCCGTGGCCTGTCTGCAGGAAGGGGCACCATACGCACCACGGATGACATAACCTTGGGAGGCGGATCAAATGCGTCTGGCGGCACATCGAAGAGCTTCTCCATGCGATAGCGCACCTGGAGCATGATGGAGAGGCGGCCGTAATCGCTAGAACCCGGCTGCGCCACCATGCGGTCGATGACCTCCCGCTGCAGCATGAAATGCTGATCTTGCACGGCATCTGCAAACTGCGCCAAATGGAAGAGCAATGGACTCGAGATGTTGTAGGGCAAGTTGCCGACTATGCGCAGCGCCGTGCCCAGACTGGAAAAATCGACCGTCAAGGCGTCTGCTTCGATAACGAGCAGGCGCTCCGGGGGCCAGGACAGCCGCAGTCGCGCGGCGAGGTCCCTGTCCAGTTCAACAGCTGTCAGCCGCTTCACGGTTTGCAGCAAAGGCGCGGTGAGAGCTGAGAGACCCGGGCCGATTTCGACCAGCGGGTCTTCAGCACCGGGGTGAATGGCACGGATGATCTGGTCGATGATGGCTTCGTCGACCAGAAAATGCTGTCCGAACCGTTTACGTGCCTGATGCGCCATGTTTAACGCCGCGGGTTACGGTTCTGCTGTGGGTCCAGCCTGTTCTCGACATAGGCGCGCCCATACAGCTCGCTGAGCCATTGGTCGACCGCGGGTTCAATCTTGCGCTGGAAGATGATTTGGCGCGCCTGCATGCGCTGATACTCTTCGCCCATATCTTGGTCGCGGCGCTCCAGTACTTCAACAATGTGCCAGCCGAACGGCGACTTGAACGGTTCGCTGATTTCACCGGGCTGCAGACCATTCATGACCTGTTCGAAGGCAGGAACGGTTTCGCCTGGCGAAAGCCAGCCAAGGTCGCCCCCCTGCGGTGCGGTCGCGTCTTCCGAGTGGCGTCGTGCCAGTTCCTCAAACGGTTCCCCATTACGCAGGCGATCACGCACCAATGTGAGGCGCTGCTGTGCCTGTTCGTCGGATGTGATCTGATTCGTCTTCACCAGAATATGGCGAGCCCGGGTTTGTGTCACGATCATGGGGCCCTGGGCCAACTGCTGTTGCCCGCCCGCGGAGAAATCGGGTTGCTGCGGGGCGCTACGCGCTTCGTCGCCCCAGGTCAGCACCTTGAGAATATGGAAGCCCTGGCCACTACGTATAACGCGGGAAACTTCGCCAACTTTCAGTCCGCGCGCAGCCTCCAGGAAGAGGTCGGGCCAGCCTTCAATGGGTCGGACACCCAGCACGCCCCCTTCCAGGGCGCGAGGACCATCAGAAGACGATGCAGCCAGGCCAGCGAAATCCGCGCCGGACTTGAGCTGAGCCAGAAGCTGTTCTGCCCTTTGCTGCAGGCGAGCCACCTCCTGAGAACTGGCTTGTTCCGGTACTGCGACCAAAATTTGAGCCAGGCCAAGTACCCGGGGGGCAACCTGCTGCTGTGCAGCGGCGGCCGGCGCGCCAGCCTGGGGCTGGGACGGTCGGACCGCCTTGCCCTGATTGCGCAGGAATGCGTTGACCTCAGCTTCGCTGATGTTAATGGTGGAATCCACCTGGCGCTGACGCAGCAGATCGAAGCGGATTTCGCGACGCAAGTTGTCCAGATACCTTTCCCAACTGATACCCGATTTCTCGATCTCCTTGCGCAGTTCTTCCACCGATATGCGATTGCGTTGAGCAATGGTCGCAACGCCTCGCTCCAGCTGGGCATCCGTTACGCGGATTCCGAGGCGATTCGCCTCCTGCTGCTGAAGTTCTTCCAGTATCAGGCGCTGCAAAACCTGACGCTGAAGAATGCTGCGTTCAGGCACGGGGATATTCTGCGCCTTCAGGTTGGCCTCCGCTTCCGCCACGCCATCATTGACCTGTTTCAGCGTGATGACCTGCTTATTCACCACGGCGGCAATACCGTCGACGAACTGTTGTGATGGAGGGGCGTCCTGCTTTGGCGCCTGACCAGCCGGTGTTGCGGCAAAACCGGCAGAAGTGACCCCAAGTCCCAGCATGGACATCAGCACTGCTGCCAGTCGGCGCCGAGCAAGCTCACTGCGCATTATTGATACCTCTCGAAGACGGTTTTTTCTGGAATGGGAGGATTGATTTCCTGATATCCACTGATTCGTTCCCGAATCATGCCCATGGGATCGGAGCCTATGCCGCCCAGGCCTGCAAGTTCCAACTGGAAGAATACAGCAGTGTTGGCGTCATTTCGCGCCACCGCATAGCGCTGCAAGACAACTCGTGCGGACCAGCAGCAGTCGCCCTTGTACTCCACGCCAAGTATGGACTGTGTGGAACGGCTTTCCTTGATGGAATAATCGTAACGGCCCAGTGCATACCAATTTTTGCTCAGCGGCCACTGCCCGGCGATGGTCGCCTGCTCGCGCCCGCGGTCATCTTCTTCGGTCAGGGCCAGTTCCGGGTCGTACACCTGCCGCGGGTCACGTTGATAACGGTACCAGGCCGACAGGCTGGCCAGACGCTTCGGTTCCCAACGAATGCCGGCAGCCATGCGGTTACGTTCACGGGAATCCGGGTTGAACTGTGCGTCCAGGCGGACGCTGAGTTTATCTGTCAATGCGGCCGATGCACCCAGCAGATAATCAGATTTGTCGCGCAAACGGCTTTGATCTTCCGGCCATAATGTGACGCGCTGATCGCTGAAATGAATTCGCTGCGCGACCGACAGTGCGACCCGTTCAAAACCCGACTCGGCGTCCAGCCAGCGGGTGGTGAGACCCACCGTCAACTGATTGGCATTGGCGATGCGATCCCAGCCGCCACTGAAGATGTTCTCGCTGAAGGCCTGACTGAAGCTGAAGTCGGCGTAGGCGGTATCGAATATGGGGATATCGGTCTGGTCGCGATAAGGTACGTATAGGTAATACAGCCGCGGTTCCAGCGTCTGAATGGCAGCGTTCCCAAAGAGCGTGGTGTCGCGCTCGAAGGTCATGCCCGAATCAATGGAGAAGATGGGCAGCGCGCGCGACTGCGTATCGTTGCGCCCCTGATAGCGAGGCAGGTCATCTGCATACCAGTCCACCTTGTAGTGGCTCAAGTGCAGGCCGACCTTGGGAGTGACATACCACCCTGCCTTCACAATGGGGTAGGCAATGGTGGTGTAAGAGGTAAGCCTGTCGCCGTCAGGCGCAATGCGGTGGTCGCGATAGTAGTCAAACTCTGACAGGGTGCCCGAGTAAAACGGCATGGAAAAACGCGTGACGTAGTTTTCGGACACCACATCAAACCCGCCCCAGTCGTAGTGCGCGGCACGTACAAAGAGTTCGGGCAGTTTGTCGTACTGGGGCACCAGGTACTGCGCGTTGCGGTCCTGGAGAGTCTGGTACTTCTGCACCGAGAGCGAGCCGCCGATGTACGGGGAATTCCACCATGACAGTGTCGCCGTACTGGGGAGCCAGGTGTTGGTGGCCTCATTCAATCCCAGCGACGAAAAATCGCGGAAGTAATCGTCGTCAGAGACGCGGCGAATGTCGAAACTTGCATGCAGGCCACCACCCAGTGCCTGCTGATGCTGAATTCCGTAATACCACCGGTCGCGGTTGGCCGCGCGGTCATCGTTAAGATAAGTGCCTTGCAGAGAGCCCACGTAGCTCTGGCCCAGGTAACGGAACTCCGCACCCATCTGCAGACCACGCTTGGCAAGAATGCGCGGCGTGAGAGTCAGATCGTAATTCGGTGCCAGATTGAAATAATACGGAAGCGAAAATTCCATGCCGCCCGCGGTAGAAGTACCGTAGGTCGGCAGAAGGAAGCCTGACTTACGTTCCTTGCGGATGGGGAAAGTAAGGTAGGGAGAGTACAGAATGGGAACATTCTTGAAGTAAAGCGTACCGTGGCGCGCAATACCCTCATTGTCTTCGAAGTGCAGGTCCACCTGCCGGGACTTGATGTACCATGCCGGGTCCGGACAAGGACACCCTGTGTAGGTGACCTGATTCAGCCGCATGTGGTCGTGGCTGAAGATATCGGCCCTTTCTGCCTGGCCAGCCCCGCCTGTGGCACCCAACCAGAAATTCGGTTCGGAAATTTCGCCCGTTTCGGCGTCGACGTTATAGTCGAAGGCCGGCGCCTGCACGATATTCGCCTCGCGCATCAGCAGGCCATTGCCACGCACCTGCAATTGCCCGGTTGACCGGTGGTAGTCGATTTCATCGCCTTTGACGACGGTATCTATGCGCCGGACTTCGGCGTTGCCGGACAACACCACCCTGCCGTCTTCCTCGGCGCGGATATCATCGGCAACAAGGAAGGCAGACATCTGGTCTTCATCCAGAATATGTGTGCGCAGCTTGGAAGAAATTTCGAAGTCGCCGGAGGCCTGTACCTTGATCGCTTCCGGCTGCGGAGGCGCAGCCGCAGCGGCTTGCCCGCATCCTAACGCGATGAAGAGTGTCCACCAGACCGATCGCACGAATGTTTCGCCCTCAAAAAACGGATTATATTTTGGCACCACCGCCGGCCCCGTGGAAGCGTTTCCTTCCTGAAGAAAGAGGCGAGCCGGTATTATAGTGAGAGAATGCCCCAGAACATGGAATCCCGAAACTTCCCTCAGCCGGACAGCCGTCTGGCGCAACTGCATGATTGGCTGGCAAGCCTGCCGCCTCACCTGAGCCTGGCGCCCGCTTCCCTGCGGCCAGCATCCAGCGATGCCAGTTTCCGCCGGTACTTCCGTATCGACACAGCAGACGGCACAGCCATTGTCATGGACGCGCCCCCCGAACGCGAAGACTGTCGCCCCTTCCTGCATGTGGCAAAACGTTTGGCCGAGACCGGCCTGCAGGTCCCGGCAATCCTTGCAGAAGACCTGAAACAGGGGTTTCTGCTGCTCTCTGATCTCGGCAGCCACACTTTTTACCAGGCCCTGACCGAAGGCGTGGACGAAGCGACCTTGCATATACTGTATCGGCCTGCACTCCAGGCGCTGGCCCGGATGCAGCAAGCACGCTGCGATGATCTTCCCGCCTACGATGCTGCCCGCCTGCTGGACGAGCTTTCCGTCTTCCGCGAGTGGTATGTTGAAAAGCATCATGACACTAGATTGAGTTCGGCCGAAGACACTGCACTGACCGAAGTGTTGGCAACACTAACGGCCGACAACGCGGCGCAGCCCACTGTGCTGGTGCATCGCGACTATCATTCTCCCAACCTCATGGTGCCGCAAACCGGTGGCGCAGAACCAGGCATCATTGATTTCCAGGACGCCGTCGCAGGCCCCATCACCTATGACATTGCGTCACTCTCCATGGATGCCCGCTACACATGGGAAGAAGACCGCCAGCTGGACTGGACCATACGTTATTGGGAAATGGCCCGCGCCGCAGGTCTTCCAGTCGGAAATGACTTTGCCAGCTTCCATCGCGCGTACGAATGGATGAGTCTTCAACGCAATCTGCGGATTCTCGGTGTGTTTGTCCGTCTGTCGCGGCGTGATGGCAAGCATCATTATCTGGATCACCTTCCGAGGGTGAACGCTTATGTCCGGCAGGTGGCGGGGCGCTATGGCACGTTCCGTCCGCTGATGCGGCTGCTCGATCGGCTCGATGGGGTACAGCCGGTGAATCCGCTCGACCCGCTATGAAGGCAATGATTCTTGCGGCGGGGCGTGGTCAGCGCATGCGCCCTCTCACCGACCACACACCCAAGCCACTGCTGCCTGTTGGAGGCAAGCCGCTGATCGTCTGGCATATCGAAAAGCTGGTGGCGGCAGGCATTCCGGATATCGTCATCAACACGGCTTGGCTCGGAGAAAAGCTGCAGTCAGCATTGGGTGATGGTGCAAGCTATGGTGCTCGCCTAGTGTGGTCGGCCGAAGATCCACCCCTGGAAACCGCCGGCGGCATTGCTCGTGCCCTGCCCGCATTGGGACCTGAGCCCTTTTTGGTCGTGAATGGTGACGTATGGTGTGACTGGGACTTCAGGGCGGCTCTCAGCTGTGCCGAAGCCTTGGTGCAATGCGAAGCCCTGGCCTGGTTGCTGTTGGTCGATAACCCTGCACACAATCCACAGGGCGACTTTCTGCTGGCGCCGCAAGGTCACATCTTTCATGTGCCGGAGCTCGCTCCGGCGAAAGCAGTTTCTCTTACGTTTTCCGGCATTGGTGTCTACGATCCTCGCCTGTTTGTGGGCGTCTCGGGAGACGACCCCGCCCCCTTGGCCCCAATTCTGAGACATGCCATGCAACATAATGCGGTGATCGGAAGCCAACATCAAGGAATGTGGTGGGATATTGGCACGCCCGAGCGCTTGCAACAGTTGGACACGCAACTCACAATGTGAAAGCTGGCCCTGGCAAAGGGAGCGTTGTTAAACTGCGCTGGGAGCCAGGGGCGGATCAGCCGGCAATCGGCGCAGAGGTCTGTTCGTGACTCCCCGTTTTTTTGCAAGCTCTAGGAAGAAAGGAAAACCATGTTCGGATCGTCGAAGCGACAAGCATTCAGGCCCACGGCCTATGGAAATTCCCGCAGACGGCGCGGCATTCCCAGATGGCTTGTCCTGTTGCTGACCGGCATTGTGCTCGGAGCTGGCGGCCTTTTGTTCCTGCAGAAGAGCTATGGGCCCACCCGGCTGACCGTGGAACAGTCCGAACAGCTGCACTACGACCTGAACAGCGCGAACATGGACAAGCAGCGTCTGCAGTCGCAGCTGAATCAGCAAAGCCAGGAACTGAAGGTTGCCCTGACACGCATCCAGACTCAGGAAACCGAGTTGCAACGGCGTCAACAGGAAATTGACCGCCTCAATTCTGATGTTGCCCTGTTTGTGGAAACCGCGCCTTCGGATCCTCGCGGCACGTCGCCCGGCATTCGTGCTGTCTCATTCAACTTTGATAATGGCCAGCTCGACTACCATATTCTGGTGATGCAGGATGCCGACAAGGTTAAGCCCTTCACCGGCGAAGTAACCTTGGTGGCCGCCGGCCGTTACAGCAACGGGCGCAACGGCACAGAAGAATTGGCACCCTTCCCCATTTCGCTGGAACGGTACACGCACCTACAGGGAACGGTAGAAGTGCCCGAGGGCTTTACCCCCCGGGAGATCACGATCCAGATCCGCGCGGAAGGCTCTGATCGAGTAGTCGCCATGCGGGTAATTCGCGTCTCTCGCTAACGCATCGCAAACGAAACCTTCCGTTCCTGAGGTGTGGGTGTCCACCCTTTGCCATTGCGGCGCCGGGTGGCCTATGACACGTGTTGAAGGAAATCGCGCAGCCTTTGCGTGGGTGGGTTGCTGAGCAGTTCCGCCGGCACCCCATCCTCGGCGATCCGGCCCTCGTCCATAAACAACAAGCGGCTGCCCACACGACGCGCGAACTCCATCTCGTGGGTGACCACCACCATGGTCATCCCCCCCTCAGCGACATCCTGCATCACTTTCAGCACTTCGTATCTCAGTTCTGGATCCAGGGCAGAGGTAGGCTCGTCGAACAACATGAGACGCGGCTTGATAGCCAACGCACGGGCGATGGCCACGCGTTGCTGTTGGCCGCCCGACAGCTGGCCCGGGTAGTGGTCCATGCGCGCTGCCAGTCCCACCTTGGCGAGCAGCTCTTTCGCCTCTTCACGGGCCTGCTTTTTGTTGAGACCACGTGTGTGCACCGGCCCAAACATGACGTTCTCCAGTGCAGTGAGCTGAGGGAAGAGATTGAATTGCTGGAAGACCATGCCGGCCTCGCGCCTCAGCTCACGAACCTCAGCCGGCGTTCCGCGAACACTGAGACCGTTCACGATGATGTCGCCTTCCTGAATACGCTCCAGCACGTTGATGCAGCGCAGGAAGGTCGACTTCCCCGAGCCGGATGGGCCGACCACCACGACGACTTCGTGCGGATCGATGCTCAGACTGATATCGTTGAGCACGACATTCTCGTCAAAGCGCTTCACAACATTCTTGAACTCGACAATGCTCATACGATCTGCGTCCTGTGTTCAATGAATCGCAGTGTCAACGCGATGAGACCGGTCAGAATTAGGTAAATGACCGCAACTGCCCCCCAAATTTCCACGGAACGGAAGTTGGCGGCGATGATCTCCTGCCCTTGCCGGGTAAGTTCAGCCACACCAATCACAATAAACAGCGAGGAATCCTTCAAGCTGATAATGCACTGGTTACCCATGGCGGGAATCATCCGCCGCAACGCGACAGGCCCAATGATATAGGCAAGAATCTTCCAGAAAGGCAGCCCCATGGCCTCCCCGGCTTCCTTCAGGCCCCGGGGTACGGACAGCAATGCTCCGCGCACAATCTCCGCAATATAAGCACCGGAATTGATCATCAGTGTGAAGATGGCTGCCATGACGGCGTCGATACGCCAGCCGGCAAGCAGAGGAAGCGCAAAATAGATGAACATCACCTGCACCACAATGGGTGTGCCGCGGATGATGAGAATATAGACTTGGGCCAGAAAGGACAGCGCCTTGGGCAGATGCCGAGCGAAGCGCCAGATGACCACGGCCACCAACAATAACTGAAGCACCGTCCAGACAATGGGTGGGACCCCGCTAAACCAGGTCGTGGCGAGCCAGCCTCCCAATTGCATGGCGAGCCATACCACCACCAGCACTGCAATGGCTGCCAATACTGAACGGGTGGTGATGGGGACCTTCACGTAGGTCGTAACCACCCCGCTGAGGAAACCAATCACCGTGCCACCGATCAGGCCAAGCAGCGTGATCTGCACCGTCATTTTTGCGCCTTCCATCAGGCTGGGCAGCGCATCCCAAATTGCCGACCATTCAAAAGTCACGTCGTTCGCCTTGAAGTTGCGTTGTAGCACTGGAAACGAAAAAGCGACCCGCAAGCAAATACCGGGTCGCTGAAGGATTCATCGTGCCGAACTCGCCCGGCGGCCTGCACAGTGCAGGCCACCTGACCACTCTGCCTTCAAGCCCTGCGGCTTACTGAGCCGCAGCAGGCTTGCCAAACCACTTTTCGTAAATGGCGTCGTATTGGCCATTCTTGCGCAGCTCTGCAAGCGCTTCGTTCACGACAGGAACGAGTTCGCTACCTTTGGGGAAGGCGATACCGTAGAAATCGCCGCTCTTGAGTGAGCCGACCACTTTGACCTGACCTTTGCCGGCGGTGTTGGCGAAGTACTGCAGGTTGGGCGTGTCGTGTACCACGGCGTCTACTCTGCCCGTGGCCAGTTCAAGGAATGCGTTATCGATATTGGGGAAAAGCTTCAACTTGGCGTTGGGGACGTTTTCCTTGAGGTAATCGACCGTCGCCGTACCAATTTTGACGGCGACCAGCTTTCCGTCGAGATCGGAGGCTTTGCTGATGTCGTTATTGTTCGTTCCTACCAGCAGCGCAAGGCCGCTTTCGTAGTAGGGGTCGGAGAAATCGATCACCTTCTTGCGGTCGTCACGGATGGTGATACCCGCCAGCGCAACATCGAGATTGCGGGTTTGAAGCCCCGGAATGATGCCGTTGAAATCCATGGGGCGCAATTGGTAGGAAAGGCCAGCCTGCTTGGCGATGGCTTCCCAGAGATCAATGTCGAAGCCTGTGTATTTACCGTCTTGCTTAAACTCAAACGGGACGAAAGCCGTGTCAGTGGCGACGATGAGCTCTTTGCCCTGCGCCATGGCCTGGCCTGCGGGAAGCGCAAGCGCCAACGTGAGGGCGGCCAAAGTCTTGTAAAGGTTCTTCGACATGTTGTCTCCTTGTGCGTTCTCGTGGATGAGATTATGTGCCCCACCGTCGCTCGTGACAACGGCGGGATAG
The DNA here is from genome assembly GCA_029267315.1 of Alcaligenaceae bacterium. Classification (GTDB taxonomy): domain Bacteria; phylum Pseudomonadota; class Gammaproteobacteria; order Burkholderiales; family Burkholderiaceae_B; genus Yanghanlia. The sequence continues at coordinate 41,690 of JAJUJD010000004.1, forward strand.
AGCTTATCGTAACCGATTCCTTCAGAAGGCCGGTACGATGGAACCTTTGTACTGGCTCTGGATGTAATTGCGAACCTCATCCGTCTGCAACGCCTTCACCAGCTTCTGCACGCGGGCGTCGTCCTTTTTGGCTGCAGTGGTAGCCACGAGATTGGCGTACGGGGAGTCTTCGCCTTCAATGAACAGTGCATCTGCCGTCGGATTCAAACCGGCTTCCAGCGCGTAGTTGGTGTTGATCAGAGCAATGTCCACGTCGGGAAGCACACGCGGCAGTGTGGCAGCCTCGAGCTCGCGGAAACGCAACTTCTTGGGGTTCTCGACCACATCACGGGCCGTGGCCAGTAGGTTTTCCGGATCCTTTAGCTTAATCAGGCCCTGGGACTGCAGCAACAGCAGGGCGCGTGCGCCATTGGAAGGATCGTTGGGAAGAGCAACTTGGGCGCCTTCCTTCAGCTCGTCAATGCTCTTGATCTTGCTGGAATAGGCACCGAAGGGCTCAACATGAACCAGGCCGACCGATACCAGATCAGTCTTGCGCTCCTGGTTATAGGTGTCCATGTAAGGCTTATGCTGGAAAAAATTGGCATCGAGCGCGCCGTCGACTACCTGAGCGTTCGGCTGCACATAGTCAGTGAACACCTTGATTTCCAGCTCCACGCCCTCTTTGGCCAGGGCAGGTTTGACGAATTCCAGCAGCTCAGCGTGAGGCACAGGCGTTGCCGCCACACTGAGTTTCTCAGCCTGAGCGGCAGAGGCAGCAAAGAGCGCAGACAGGGCGATCGCTGCGACAGGGGCGAACTTCTTCAACGACATGTTTGTATCTCCAATTGAGGACTTACTTACGATTGAGTCGGGCGACCAAGCGGTCGCCGAACACTTGCAGCAGTTGCACCATGATGACGAGAATCACCACCGTCACCACCATGACATCCGACTGGTAGCGCTGGTACCCAAAGCGCACGGCCAGATCACCCAGGCCACCGCCTCCGATGACACCCGACATGGCGGAATAGCCCACCAGTGCGATGGCCGTGACCACCACAGCGGCGACAATTCCCGTCATGGCCTCGGGCAATAAGGCCAGCAGCACAGTCTGACGGGAATTGGCCCCCATTGCACGGCATGCTTCGGACACTCCAGGGTCCAGTTCGCGCAGTACGTTCTCGACCAGCCTCGCGAAAAATGGTGCTGCACTGACAACTAGAGGGGGAACCGCTCCCTCCACACCCAGCGACGTCCCCGCCACAACCCGTGTGACCGGGATCATGACGATCAATAAAATGAGAAAAGGTACCGAGCGCAAGACGTTCACAATGAACGAAAGCACTTGGTAGACCGGCGTATTTGCCAGCATCTGGCGCGGGCTGGTCAGAAACAGCAGAATGCCCAACGGCAGACCGATGATGACGGTGAAAAGCAGTGAAAACCCGGTCATCAGCAAGGTGTCTATGGTCGCTTCGCCTATGAGCGCCCAGTCGATGTCACCGAAATTCATCGCTGCAACTCCTCGCATTCAACGCCTTGGTCGCGCAGTAGCTGGGGCAGCCGCGCGCATGCGTCGGCGTCACCCTGCACGGCCACCACCAGCTGCCCGTAGGGCGTGTCTTTGATGCGGCCGACCGAACCCTGCAAGATGCTGAAATCCACGTTCAGTTCCCTGCTCACCCGCGTGAGCAGCGGTTGCAAAGTGGTAGCGCCGCGGAAGCTCAATCGCAAGAGTTCGCCCTGCATACCCTGAGCCATATCTCGCCAGCCTTCGGCGTCCATGCCGCTTTCTGAGAGCAGCGACTGGGTGACCGGATGCTGGGGATGGAGGAATACATCCATAACGGGGCCCTGTTCCACGATCTTGCCCGCATCTATGACGGCGACCTTATCGCACACCGTGCGTATGACATCCATGCCGTGTGTGATGAGCACGATGGTCAAGCCCAGATCGCGATTAATGTCGATGAGCAAGCGCAAAATCGATTGCGTCGTTTCCGGGTCGAGTGCGGAAGTCGCTTCGTCGCATAGCAGCAGTCGCGGTTTGCTGGCGAGCGCCCGCGCGATGCCCACCCGTTGCTGTTGCCCCCCCGAGAGTTGTCGAGGGTATTTATTGGCATGCTCAGACAGCCCGACCAGAGCTAGAACCTCGGCAGCCCGTTCACGCTGTTGCGCCCGGCTCAGACCCGCCAGGCGCAGTGGGAAACAGACATTGTCCAGCACCGTTCTGCTGGTCAGCAGGTTGAAGTGCTGGAAGACCATGCCCACAGTCTGTCGGAAGGTGCGCAGGCGTGCCTCGTCGTAGGCAGTGATATCCTCTGAGTCGATCAGCACCCGGCCTTCAGTGGGACGCTCAAGCAAGTTCAGCATGCGAATCAGCGTGCTCTTCCCTGCTCCCGATCGACCAATGATGCCGAATATTTCACCGCGCTCGATGCGCAGACTCACGCCCGCGAGCGCATGGGATACCCGATGCGGCGTCGCATATGTTTTGCGCAGGTTTTCAAGGACAATCAAGGCGGGGGCTCTCTATAGGGGCTGGATAGCCGCTCCAGGCCAAGGGACGGCAGAATTTAACATGATGATCTGACGCAATTTCGCGTTAACTTAGAACTTCCGGTTATTTGGAATGACTCCGCGGAAGCCTCCTATTCTATCAACGCAGAATTTTTTCCTGGCATGACCCGTATTAATTGCGTACCCGTAGAGGAACTGAGTGGCCCACACCTTGTTGCCGAATACCGCGAATTGCCGCGCGTGTTCGCCCTGGCAGGCAAGGCGGCAGCAAGAGGCGCGTTCGTACAGCCCGAAAGATACACTTTGGGCAAGGGGCACATGCTTTTTTTCTACACACGCTTGGGCTATCTGGTCCGGCGCCACCAGGATCTGGTGACGGAGATGAAGCGTCGTGGCTATAAGCCCAGTTTCGACGGGGTTCGCCGGGAACAGTTCCCAGACATACCGGACAAATTCTGGAACGACTGGCGACCAGATGAAGAGGCGCTGCGGCTGAACCGGCAGCGCATTGCCGAGCGCATGGGCGGCTAGTTGCTGCGAATCACTTCTTCGACCGGAAAGCCCAGCGTTCCAGCGTAATCTAGCAAGGCTTGCACGCGTTGACCATCGGCATTCTTGTCACGGGTCAACACCCACAGGTACTTGCGGTCGGGCGTACCTACCAGAGAGTAAGAATAATCGTCGTCCAGGCGGAGGATCCAGTAGTCGCCCCACACCATAGGCAACCAACTGGTCCAGGCAGGTGCGAAACGCACTTCCAGCTTCGCCGGATCCGCCTGCGGGCCAGATTCCGCCAGCCTTCCCACGGCCTCGGCGCGCTTCATGGAGCCGTCGCTCTCGCGGCACTGATTCACCACCTTCAGCGTGCCATCCGTATTCAAGGAATATTCCGCCTGCACATCACCGGCGCAATGTTTCTGAAAGCTGTTGGGCAGACGCGCCTGTTCATGCCAGACACCCGTATATTTCTGCAGGTCCACGCCGGTCTGGGTCGGCAAGGCTGCCGGCTTTGAGGCACAACCAGCCAGAACCGCCACCACAGCTATCGCTCCAGCGCCCAGAAGTATCTTCTTCATATTCTTTCCTTCGGCGCTGCCCCCGAAGGTGGCGCGCCTCAATGACTATAGACAGCCTCTAAAGGCAAAATCGATGCCAGGGTGTCTACAGGGTCGGCAAACGTGGGGTGTTCGCCTGGCTTGCACTGATGCGCCGCGACCGCACCCAGAATAATGACAGAAGGGCTAGCCATAGTGTGCCGCCGCACGTCTTCCGCGAGCTCAGCCAACGTCGTGGTGATGTGTCGTTGGCCGCCGCACGTGACCTGCTGGACCACCGCCACGGGCAGATCACTCGGAAAGCCGGCCAGCTGCAATTCGGCCGTAAGGGTGTCAACCTGGCTGATACCCATATAGCAGATGATGGTCAGTCCGCTCTGGGCAAGCGCCTGCCAGTCGGGCCGCGAGCCATCCACCGTGTGTGCCGTTACCAAGGTTACCCCGCGCGCCAATCGGCGATGAGTCAGGGGCATGCCCAGGGCGCTGCCTACTGCGAGCCCGGCCGTGATGCCACTGACGCTATCGACCGGTATTCCCTGCTGGTTCAGCCATTCCATTTCCTCGCCACCACGTCCGAAAATGAAAGGATCTCCACCTTTCAGGCGCGCCACGGTATGGCCTTGATTCGCGTAACTGGCCATGAGGCGAAGAATGAAGGACTGTGAAGTCGATGGGCAGCCACCCCGCTTGCCCACGTTCACAATTCGTGTGCCCGCGTCCGCCAGCTCAAGGATTTCGGGGCTGACGAGGTCGTCCACCAACCATACGGTACATGTCCTCAGCACACGTGCCGCTTTGATTGTGAGAAGGTCCGGGTCACCGGGCCCTGCTCCAATCAACCATACTTTGCCCGGACTGCGAGGTATCTTGGCTTGGGTATAGGTCATCATGCTGCGTGCTCCCTCGATTTGGCTCGCTGAATCATTTGCTTGATCTGCGGTACGCAAGAGCCACATCCCGTGCCGCATTTCAGATTCGCCTTGAGCTGATCCAGATCCTGACCCTCGGCGATCGCCTGCTCCAGCGCGGCGTCACTCACGTTTTCACACGTGCAGACTACGCTGGCGCGTCTCACTGTCGGGCCTCGTCCGGCCAGTACCAGTGCGGGGTTTTCCGGCGGCATACCACTTTGGGCCCACGCCAGTAAGGCATCCTGTGCACGGATGTCGCCAGCCAACAGAAAAGCCACAAGGCTCTGCCCATCTCGACGGAGTCGACGTAGCCGCCCACGGGCGGGATCGTCGAAGGCCATATCGGCGTGGTCTAGGCTCAGTTCTGCGAGCAAACGTTCCAGCGTGGCAGTGTCCGGCGGCTCATGGGCTCCCAGGTGCAGTCTTACACCCTCGCCGCCCAAGGCAGTGGGAACGATGACCGCATAGGGAAATACGAGCAGCCAATGGTTCAAACGTGCTCGTAGGGACGCTATGCCTCCTCGCAGCCAGGCAACGGCCTGCCAGGCGAATGCTGCCGGCTCGATGCGGACCGCACTATGCTTGAGCTCCGGTTGGCGGGAAATGGGGTCCCGCGCGTCATTGGCCAGTGCATTGACGCCATTGCCGGACAGGAATGCGCTGCCCCAGTGCATGGGTATGAAGGCCTGCCCTGGTTTGACGGAATCGTCCGACGCCGCAGGCAGATATACCTCCCCGCGTCTCGACCTCACTCTGGCAAGGCCTTGCTCGTTCAAACGGAATCGCCGCATGTCGAGTGGGTGCAGATGTAGCTGAGGCATTTCTTCATGACGCGTCAGTGCCGGTACAAGTCCGGTACGTGTCATAGTGTGCCACTGGTCGCGCAAGCGTCCGGTGGTCAGAGCAACGGGAAACTGCGCCGATACAGCGTCTGCCACCGCCGTATAGGCGACGTCCAGAAAGCGCGCCCGACCACTGGCCGTCGGAAACAGGCCGTCTGCGTAAAGCCGCTTTGATTCGACCGCCCCAGCCCGATACGGCCATTGCTGCGGGCCCTGAGCCTCGAGAACGTCGTAATCCAGTGCGCTGTAATCCAGATCTCGGCCCGCCGTGGTTGCAACGTGTTCGGCAAAGATGGCCGCTTCGCCAGAATAGTCAAAGAGTGACCGTTTCTCCGGCGCAATCTTCGTAGCAAGCCGCTTCGCCACTTCACACACCAGCTTCCAGTCGGGCTGAGCATCCCCTGGCGGTCGAATAGCCGCGCGCACACGGCTGATCCTCCGTTCTGAGTTCGTCACGGTTCCACTTTTCTCAGGCCAGGTGGCAGCCGGCAGAATAAGGTCAGCATAGGCAAGCGTCTCGGTTCCAACAAACGCTTCCTGCACAATGACCATCTCAGCTTTCGCCAGTGCTGCCCGCACTTTCGCCTGATTGGGCAGGGATTGCGCTGGGTTGGTGGCCGCAATCCACAACACCTTGATTCGTCCATCCAGTACGGCATCGAACATCTCCAGCGCCGGAAGGCCGGGTGTTTCGGGCAGTGAATGCACGCCCCAGATTGCGGCGACTTCCGCACGGTGGCTTGCTTCTTTCGGGTCACGATGGCCCGGCAGCAACGTGGCCATGCCTCCCGCCTCGCGCCCGCCCATGGCATTGGGCTGTCCCGTCAGGGAAAATGGACCGCTTCCAGGCCGACCCAGCTGCCCTGTGGCCAGATGCAGATGAATGAGAGCCGCATTTTTGTCCGTCCCGCTGCTGGACTGGTTCAGCCCCATGGTGTAGAGCGAGAGCGCCGACTTGGCTCGGCCGAACCAATGTGCACAGCGGATGATGTCCGCCGCGGGAATGCCACAGATCCGTTCCACGGCATTGGGTGTGAATTCGTGGATGCGGCGCTTCAGGGCTTCGAATCCTTGGGTATGGTTCTCTATGTAGGCCTTATCGATCAGATCGTCCCAGACCAGCACATTCAGCATGGCGTGAAATAGTGCCACGTCGGTGCCTGGCGCTATCGGCAAATGCAGGTCGGCCAGGTCACAGGTAGATGTACGGCGCGGGTCGATTACCACCACCTTCATTTCCGGACGCTTTTCCCTGGCCACGGCCAGCCGCTGGTAGAGAACGGGATGCGCGTAGGCCATATTCGAACCTGCGATCAGCACGGTATCGGCATGATCCAGATCCTCATAGCAGGCAGGTGGAGCATCTGCGCCGAGCGTGAGCTTGTAACCCATGACGGCGCTGGACATGCACAAGCGCGAATTAGTATCGATATTGTTGGTACCGACAAGCCCCCGAGCAAACTTGTTGAAGACGGCGTAGTCTTCTGTCAGAAGCTGACCCGACAGATAGAAGCCGACGGCATCTGGTCCATCGCGGCGTATCACTTCCGCAAGTTTCGCGGCCGCGAGTTCGTATGCATCGCTCAGTGCGATGGGACGCCGCTCCGCGTCCTTCTGCGTACGCCCCTGTGCTCCCAGCACCCTGCTATCGTCATCCCGCACGGTAGCGGCGAGCGCCATGCCCTTGCTGCAGAGCCTGCCCCGGCTCGAAGGATGCGACTCATCGCCGCTGATGCTCGTGACCTGTCCGTTCTGGACATGGACACGCACACCGCAGCCGGTGCCACAATAGCAGCACACCGATGCCACACTTTCCCGGACGGGCTCTTCTGGCGGAGCACTGACAGCATGCATGTCAGAGCCCGCCTAAATCCAAATGGACCATGTCGTCCTCGATCTTCACCGGGACCTTGCGTGCACAGCCCTCATCCGGTGCGAGCGCCTGACCGCTCTCCAGATCAATATTCCAGCTGTGCAAAGGGCAGGTCACCGAGTGCCCATGGATGAGGCCGGATGACAGCGGGCCGCCTCTATGCGGACAGCGATCAACCAGCGCGAACACATGGCCGTCCACGGCTTTGAATACTGCGATGTCCGGGGCGGACCGATGCTGAACCACGCGTGACCCCTGGATAGGTACTTCATCAACATGGCAGACGGAGACCCAGTTGCAGGAAGAAATTACGGTACTCATGGCATGCCTTAGACAGTCAATGGTTCGAATTCGCGGCGCGCGGGCGTAGCGGGAATACGCTCAGCCCAAGGGTCGGTGACAAACGACAGGGCGAACTTGAGCCTCGCGTAAAGTTCAGCTCGGTTGGCAGCGTTCTGCACGACCTTTTCCTTGGCGTGATCCAGGCCAACCCGAGCCAGATAGTGGCAGGTGCGCTCCAGATAAAAGGCTTCCTCGCGATACAGCTGCAGGAAGGCCCCGCAATACTCCAGCACTTCCTCCGGGGTCTGTACCTTGGCAAAGAACTGCGCGACTTCGGTCTTGATGCCGCCATTTCCGCCTACGTGAATTTCCCAGCCGGATTCCACCGCAATAATGCCGATGTCCTTGATCCCGGATTCCGCGCAGTTGCGCGGGCAACCGGATACGGCCAGTTTGACCTTATGCGGGCTGCTCATGCCGAAAAGGGTCTTCTCAAGGGATATGCCCATGGAAGTCGAATCCTGTGTGCCGAATCGGCAGAACTCCTTGCCCACGCAGGTCTTTACGGTACGCAGATTCTTTCCATAGGCGTGGCCGGAGGGCATGTCGAGTTCCTTCCAGACATGCGGCAGGTCGTCCTTTCGCACTCCCAGCAAGTCGATGCGCTGGCCGCCCGTAACCTTGACCATGGGAACCTGATATTTCTCGGCAACGTCGGCAATGCGGCGCAGCTCCGCTGGACTGGTCACTCCACCCCACATGCGGGGCACGACCGAGTACGTGCCATCTTTCTGGATGTTGGCGTGGACGCGCTCGTTGACCAACTTGGACTGGCCGTCGTCCTGAGCCTCTCCGGGCCAGGTTGAAGTCACGTAATAGTTCAATGCCGGACGACACGTGGCGCAGCCATCCGGCGTGCGCCATTCCAGAAAGCGCATCGTTTCTGAAATTGATGTCAGGTGCTGTTCCCGGATCGCCTTGCGGATCTGACCGTGGGTGTAGTCGCCACAGCCACAGATCGGTTTTTCGCCCTTGGGTTTGATGTCCGCAGCGCCGCCAACACAATTGATCAGAATCTGTTCAACCAGACCGGAACATGACCCGCAAGAACTGGACGCCTTGGTGTGTTTCTTAATCTCGTCGAGCGTGAACAAGCCCTTTTCCCGGATCGCCTGAACGATGGTGCCTTTGGTCACGCCATTGCAACCGCAAACCTCCGCGGTATCGGGCATGCTGCCGACGCTGCTCTCCCCCGCCAGCCCCGTGTCACTGGCTGCGCTTTCCCCAAACATGAGATGTTCGCGCAGCTCACCGATGGCCCGACCTTCGCGAATCAGACGGAAATACCAGGCACCGTCGGCGGTATCGCCGTACAGGCAGGCACCTACCAGACGATCGTCTTTGACGACAAGTTTCTTGTATACGCCGGCGGCGGGGTCGGCAAAAGTAATGCATTCGGCCTGGGTATCACCGTTGAAGTCGCCGGCAGAAAAGACGTCAATGCCCGTGACCTTCAGTTTGGTGGACACGGCACTGCCCGCATAGCGGCCAATCCCGAACTGAGCCAGATGGTTGGCAGCGACTTTTGCTTGCTCGAAAAGTGGTGCCACCAGCCCGTATGCGATACCACGATGCGAGACACATTCGCCCACCGCATAGATGCTAGGGTCGAAGGTCTGCATGGTGTCACTGACGACAATACCCCTGTCAGTATGAATGCCAGCCTGTTCCGCCAACTGCGTATTGGGCCGGATGCCGACGGCCATGACCACCAGATCAGCGGCGACTTCCGAACCATCGCTGAAACGCAGTCCGCGTACTTTGCCCGACTCATCACCCA
>JAJUJD010000108.1 GCA_029267315.1 Alcaligenaceae bacterium
TCTGAGGACTTCCGCTAAAACCTTATTTCTACACGGCCCCCATGAAGCACGGGGGCCGTTTTCATTTCTCTTGCATTTTTGCCAGCGACAAGGTACTGTATGTTTATACAGTACATGGAGCAGCTACTATGCAGGTCGTTCCCATCAAGGGTCGGGGCAGCCTCTCCAATCAAACCCCGCGCTTTGCTTCGTACACGCGCGAAGCTTTCTTTGACGACTGGGCGTCGTTCGCTTCTGCAGTCTCACCCCATGAGCGCATTGCTCCACAATCTGCGCATGCCGAACCTCAGGAACAAATACCGGTTCCGCCCGAACCTCCACGCCCGCCGACTACCGTCAGCGCAGAACGTGCACGCAGCATTATTTCCCGCAATACATCACCCGACATCCCCTTCGACCAATCCGTGAACGCCTACCGTGGTTGCGAACACGGCTGCATCTACTGCTATGCCCGGCCTAGCCATGCCTATCTAGACCTTTCTCCCGGGCTGGATTTCGAAACCCGTCTCTATGCTAAATCGAATGCCCCGGAAGTCCTGCGCAAGGAATTGGCGCGCAATGGCTATGTTCCCAAGCTGATTGCGATGGGCACCAACACCGACCCTTACCAACCCATAGAAAGGCGCTTGCGCATTACCGCAGCCCTACTGGAAGTTTTCGACGAATTTAACCACCCCGTCAGCATCACGACGAAGTCCACTCTGATCACGCGCGACATCCCACTGCTTTCCCGGCTCGCCCGCCGCCGTCTTGTACGCGTGTCCATTTCTATCGCCACGTTGAACCGGGAACTTGCCCGCCGCATGGAACCGCGCGCCGCCACGCCTGAAGCCAGGCTACAAGCCGTACGAGCACTACGGCAAGCTGGCATCCCTGTGAGCGTCATCATTGCACCAGTTATCCCCGCCTTGAACGACCACGAACTGGAACGCGTCGCTATCGCGGCGGCTGAAGCCGGCGCACTTGAGGCCACGTACATACTGCTGCGCCTGCCCCGGGAAGTAGCCGGCCTGTTCAGGGAATGGTTGCACGCTCATTACCCCATGAAAGCGGCCCATGTAATGAATCTACTGCAAACCATGCGCGGTGGGCGCGACTACGACCCCGACTTCAGTCAGCGCATGCGCGGCAACGGCGTACATGCCAATATGCTGCGGCAGCGTTTCGCACGCATCTGTGCGCGCACCGGCCTGAATCAGCAGCGCATTTCGTTGGATATCTCCAGCTTCCGGCCGCCCGGTCAGGCCCGGCAACTCGGCTTGTTTTAATTACTCATTGCCGGTGGGCAGGAAGCCTATACCACCCCCCGTTTACTACCCGGTTTGCGCATCTAAGCGTGACATCAGTCCGAGGCCCGGGGCAACTAAACGCTGCCGCGCTATTGGTCACAGTGTCTCGATGGCCGGGTAAAACTCATGGTTCTCGCGTTGCATTCGTAGGTAAACATCCTTGAGCACCGTATTGGCGGCGGAACGGAAATCTTCTGGCTGGCTGGCAACGTGCTCGGCTTTAGACCAGCGTTGAGTAAAGCGCAGGTACCGGCTGGCGATGCCTTTCATTTCCTCCTGATAAGCCGCGCCCATGGCGGCCAGGGCGGGGTCGGCAGCCTTGCGCACCGTTGGGTACATGATTCTGTCTTCGATGGCCAGGTGCAGGGAAACCAGCTTGCCTAGTTCGGCGACGCGCTGAGCGATGGTCATTGCATTGTTTTCTATGCCACTGCGCGCGAGTGAGCGGAGCTCATCGATCCGCTGAAGAATGTCCACATGTTGGTGTTTGAAGCGCTCGATATCCATGCTGATTCCTTAAAAGATATATATTAAATAAATCTTATCTTTGCTTGCGATCTGATGCAATCAGAACTGCATCGGCAGCCTTCAGGATTCTGTGGGGTAGGCTGTGATACTCTGCTTTTCGCATTCGCGGCGCTTCGTCGCGCGCCCGTCCAAACCCGTGGTTCATCTCGTTTGCCGGTTCGTCATTTACCCGCGCTCGGCATCACTTTTCACAGCTTCATTGTGTCCTCATCCAGCAACTTCAGCCTAAGAAAAATTGCCGTCCCCGCCTACGGCCCGTCGCTGCTTTTCGGAATGGTGGAAGGAGCGATATATCCCATCCTGGCACTGACCGCCCGTAATCTCGGCGCATCGATTGCCGAAGCAGGCATCATCGTGGCGCTGATTGGTGTCGGTGCCTTGGTAAACAACATTCCGGCAGCACTGCTCACCGCCCGGTTCGGCGAGCGCCTTTCCATGACTGGCGCTGCTTTGTTCACCATCTTCGCTCTCTTGTTGTGTATCAGTGCGACGACACTGCTCACACTGGCGGCCGGGGTTTTCATGATCGGCATGGCCTTGGCCGTGTTTCTGCTAGCTCGTCAGACTTACCTTACTGAGGCTGTTCCGGTGGCAATGCGTGCACGCGCGCTTTCCACATTGGGAGGCGTCATGCGTGTGGGGCTTTTCGCCGGTCCATTTATCAGTGCCGGCATCATGCAGTTGATGGGCCCTGAAGGTGCGTACTGGCTGGCCACGGCCGCTGCTGCGGCCGCAGGGGCACTGGCGTTCACCTTGCCGGATCTGCCAGCACCAGCCCAGACAGGCGCAAGCGCTGGACAGGCCGCAGCGGACAGTGCCGATCCACCGCGCAGCAAGAAGATGAGCGCTGTGTGGCGAGACTACCGACGCAGTTTTCTCACCCTCGGCTTCGGGTGCATGCTCGTCGCCGCAATCAGGGGAAGCCGCCAGATCGTGATACCCCTGTGGGCGACACACATTGCGCTGGACGCCGCAACGGTGTCGCTGGTCTACGGCGCCATGGGCGCAATTGACATGCTGCTCTTCTATCCAGCGGGGAAGATCATGGACCGCTACGGCCGTCTTTGGGTGGCCGTACCGTGCATGGTGATCATGTCTATTGCCCTGGGTTTAATGCCGTTCACCACTGGCTTTCTGTCTTTCCTGCTGGTGACGCTGCTGCTGGGTTTCGGCAATGGAATCGGCTCGGGGCTGGTCATGACCATTGGCGCGGATGCCTCGCCATCCCACGCAAGGCCGCAGTTTTTAGGTTTATGGCGCTTCATGACGGATACAGGGTCTTGCGGCGGACCATTGCTCGTTTCGACGGTCGCCGGTGCGGCGGGCCTGGCGTCTGGCCTGTTTACTGCAAGCGCCCTGGGCCTCACCGCAGCAGCCATCTTCTGGAAATTTTTACCGCGGAAGTGATGGAATCTGCCCGGACGGCCGCTTAAGGCGGCATCTATGCCGCCCGTGATAACTAGGTACGCACCAAACTTTCTTCCTGATCTGATACGCTTGCTTGATTGCTGCAGCCGCATGGTTAGTACTCACTGGAGGAATGTGAATGTCCCATCAACCGCTTATCGAAGCCACCGAGCTAGGCGAGCTCATCAAGCAAAATCAAGTTAACTTGCTGGTGGCCGATTGCCGCTATGCCCTCACTGATCCAGCCGCCGGGCGAACCGCCTACGAGCAAGGGCACATTCCTGGTGCAGTGTATGCCGACCTGGGCGATTTATTGAGTGCACCCACCACTGGCATGAATGGGCGGCATCCACTGCCAGATCCACAGGCGTTCGCCAATGGCCTGGCTGCTCTGGGCGCAAATGACGACACCCTTGTGGTGGCCTACGACGCGGAAGACTCTGGCTTCGCCGCCCGCCTATGGTGGATGCTGCGCTGGGTTGGACATGACAAGGTGCGCGTGCTGAACGGCGGCCTGCGAGCCTGGCAGGCTTCAGGCGGCGAATTGAGCAGCGAACCTGCCACAGTACGTCAGGGCACGCTTGGCCTTCGTCATCGCGCCATGCCTACCGTCACCTTCGGTGATGTCCTGGCGAATCTTGAATCTCGCGAAAAGCTTGTATTGGATGCCCGTAGCCCCGACCGCTTCCGTGGGGAAAACGAAACCATTGACCCTGTAGGCGGACACATCCCAGGCGCGCGTAATCGGTTTTTCAAAGACAATCTTCAAGCCGACGGTCGTTTCAAACCGGCTGACGTCCTGCGCGAAGAATTCAAGTCTTTATTGGGGAATACTGACCCTGGGCAGGTCATCAATCAGTGCGGCTCAGGTGTGACGGCCTGCCACAACCTGCTAGCAATGGAAGTGGCCGGTTTGCAGGGGGCGGCACTGTACCCAGGCTCATGGAGCGAGTGGTGTCGCCAGCGGGACGTTCCCATGGAACGTGGCTGAACTATTAATTCATCGTCAGCCCGATTCCCCGCGCAGCCTCGGCAAACCGCTGCAAGTCTGCGTGGATGATGTCCGGAAAGGACTCCGGTGCTTCCTGAGGCAGGTCATACCCCATGGAACGCAGTTCCTGCTGCATGGCGGTCTCGGCCAGCAGCTCACTAACTGCCTTGCGAATTTGCGCGAGAACGTCGGCCGGCGTATCCGCCGGCGCGAGCATACCATGCCACTGGTTGAGCTCGTAGTCCTTGATTCCGAGTTCGACTACGGTAGGTGTGTCCGGCAACAATGCCGAGCGCTGGGCAGAAGTCACGGCCAAGGCTCTGAGATTACCAGCGTTAATGTGCGGTAAAGCGCTTGAGGCGGTCACAACACCCAACCCCACCGTACCTGACATCACGTCGATGAGCGCAGGGCCGCAGCCTCGGTAAGGCACATGCAACCACTGCGAGCCCGTACTGCGATTCAACATGCCAGCGGCCAAATGTTGAGGTGTGCCATTGCCGCATGAAGCATAAGCCGGCACATTGGCCTCACTGGCTTGTGTTCTGCCTGCATCCACGGCGCTCAGCAAGTCGCTCCAGGGGGAATCCGCAGCGGTTACGATCACCGAAGGCACGTACGCGACATTAATGACGCCTGTGAGGTCGTTCGCCGGATCAAAACCCAGCTCGCTGAACACCGCCGGGTTAATCGCATACGAACTGTTTGCCACCAAAAGCGTGTAGCCGTCCGCCTTGGAGCGCGCCACCGCCTGTGCACCAATATTCCCACTGGCCCCCGACCGGTTTTCCACGACAAAGGGCTGACCAAGCTTATGGTGCAGGCGATCCGCCAGGCGACGCGCCAGCGTATCTGTACCTCCACCCGGGGGGAATGTCACTACCAGTGTGACCGGTCCGCTGGGCCAAGCAGGAGAAACAGGTTCTGCAGAATGGTTGCTGCGCGCCACACCCACAGCTGCGGCTGCGGCCATCAGGGCGACCGCGCCGACTCCCACTCTGCGCAAGCAACGTGCTTCAAGCATTTCAGGATTCCTTGGCATCCCCGGCGGCTGCGCCGTTTGCATCGTCGAGGCCAATATCCAAGACCCGGACGCTATGAGTGATTGCACCGACTGCGATGTAATCCACACCCGTCTTCGCGATCTCCGCCACAGTATCCAGCGTGACTCGACCCGAAGCTTCGGTAACGGCCCGGCCATTCACGATACGAACCGCTTCGCGGAGCACTTCGGGCGACATATTGTCCAGAAGAATGATGTTGGCCCCGGCTGACAAGCCCTCTTCCAGCTGTTCGAGCGTGTCCACTTCAAGCTCGATGGCGACCATATGGCCCGCGGCCTGCCGTGCACGCTCCACGGCCTGGCGCACACCGCCGGCCACCGCAACATGGTTGTCCTTGATCAGAATGGCGTCATCCAGCCCATAGCGGTGGTTACTTCCTCCCCCCACCCGCACTGCATACTTCTGCACCATGCGCAAACCAGGAAGAGTCTTGCGAGTGCAGGTCACCTTGACGCCGAACGGACGAATCACATCAGCGATGCGTGCCGTGGCGGTAGCTACTCCGCTCAGGTGGCCAAGGAAATTCAGTGCAGTGCGCTCTGCAGAGAGAATTGCACGTGCCGGGCCTTCCACCGTTGCAATGATGTCGCCCGGGCTCAGGCGCTGGCCATCACGCATCAGCGGTAGAAATTTGATCGCCGGGTCCATGAGACGGAAGGCGAGCCTGGCCAAATCAAGGCCGGCGACCACACCGCGTTCGCGTGCGGCGAGACGCAGGGATGCACGGGCCTCAACGGGAATGATGTAATTACTGGTGAGGTCTCCCGCCCTGCCCAGATCTTCCTGAAGCGTGTTGCGAACCAATGGCTCCAGCAACACATCTGCCAGTGGCGGAATTTCCGGCAGCGCTACTTCCAGCAGGTCAGACTGCTCGGCCGTACGGGCCGGCACTTCGCTAATTATGCTCATATTGAGTATATTGTACGGTTAGCAAAAGCCGGATGAGCTTTATACGTTCAAAGCCCCGCCGGCGCAGTTTTCATTATGCTAAACCTGAGCATAAAGGTCGTCAAGTTCAGGACTGAAATATGTGAGCACGTCTAGCGTGCCAATGGCAGTTTGCTTCCTGCTATGGCGCGGTCCACCATGACATCGCGCCGGAACTGGAATAATTTGGCGGGGCGGCCTGCCACGCCTCGCTCCATGGCGCCGGTTTCTTCCACCAACGCCTGCTGCTCGATGAACCGCCTGAAATTCTGCTTGTGCAGCAGGCGCCCCGCCACCGCTTCAAAGGCCTGTTGCAATTGCAGAAGGGTGAAGCGCTGGGGCATGAGCTCGAACACCACAGGGTGGTAGCGAATCTTCGCGCGTAAACGCGCCATGGCCGTGGCCAGAATGCGCCGGTGGTCATGAGGCATGGCTGTGCCCGGCACCACGCCTGGCGGAGCTTCCCGAAGCCGTCGCAATGCCTCGGGCACACAAGCCGCTTCATACAGCAACTCGTAGCGCTGCAACACCAGTTCTTCGTTCCAGCTGTCCGGGTCCGTGCTGAACGTAAGCCCCACCCTTCTGCGCCGCCGCTCGCGTGTAGCGCCGTCTTCGGCCGACTGTACCCACTCCTTAAGCCGTGGCAAGATCTCCGTAGTTACAAGCTCCGGCGGCCCCTCCCGCCAGTCTTCCCAGGGAAAATAACGGTACCAGTCCTGCCAGTTGGCAGTTTCGCCCGGGCCAGGCGTTTTTTCTCGTGTGAGGCCCAAATAGCTGACCGAGACGATACGCTGTCCGGCCGCATTGGCACGGTCACGATCAGCAAAGGTGTAGAGCTGCTCCACGTAGCCCAACGGATGGTGGGTCTGGCGCTCCACCCATGCGCGCAGACCCGCCTGCAGGGATCGATGCGAAAATTCGAAGGCGCCCGCAGGTAGCGCATGATCGGCGTCTCTCACCAGGACGCGTGGCATGCCCTGGGTGACAGCCACAATGACTGCCACCAGCTCGACATGCAGCCCCGCCTCAGTTGCCGGGGCGTTTTGTTCGGTCTGTCGGTTTTCAGGTGAAGAATTGAATTCGGTCATGTTCATGCGGCGTGAAGCGCCATGGCGAAGATAGCATGAACCCAATCGCGGGTCATATCATGTCCGCATTGCTCACACGACAGGAACATCAACCGGTGCCTGTCTACCTTCCAGCAAATAATGGCAAACCCTCAGCACGTGAGTGCTTGCACGCTCGAGCGAACGCAGAGCATCTGTCAGCTGCAAGGCCCGGGCCAGCCCGCCATCGATGCCATCCGATTCCAGCAACCGGGCGCGCACGCTTTGAACAGCAACGCTCAGGGTTGCCCCCTTCCGTTGCAGCGCATCCTGCCAGTCCGGGTCGGCGCGTCCATCCAGGCCGTCATGCACCAACGACAACATCTGGGCCATTTGTTCCTTCACCTTGGCCAAATCATCTTCTGAGCCCTGATGCACCAGGTCCGACTCATTCTGCAGGCGTCCGCAGAGGCGAAGCAAATGATCAATCGCATGCAACTGCGCAACCCTCTGGCGATGCAATACAGGGTCGTGTTCCAGTGGTGGCAGACGGGCGATGAACTGCAACGCTTCATTCAGGCCTTCGTGGGCGCGCAGCAATATTTGCTTCAGCGTTTCGTCCATAGGCCGGCTCAGCAGGCTGCGCTGAACTTCCACCAGCTGATGAGTGATGGATTCCAGTGAACGTTGCGAGGCTTCTAAAGCCACAGAGGGCACGCCCAGAGAGCTCACATCCAGATGTCGGCCCATATCCTGTTTCTGCTCTGGAAGCAGCCGCGCCACTAATTTTTCGAAACGGCCCACCACCGGCATGAACAGGGCCACCCCCACGGCAATGAACAGGGTGTGGAAAACTGCCAGACTCATGGCACCGGCCTCCAGCCCTGCATGTTCGTGCAGCCAGTCCAGCAAGCCCAAAAACACGGGCAGCAGCAAAATGGCCACCAAGCCGCTTCCCAGATTGAAAAGGATGTGGGCCAGTGCAGTGCGCTTGGCCGCCACCGTCCCGCCAATGGTGACGAGGGCCCCAGTCAGTGTGGTGCCGATGGCCGCCCCCACCACAATGGCAGCTGCCTGCTCCATACCCACCGTTCCTGCGTGCAGGGCAGTCAGCGTAGTGGCGACCGCTGCCGTGGACGACTGCAGCAGTGTGGTGAGCAGCACTCCAACCAGCATTGCCAGCACATGTGCGCCCACGCCTGAGGAAGGCAGACTCTTGAAGTCGAAATCGTCAGCAAGCCCTTGCATCCCTTCCTGCATGCCTGATAGGCCCAGGAACAGCATGCCGAACCCAGCACAGGCCAGGCCCATATGCCTCCATCTTCCCCGGCCTAATACACGCAAGAACGCGCCCAGCCCGATCAAAGGCAGGGTGTAATAACCCAAGTTCACCTTCAAGCCGAGACTTGCCACGAACCAGCCCGTCGCGGTGGTACCCAAACTGGCCCCGATCACCACGCCGATTGCCTGGGAGAAGGCAATGAGGCCGGCACTCACGAAGCCAATCAAGGTGACGGTGGTGGCAGTGGAGGACTGTATGAGTATGGTTGTCATCGCCCCGGAGGTGAAGGCCCTCCATGGGGTACCGGTAAACCGCAGCAAATACCGGCGTAAAGCAGCGCCCGCAAACCCGACCAGCCCGTCCGACAGTAAGGCCATGCCGAGCAGGAACAGGCCTATGCCCCCCAGCAGCCGAAAAACCACATCCACCATGCTCACCCGCGCAGCAAGAAACAATCAGTAAGATAAGAGGTTTAGCATGCCGGGACGCTGGAATATTTGCAAATGATCAACGGCCCATTAACGCCGCCAGCCCCGCACACAGCAGGCTTGCGCCAAAGCTGTAGTGAACGAATAGGCCGACTACACGCGGTTCAAGTGTGCGCCTCGCCGATACAAAGCCAGCACGCCAGCGTAACTTTAGGAAGCCCGTCATGATGAGCGCGATGCCTAGATGAATGGCAGCGTACCAAAGTAGCGCAGAACACAAGGCATATTGGGCGTGGTCGCCAGCCGCCGGCAAGCCGGCCAAGCCCCAGGCCACTAGCCCGAGGGCGACCAGTAGCGCGAGCCCCTGCAAACCGAGGCCTGCTGTGGCACGCACGTTCCGCGGCTCTGCACCCATCAGCGACTGAGCGATTCGGGACCCCACGAAGGCCAGAGCCCAGGCAATCGCAAGCCCCGGCAGCACCGCAACCGGCACCTGCGCCAGAACAGGAGGCGGCCAGTTGGGGGCCAGCACCCACAGATAGATGGCGCCGAACAATAGCGAGCCCAGTACCGCCGCGTCTGCAACAAGCGTATAGACTGTTCCATGCCACCCGGGGGCCCCGTCGGAGTATTCGAAGTGCAAGGGCAGATGAACACCCGCATTCGCTTCTATTTCACCCACGTCCAGACGTGAGCCGTTGGCCCACGCCCAACACAAAAACAAGGCAATCGTGATGGCCAGCGCGCACAAAGCTGCGAGGTAGAACTTCAGCAGCACGCCAGTGAAGAAACCTGCAGTCGCGAGCGCAGCAAGCAGCGGCCACCAACTGGAGCCGGGCAGCACAATAACGTTCTCAGGTCGGCCGCTGCTCACCTCCACCGACAGCGTCAGGCGCTGTCCTCCCGCCGGTTCGGAAAGCCAATATTTCCCCGCTGCCGCATCATCAGGAATTTCGGGGTGCTCCCACAGAGGGTGTACATCGCGCACTTCAGGAATGCTCGCGAAGTTATATGAAGGTGCGGGTGTGGGCATGGCCCATTCCAATGTTCCCGCTCCCCAGGGGTTGCGCGGGGCGACGCGGCCGACACGGATATGCATGACGATATCGATGACGAATACAGCGAAGCCCACGGCCTGCATGAAGCCACCTATGGAAGACACCAGGTTGAGGAGATCCCAGCCAGATTCCACAGAGTAGCTGTGTACGCGCCGCGGCATCCCCGCCAAGCCGGTCA
>JAJUJD010000089.1 GCA_029267315.1 Alcaligenaceae bacterium
CTCCACATTGAACGACCAGGTTTGGCTGCCGTCTGCGCCCGGAGTGGAAGTCAGGGCCGGTAAGGTTGCCTGCGCGACAGACAGCTCGGGCAAGGCGAGCAGGAGGGCCAGCAACAGACCGGAAAAAAACAGGCGATTCATTTCGAGCTTAGCGACGCTTCAGCGCACGCGAGAGGGCGGAGGTGAAGCCGGGATTATCAACCAATGCCTGGGCACTGGTGCCGGTAGATTCCGACGATGCAGGGGGCAATGTATGCAGCAGGTTGACCTGCTGTGCTGTGACGCCCAATACGAGCCGGGCATCTTCAACTTCGACAATCACCACCAGGGCCCGGCCGCCCAGATTCTGCGACGCAAGAACGCGCAGTGATTGTGTGCCGGCGCCGCGCGCCAGCCCCGCACGACGTACCGCCCATGCGCCTGCCAGTAACACCATGAGGATGAATACCAGGGCAACAATGACGCGCAGTACGTCGGCTTCGTTCATGATCAACGGCGGCTGCGCAGCCGGCTGATACGGTCGGAAGGGGTGATGATGTCGGTGACGCGAATACCGTATTTGTCGTCCACCACCACCACTTCGCCCTGGGCGATGAGATAGCCATTGACGAAGATGTCCATGGGTTCGCCGGCCAGGCCGTCAAGTTCCACCACGGAACCCTGGCCCAGCTGCAGAATGTTGCGGATGGTCAGGCGGGTGCGGCCGAGTTCGACCGTGAGCTGGACAGGAATGTCCATGATCATGTCCATGTCGCCCTGGGCATCGCTGTGGTTATCAACCAGCGGCTTGAACAGGCCAGCGGCCGCCGGCTTGGCTGCTTCTTCAGCTGGCGCGTTCTGGCTGGCGACTGGCTGACTGGCTGCTGCCGGGGCTTCAGGCGCCTGGACAGTTTCCGCGGCGGCCTGTTCGGCCAAGGCGGCTGCCCAGTCGTCGGCAGCTTCTGCCAAGCCTTCGGCCTGGTTCGACTGATTCGAGCCCGCAGCCTGCTCGGCCATCGCCGCCGCCCAGTCGATTTCATCGGCTAAAGCGTCGTCCTTGTTGGGGTCTTGGGTGGGATCAGTCATTTTTCGTCAGATACAGTCGAATTAGGTTGAGACAGGGTCAACATCTTTTGAACCCGCAGTGCCATCTTGCCATTGTAGGTGCCGTAATTGCCTTCAAGTACGGGCACCCCGCCCACGTGGGCGGTGACCATTTCAGGAACCTCTACGGGAAGGATGTCGTTGACTTGCAGGCGCATGAGCTCGCCCACCGTCAGATTAATTTGGGCGAACTCGGCAATCAGTTCCACCTGCGCCGCGCGCACTTCGCGCGAGAGCTGTTTGGTCCAGCGGCGGTCAATCTCGTTGGCACCGCCTTCCTGGAGGGGGCGCGTGAGCAGATCGCGCAGCGGCTCGATCATGGAGTAGGGCAGGCAAATGTTCAGGTTGCCGCCGGCTGCGCCAATTTCGATCTGGAAGGAAGTGACCACCACAATTTCGTTGCTGCTGCTGATGCTGGCGAACTTGGTGTGCATTTCCGAGCGAATATATTCGGTTTCGATCGGGTAGACGTTTTCCCAGGCCGAGCAATAACTTTGCAGCGTGATTTCCAGCAGGCGGCCGATGATGCGTTGTTCTGTGGTGGTGAAGTCGCGCCCCTCGACCCGGGTGCTGTAGCGGCCGTGGCCACCGAACATGCTGTCGATAACCAAAAAGACCAGATTGGGGTCAAAGGTGAATAGCGAAGCACCACGCAGTGGCTTAAGTGCCACCATGTTCAGGTTGCTCGGCACGGGCAGGTTGCGCTCGAAATCCGAGTATTTCATGATGCGCAGATTGCCGACAGTGATGTCGGCGTTCCGGCGCAAAAAGCTCAGCATGGCCCCGCGCAGACGCCGCGCGAAACGCTCATTGATGAGTTCGAGCGTCTGCATGCGGTGGCGTACCACACGGTCAGGCGAGCTGAGGTCGTAGGCGCGTACACCGGAATCGTCTTCTTCCTGCTGCGGCTTGTCTTCGGTTTCACCCGTGACGCCAGCCAACAGTGCGTCGACTTCGTCTTGCGAAAGAAGGCTCTGATAAGACATTTACTGCACCACGAAGGCCGTGAACAGGACGGCGGAAATTTCTGGGCCGCGCGGCTGTGGCAGATAGGGGCGCTGCAGAAGGTCGGTCAGATCTTGCACCAGGCGTTCGCGCCCTTCGGGCGTTTGAATGTAGGTGGGGTTCTGAATCGACAGCAGGCGCAGCACACGGTCGCGCACTTCTGGCATGTATTCCGTAATGGTCTGGCGTGAAACCTCATCGACCAGACGCAGGGTAATCGCCAGATAAAGTATGCGCGTGGTGCGTTCGTCACGCAAGGTGACGGTAAACGGTTCGAGCGAGGCAAAAATGGGAGCCGGCAGCGGTACCGCCGGCCGTGGCGGCTCAACGTATTCTGCGTTGGCTGTATTCAGGCCCAAGCCCAGCACTCCCGACTTCTGCAGGAAGAAATAGGTGGCGGCCACGCTCGCACCAATAATCATCACTACGAGCAGCAGCCCGAGTATGAGTTTGCCAAAGCCCTTGGTACGCGAGCCAGAGTTGGAGCCGGAGCTTCGTTTCGTTGCGGTTGCCATCGTCAAATGATGCTGGGTATAGCAAAAGTAAACAGATTTATCTCGAGAGTGTCATTGTGCATGATCTGCCGGACTGAGTGGCCGGGAACAGGCTCAAGATTCGCGGATATCTCTGGGGTTTGTCTCCATGGTGTCACGCGAAGGTGTCCACCAGCGAGTTGGGGTCGGCCGCCCGGCCCGGGCGCACGTCGGATTCATCAACCATTCCGGCAGCGGCGCTGGCGCCGGTACCGTGTGAGTTGCGGTTGTTGCCTTGGGCGAAACCTTCTGGTGCCTGGCCGGACTGGTGCTGATCATTCACATTCGCTTGCCCGAGCGAGATACCAGCCTGTTCGAGCATCTGCTGCAACTGAGGCAGGGCGTTTTCCACCGTCTGACGCACGATGGCATGCGGCGAGCTGAATACAGCGTGCGCCACGTTGTCGTTCAGATTAATGGTGATGCGCAGGGGGCCAAGATCAGGCGGGTCGAGCCGGAGTTCGGCGACCTGGCCCAAACCTTTGGCAGCCTGGCTGATGCTGATGAATTGGCGCCCCAGTTCGGTCGGCCATTGCGGGCTGGAAAGCGGTGCATTGATGCTGCCAACTGCTGGTGCAGCGGAAATGAAACCGGGTGCGGTGCCGACAGGCATCATGCCCGGTACGGGCAGTGCGGTAGGCTGAACGAAGGCGGTCTCCACAGGCGATGCCAAGGGTTGCAAACTGGTGCCCGAAGTGGCGCGTGCCGCAGCCACCATGGCGTTGAACTCTTCCAGCTGCAGTGAAAGCGCGGCCGCGGTATTGGCGAATTCGTTCTGCACAGGCAGGGGCAGCGCGGTGGCCGGGAAAGGCGTATTGGCATTCTTGACTGCGGCTGCAGGCAATGAAACGGCCGAACCCGCAGGCTCAAACGCCAGCGTCTGTGCGGGCCGCCGAGCAGATTCCTCGACGAAAGCAGCGAGTTTACCGGCCTGGGGGGCAAATGTTTCTATGTTGTCGATACGTGACAAGGGCGTGCCGACAGTTTGTTCGGTTGAGGGAAAGCCTGCCAAAGTGCCAAGACGCTGCTGCGCGGGCAAGTCGATTTCTGCTTCGGCCTCTGTTGAGGCGAGCTGGGCTTGCAGCGTAGCGGGCAGGGCGGGCTTGCCTACTTCTTCACCCTCGGTGCTGCTGATTGCAGTGCCGGCAACAGCCGATGCAATAACTACCGCCCCAGGCAGGCCCGATTCGGCCACTTCCTGAGCGAGCAGCTGGGCATCTTGTGCGGGCGCAGCTTCGGGGGACGCAGTTTCTGCTTGTGCGGGCTCGCTTCCGTTCGCGGCAACCGCCTCGCCGGATGTGGCGCCATTGCCGGGTTCACTCGAGTCAGCGGCCGGCGAACCCGATCCTTGCGTTGGGGCCGATGTTCCGGAGGAATCGCTGCGTGCTGCGCTGTTGTCGTTGGAGCGAGAAGCCGTTTGCTCCGTCGTCTTCGGGGCCGTGCTGGCCGCAGCGGAGCTTTCCTGCTGAGAGGGCTCGCGCGCTGCGGTGGTATCGGAACGGGAACGGTTGGCGTCGCTACGCGGCTGAACAGTTTGAGAGGACTGACGCGGCGCAGGGGGCGCGACCTCGCTACGCTTTTCACCCAGGAGCAGCGCAAAATCCAGGCCATTGGCCGAGCTGCCCTTGCCGCTGCGGGAAGCGTCGATGGCGCCGAGGGCGCTGGAAATCGGGCTGATGAGCGTGGGTGTATTCATTCAAAGCCTGTCAATGTTGACGAAGGGTACGGCGATACAGATTGGCGGCAATTTCGTCGCTGGCACGCTGTTCGCGCTTGGCCTCGCGCAAGGCCTGCTGTTGCTTTTGGCGATTCTGCAGGGCTTCGAAAGCGCCTAGCCTTTGCCTTTCTGCCTGCCATTGCTGGCGGCCGGCGGCCAAGCGGGTTTCACTTTGCGCGACGATAGTATTTTGCTGGGAAATCGCCTCGTCCAATGTATTGAGGAATCGGTGAAAATTCAGGTAGTTTGAGGCGGTCAAGCCACCGCGTCCGCTTTCCTGCAGACGCTGGGCGTAATCCAGGCGGTAGGCGTGCAGGGTTTCCAGCTGTTCCTGCGCCTTACTGCGCGCCACGGCGGCTTGCTGCACCTGTTTTGCCGCGTTGTCTACCGCTTCATGGGTAACGTCGATCAGCAAATCCAGTGAAGGTGATTTCGTCATGGCTGGTGATCTCAACGGAAGGAATCAGGCCTGCCCTGGCCGTTATTCTGGGAACGGCCGGGTTTGAAAAGCGTTTCGAGGTGCTTGACTGCCTGCTCATAATTGACGCGCTCGTCCATGCCCTGGCGCAGATAGGCTTCCAGATGCGGGTATCGGGCGATGGCGTCATCGATCTGTGGGTCGTTCCCAGGCGTGTATGCGCCGATGGCGATAAGGTCGCGGTTGCGCTGGTAAGTGGAAACCGTCTGTTTGAAGCGATGTACATGGGCCACCTGTTCGCGCGGCACAATCGACGCCATCACGCGGGAAATGGACGCTTCAATATCAATGGCAGGGTAGTGGCCGGTTTCCGCCAGAGCGCGCGACAGCACAATATGGCCGTCCAGAATGGCGCGGGCGGAATCCGCAATCGGGTCTTGCTGGTCATCGCCTTCTGTCAATACTGTGTAGAAGGCGGTAATGGACCCGGCAGGGCGGTCGCCGACTGGTGCACCATTCCCCGCGCGCTCTACTAGCGCGGGCAGTTTGGCGAACACTGAGGGCGGGTAGCCCTTGGTGGCGGGCGGTTCCCCAATGGCCAAAGCAATTTCGCGTTGCGCCATGGCGTAGCGGGTCAGCGAATCCATGATCAGCAGCACATGCTTGCCTTGCTCACGGAAATGTTCAGCCAGGCGGGTGGCATAAACCGACGCCTGGAGGCGCAGCAGGGGAGACACATCAGCTGGAGCGGCCACCACCACTGCGCGGCGCAGGCCTTCCGGCCCCAGGTTGTGCTCAATAAATTCCTTGACTTCGCGGCCCCGCTCACCGATCAGGCCCACCACGATGACGTCGGCCGAGGTATAGCGCGCCATCATGCCTAACAGCACGGACTTACCCACGCCGGAACCGGCGAACAAGCCCATGCGTTGCCCACGGCCTACAGTCAGCAGGGCATTAATGGCGCGCACGCCGGTATCCAGAACTGTGTCGATCGGAGCGCGTGCCAGCGGGTTGATGGGGGTGGCGGCCAGTGACGCGGGCTGCACGTTTTCAAACAGGCCCAAGTCGTCCAGGGGTTGGCCGGCGCCATCCAAAACGCGGCCCAGCAGGCCGTCACCCACAGGCAAATGCTGGGAAAGCACCGGCGGCGGGCCAACATGGTCCACACGCTGGCGCGGCAGTTTCAGTTTGCTTTGAACCGAAGGTTCAATTGGCACCACACGCGCGCCCGGGGGCAGACCAGAAATTTCGGCCTGAGGCATCAGATAAAGCGTATTGCCATGGAAGCCGACCACTTCGGCGTTGGCCCAGTGGCGCCCGCCGGGGGCAATTTCAATCTTGCAGGCGGCGCCCACGGCCAATCGCAGACCAGTAGCTTCCAACACCAGGCCGGTGGCCCGGGTAACGCGACCGCTCACATGCCAGGATTCAACCGCGCCCACTCGCCGCTCGGCTGCTTCGAGCAGGGCATTCCAGCGTTCCCCGGCAGTATTGAGAGCTTGCGGTCTATCTGGCATGGCACGCCTTCAACCCTGAACGCCTAGGGTCGACACCACACGCTGCCAACGTGTTTGCAAGGTGGCGTCGATGTTCCCCAGCGCGGTTTCGGCAATGCAGCCGCCGCGGTCTATGCTCATGTCGGCCTGCAGGCGCCAATGCGTGACTGTGCCGTCTTTTTCCAGGAACTGGTCCACCAGCTCCAAATCAGCGGGGTTCAGGCGCAGCTTCAGGATGCCCTGCGGGCTGCCGTCCACCTGCATCACCTCGCGGACTACATCAAGAATGCGTTCCGGCTCGGATTTCAAGGTGCTGCGAATCACCTGCCGCGCAATGCTCACAGCCAGGTTCACCAGTGCCTCGCCAGTAGATTCTTCCAGCTGTTCAATCGAGCTGGCGCAGGCTTCGGCCAGGGCCTGGATTTTTGCGGCTTCTTCACGGGCGGCTTCCAGGCCTTGGGCAAGGCCTTCGGCTACGCCGGCCTCGCGGCCCTCGGCAAACCCCGCCTCACGGCCTTCGGCAAAACCCGCTTCAAAGCCCTGAGTATGGCCGGCAGCAAAGCCTTCGGCCTGGCCTCGGGTGCGTGCCGCCTCGCGCAGACGTTCGATCTCCGCCAGGACTTCTGCGGGGTCCGGCAGAGCGGGAGTCGCTTCGGCGGCAGCGTCGGCATCGGCAGCAGGGGTTTCCTCCGCCGGTGTGTCGAAGGATTCCAGTTCCAGGCGGCGCCAGCGGCCGCCCGAATCATAGAGAGAATCCAGGTGATCAGACATATTCGTCGTTGCCACCGCGAGTAAGCGTCAGCTGGCCGGCTTCGGCAAGCCTGCGTGCCGTGCCCAGAATGTTCTTCTGCTCTTCTTCCACGCGCGACATGCGGATGGGGCCTTGGGCTTCGAGGTCTTCGCGCAGCATGTCGGCCGCACGGTTGGACATATTGCGGAAGAACTTCTCGCGCAGCTCTTCGGGTGCGCCCTTGAGCGCAATGGTGAGCTGGGAAGTGTCGATTTCCTTGAGAATGAGCTGGATGGCAGTGTCTTCGACGTCCACCAGGTTCTCGAAAACGAACATTTCGTCGACGATGCGCTGGGCGAGATCGCCGTCCAGTTCGCGCAGGCTGGCCACCACGGATTCTTCCTCGACGGAAGACATGTAGTTGAGAATTTCCGCCGCCGCGCGCACGCCACCCATCTTGCTGCGCTTGGCACCTTGGCCGGAGAGCAGGTTGTTGAGGACTTCGGTGAGTTCCTGCAGGGCCTGGGGCTGCACGCCGCCAAAGGTCGCAATACGCAGCATGACGTCATTGCGCAGACGCTCCGGCAGCAGGGCGAGAACGTCAGAGGCGCGGTCGCGCTCCAGGTGGACGAGAATGGTGGCGATGATCTGCGGGTGCTCGTCCATGATCAGCTCGGCCACGTTCTGGGCATCGAGCCAGTTCAGGGCATCAATGCCGCTGGCGCCGTCGCTGCCTTCCAGAATGTCTTCTATGAGGCCGGCTGCGCGGTCAGTACCCAAGGCCTTGGTCAGCACGGAACGAATGTATTCATCCGAACCCAGGGTGATGGCCATGAACTGGTCGGCTTCCTGGCGGAAATCTTCCAGGACCTTGTCAACGTCGCCACGGGTGACCTGCTTGAGCTGGGCCATGGCCGTACCGATCTGCTGGACCTCCTTGGCAGAAAGGTATTTGAACACTTCCGCCGCGGCGTCCTCGCCCAAAGACATGATGAGAATGGCGCAACGGTTGAGCGCTTCAGTCTGTGCGGGATTACTAGTTGACATTTTTCTTCTCCAGCCAGGAGCGCAGCACCATGGCGACTGCGCGTGGGTCCTTCGTGGCCATGGTGCGTGCGGTGGCGAGGTTCTCCTGGTAGCGGGTCATCTCGCTGGCGCGACGCTCTGCGGCTTCCATGGCAGCGCGGTTGTCTTCCAGTTCTTGCGCTTCCTGCTCGAGCTTTTCCTTAGCCTCGGCCATGTTGTCGAGGATCGGGCGTCCCAGGCCGCGCCAGAGCAGGATGGCGGCAGCAATGATCAGGATGTACTTCAGCAGTTGCAGGGCGTGGTCGATGTACGCCGGGTTCTGCCAGAACGGCGGCTCACGCGGGCCTTCTTCGCTGAACAGGCTGTTCACCACGCTGACCGAATCGCCACGATCTGGCACGTAACCCATGGCCTGCTTCACGAGCTCGTCAATCTTCTGGATTTCTTCGTCGGGAAGAGGCTGGGGCTCGCCATCAACATCGCGGTAGTTCACCACCACGGCCACCGAAAGCCGGCGCAGCTGGCCAATGGCATCTTTCACGTGGCTGATGGTGCGGTCCACTTCGTAGTTGATGGTGGCGTCATTGCGGGCATGGCCTTGCGGGCCGAGCGGTACGGCCGCAGCCTGGGCGCCACCGGCGGCGGCTCCTGCACCACCCGGCGCCGGCAAAGCTCCGGCAGCGTCGGGCAGGGCGGCACCTGGCAGTGGCTGGCCATCCGGGCCCAACTGCACGCCTTCAGGCACAGGCTGGTTAATGGGCGCGACAGGGTCAGGAGGGGGCTGATTGGTCAAAGCGCCGGGAACACCTTCCGGAGCCTGGCCACCATTTTGCAAAGAGGAACTGGTCTGTTGGCTACGTACTGCAGCCTGACCTGGCAACTGGTTGGGGCGATAGACTTCCGACGTTTGCTCGCGCTGCGCGAAGTCGACATCGGCGCTGACCTGTGCGCGAACGTTGCCCGTTCCCACAATTGGGTTAAGCAAGGTGAGAATGCGCTGAACGGTGCGGGTTTCGATTTCAGAAACGAGATCGCGCCGGGCAGAGTCACCATTGCCGGTGCCAGCCGGGGCGGTAAGCAGGCGGCCATTTTGGTCGACCACCGACACATTATCGGCTGCCAGATTCGGCACGCTGGAGGACACCAACCAGGAAATGGCCGACACCTGAGCTTCACTCAGCATGCGGCCAGGGTAGAGCGTAAGCAGCACGGAAGCGGAAGGCGGCTGGCGATCGCGCACGAACAGTGTTTCGCGGGGCAGGGCCAAGTGCACCCGGGCGTGTTGCACCGCATTCAGAGCCTGAATGGAGCTGGCGAGCTCGCCTTCGAGCGCACGCTGGAAGTTCACCTGCTCGGTAAACTGGCTGGCGCCGAAACGGGTCTGGTCGATGATCTCGAAGCCGGCTTCGCCGCTACGGGGCAGGCCCTGTTGTGCAAGCTGCAGGCGGGTTTCGTGGACCTTTTCCGCGGGCACCAGAATAGCAGTGCCGTTTTCCGTCAGTTGATAGGGCACGTTCATCTGCGCAAGCGCAGTGATAATGGCACCGCCATCGCGGTCTTGCAGATTCGAAAACAGTACCTTGTAATCAGGCCCGCGGAACCACAGTGCGGCAATGGCAAGCAGGGCAATGGCGGCCGCGACAGCACCGAGCTGCACTGAGCGCGAGACACTGCCGAGTTTTTCTAGAGCCGGAAATCGGGCCGTCAATTCAGCCATACGACTCATTGATGGCCTCTGTAACGGGAAACGCGGCGCGGCGTGGCCGGCTTGAAGCGGTTAATCGGCAATGTGTACATGCTGCAAAACAGAATGGGGTGAGACTGCATTATGGCCCGGGCGGGTTTGCGACCATCGGCGGAAAAAGCGGAGTTTTGGGTGCCATTTACATGGTATGAAACGATTTGCAATGTCCCTGTTTGGCGCTGCGGCGGACTATACACCACGGGTAGGCTTAAACCTGGTGGCGTGAGGGGATAGCAACGGGCTTTTCTGCGGGTAAAAAGTGGGAAAGCCGCAGCCCGCCGGCGCTTGCGGGCTATGAAGGGAAAAGCGGGGGGATTTGCCTGTATATGCAGCGCTTGAGAAAGGCGGCCTTACTCTATATTGGGTATCAACCTAAATAGATATAAAGCTGCACCAACCATGGCCATACAGAACCTTTCCGCCATCGAGAACTTGCTATCGCAAATGCGGCAGGTAGCACAGGCTGCTGCGAATCAGCCTGCGCGTACCGATGCCGTGGCCGATACCAAGGGCGGTTTCGCTGCTGAGCTGGCGCGTTCGCTGACCAAAGTGTCGGAAATGCAGAACACCGCCACGGCTCAGGCCCAGGCCTTCCAGGCTGGCGACCCCAACGTGTCGTTGAACGACGTCATGATCGATATGCAGAAGGCGGGTATCGCATTCCAGGCCACCATGCAGGTGCGCAACCGGTTGATTCAGGCTTACCAGGAAATCGCCAGCATGCCTGTGTAAAGAGTCTGCCCTGGGTGCCGGAACATGCGCCGGCTACCCGAGCTCTTTTAATCCGCTCACTCCGTAGCGGATTTTTTTTCGGCTGCAGCAGCGGCTGCCATGACTTCGCCGGTTTTTTCTTCCAGGGAATAAATCCAAGCCAGCAGTTCTGCAATGGCTACATAGAGCTGGGGCGGAATCTGCGCATCCAGGTTGACCTGCATGAGCAGGTTCACCAGCTCCGGAGATTCGTGTACATAAAGCCCGTTTTCCTTGGCCGTGCGGATGATGGCTTCGGCAATGGTGCCGTAGCCCTTGGCGACCACGCGCGGCGCGGATTCCTGAGTGTCGTAGCGAACCGCAACGGCGGAGCTGCGGTTGTCGGTGGCTTGGGTGGGGGTACTCATGTTTTGCCACCCGTGCCGCTTTCACTGTCCCGGGAAATCGTAAGCTGGCTAAGCTGCAAGCCATGCAGGCCCAGCCTTTCACGCAGCAATGAGGTGTGGTCGGCCATGATTCCTGCCGACTCTGGCGCTGCCAAATGCATGACAAGCTGCGTGTCGGCAAGCGACAAGCGCGCCACCACTTCGCCCAAGCCCGGAAGATTGAGTTTTAACCGGGTAGACCAGTTTTCGGTTTCTTCGGCTTCGCCCTGCGGATCGCGGCGCTGCACTTCCCATTCCATTTCAGTGCCCGGCCAGGCTTCGCCTTGCCATATAAAGGCTTGGTTGGCGAGCACTTCCAGCTGTTGGCGCACCAGCAGGTGGGTGGAAGGGTCCATGCCGAGCAGGGCACCGGAGAGATGAGGATTAACCTGTGCGCTCTGCGCGGCCTGAGCCTGTGTGGCGGCGGATTGTGTGCTGCTGGAGCCAGATGATGCGCCGGCTGGCTGATTCGGGCCATCGGCGGCGCGCCCGGTGTGTGCGTTTTGGGAGCCAGCCCCTTCTGCTGGGCGACCTGCCTGGGCCTGCGGTTCTGCGCGCAGTTGTTCCAGCGTACGCTGGCCAAAGGCGAATTCGCGCAAATGGGCTTCGTAAAACAGCCCGCTGCCTTGCATGGCCAAAGAAAGCGCTTGCGCGAACTGGCCGGCCAGCCCGCCAAGCGCAAGGGGAAGGTTACCGCCGGTGGCTGATGTTCCTACCATTGAGGCGCTAGCGGCTGCTTGCCCAGTCGGACCGGAAGCCAAGTTTCCGGCCGGGTTCGCGCCTGGCTGCGCCGCGGCGCCCGCGCGGCCGGCAGCTGCTTGAGCCGTTCCTTGCCCGCCTCCCGCCGTACGTTGCGTAAGTGCTTCCACCGCACGCGGGTCGAGATTGCCCCCAACGGGCCGGGCGGATCCCGGTTCACCGCCGCCTGTGGCGCCTGCTGCCGAGGAACCAATACTGCCACCACCCTGCGACGGCGCCCCGGGCGTGTTCTGCGCCGGCGCGCTGCCAAGCAAGGGAGCGCGGCCTGTTACCGCGGGTTGAGCATTGGGAAAGCTATGCAGTAGCGCGAGTATGGTCTTGGCCGCCTGGCCCA
>JAJUJD010000133.1 GCA_029267315.1 Alcaligenaceae bacterium
CGGCGTATTGAACCGCTGGTGCCGGTCGATCTCGTGGTGGATCACTCTGTGATGATCGACCACTACAGCGAAGACAATGCGCTCGATCTCAACATGAAATTGGAATTCAAGCGTAATCGTGAGCGCTACGAATTCATGAAGTGGGGCATGCAGGCTTTCAAGACCTTCGGAGTGGTGCCTCCGGGCTTCGGAATCATTCACCAGGTCAATCTGGAACATCTGGCCCGTGGCGTTCACTATGATGCGAAGAATGATGTCTACTACCCCGACACCCTGGTCGGTACCGACAGCCATACGACCATGATCAATGGAATCGGCGTCGTGGGTTGGGGTGTGGGCGGCATTGAAGCGGAAGCCGCAATGCTGGGCCAGCCCGTCTACATTCTGACTCCCGACGTTGTGGGCGTCGAGCTCAAGGGCAAGTTGCGACCCGGCGTCACGGCGACCGACCTGGTCCTCACCCTCACCGAATTGCTGCGCCGCAATAAGGTGGTGGGCAAGTTTGTCGAGTTCTGTGGCGAGGGCACAGCCAGCCTGTCCGTGACCGACCGCGCCACAATCGGCAATATGGCACCGGAATACGGCGCAACCATGGGCTTCTTCCCCGTAGACGAACGCACGCTCGAGTATTTCCGCGGCACCGGCCGAACAGACGAAGAAATTGCGGCATTGAATGCCTACTTCCGCGCCCAGCAAATGTTCGGCGTGCCATCTGCCGACGACATTGATTACAGCCAGCTTCTGACCCTGGATCTATCCAGCGTCACCCCGTCTCTAGCTGGGCCGAAACGCCCGCAGGACCGCATTGATCTGGACCGCGTCAAGCAAACCTTTACTGCGCTGTTCAGCGACAGCTCCACTGCGGGCTTCAACATGTCCGCCGAACGTATAAACGACGTATATATGACGGACGATGGTGTGGAGGTGCGCCATGGCGACATCATGATTGCGGCCATCACTTCCTGCACCAATACATCTAACCCCAGCGTGTTGTTGGCAGCGGGCCTGCTCGCCAAGAAGGCAGTAGAGGCTGGTCTGCAGGTGCCTTCC
Organism: Alcaligenaceae bacterium; assembly: GCA_029267315.1. GTDB lineage: Bacteria > Pseudomonadota > Gammaproteobacteria > Burkholderiales > Burkholderiaceae_B > Yanghanlia. The sequence goes on from JAJUJD010000133.1 coordinate 1,051, forward strand.
CATATCAAGACATCGTTGGCGCCCGGCTCTCGGGTGGTGACCCACTATCTGGAAAAGACCGGACTGCTGCCCTACTTGAAGCAGCTCGGCTTCAACGTGGCGGCCTACGGCTGTACTTCCTGCATCGGCAATGCCGGTGACCTGTCACCGGAGCTTAACCGCACGATCAAGGACAACAAGCTTGTGTGCGCCGCTGTGCTTTCCGGCAACCGAAATTTTGAAGCCCGTATTCACCCGAATCTCAAGGCCAACTTCCTGGCCTCGCCGCCTCTTGTAGTTGCCTATGCCCTGGCTGGCACCGTTTTGAAGGATTTGATGACGGAACCTGTTGGCAAAGGGCGTGACGGCGACGTCTGGCTGGGCGATATCTGGCCAACAGATGAGGAAATCCAGGACCTGCTCAAGCACGCCATGGACCCCGAGGCATTCCGCAAGAATTATGCAGAAATAGCGAGCAACCCTGGCGAATTGTGGAAGGGTATCCAGGGTGTGGAAGGTGCAACCTATACATGGCCGGCATCCACCTACATTGCAGAGCCTCCCTTCTTTCAGGGGTTCAGCATGCAGCCGGGCGAGCTTCCGCAGGTGCGTAACGCCCGCGCCCTTGCCATATTCGGTGACTCCGTCACCACTGACCATATCTCGCCCGCAGGCACCATCATGGAAGATTCGCCTGCAGGCCAATGGTTGCTGGCCAATGGCGTCATGAAGCAAGACTTCAATAGCTACGGTTCGCGCCGTGGCAACCATGAAGTCATGATGCGTGGCACCTTCGCAAATGTGCGGATCAAGAACCTGATGCTGCCCGCGCTGCCCGACGGCAGCCGATTCGAAGGCGGGCAAACGCTGCTGCAACCGAGCGGCGAGCGCATGTCCATCTTTGATGCTGCAATGCACTACGTCGCCGCAGGCACTCCCACGATGATCTTCGCGGGCGAAGAATACGGCACAGGTTCTTCGCGCGACTGGGCGGCCAAGGGCACCCAGCTGTTGGGCGTGAAAGCCGTAGTGGCGCGCAGCTTCGAGCGCATTCACCGCAGCAATTTGGTCGGCATGGGCGTATTGCCCTTGCAGTTCAAGGGCGACGATTCGGTTGAGTCCCTGGGCATTACCGGCACCGAGACTTTTGACGTTATGGGGCTGGAAGGCGGCATTCAGCCACAGCAGGACGTCACGCTATTGATCCGTCGGGCCGACGGGAGCGAGCAACGTGTCACAGTGCTGCTTCGCATTGATACAGCCACCGAGGTGGATTACTACCTGCACGGCGGCATTCTGCCGTATGTTCTGCGTGAACTGCTTGGAAGTGCTCCATCGTCCGCCAAATGACGCGCATGAAGTCGGCTGGGGTGACGGGTTACACTAGGGAAACGGGGCCGATTTCCGGTCCCGCTCAAGGTAAAAGGTTTCAGTCTCAGGTATGTCCGACACCCCCCCTATCCGCCTGACACGCGACGCCAAGCGCTTGGTCTCATTGGGCCAGGCGCTGGCACGCTCGGGCAGCCGTCTCGAGGACGTCTATTGGGAAGACCAGCTTTCCGCGCTAATCGCCAAAATGCTCGGAAGCAAGAAATCCAAAACACTGGAAAGTGTGCTGGACTTCCTGGTGAACGACGACCCAGGCGTTTATGAAATTGTGGTTGAGCTTGCGGAAACTTGCTCTGAATCACTCAGTCTGAAATGGCAGGACGACGACTACGACGTACTGCTGGTGTCCGCCCCCATCGTGGCCTGGACGCGCTACCGCTTGCCCGCCGGTACGCTGACACCCGCTCAGCAGCAGAGCCTCCACGAAGCCATGGCTGAATTCGTGGCTGCAGAAGGGGCAAAAGTCTATATGCTTGCGGGGCTCATCACCTTTGACCAGATGCCTCAGAGCTTTCAGGAAACCAGGTTGTGGGCACAACGTCTTGGGGCCCTGGCCATTGGCAGCTCTAATGAGCCTTGCCCCGTGCGCGAGCCAGCGGACACCGAAGGCATGCTGGCCGACGCCCGCTTTGCCATTGCTGCCCTTGCTGTGCCGCGCGGACAGGCTATCTTCCGCTGGCAGGACCCTGAAATTTCTGCCGTTGAGGCCCGCGATCAGGCGCTCACCGCATGGTCGGAGCGCGTCAATCAGGTATTGGGGAACGTTTTCACTGGTTGCCAGACAGAAGTGCTGCTTCCAGACGCGTTTTACACCACGAACCGCGAGGCAGACCGCCGGATTCGCCCGATGGCACTTCGCGCTGCCGTTACCTGGTTGCAGACTGCGGCCAATCTTCCTGGACAAGACCTGCGTGCCGCCATCGTTGCTTGCGGCAATAACGGCGTCGAAGAGTTCCGCATTGGCTTTAGCCCGCGCATGAGCAACGACGTCATTTACGGTTGCGTGTGGCCGGTGCTCAGCAAGGAAGAAGCCATCATCGACGCAGTGGAAAGCACGCAGGTCGACATGCCGGAATCCATTGCTGCTCTGCTCAAGGAGTTGGGCGTGGCAGAAGTGCGCAGGCTGCCGGGCATCCAGCAGCCGGAATATTGCGATGATTGCGGTGCCCCCTATTTCCCCAATTTCTTGGGTGAAATGCTTCATCCCGAGCTGCCGGAAGAAACCGACATGGAGCCCGTCAACTTTCACTGACGGCGCTGGGCAGATGCTCACCACACCTTCGATCGATATTTTTTGCAAGGTGGTCGACAACTATGGTGACATCGGCGTGTGCTGGCGCCTGGCGCGCCAGCTTGCTGCGCGCCCTGACTGTGGAGCTGTCCGAATGTGGGTGGACGACCTCAAGAGCTTCGCCCGCATCGCACCCGAAGTAAACCCTGGGGCAGAATCCCAGACACTGGGAGGCATCACCCTGTTCAAGTGGGACACGACGCTTTGCGAGCTCCCCGAAACTGTGGCGCCTGCCGATATTGTCGTCGAAGCGTTCGCCTGTACGCCTCCTGCCGTTTATGTTGAACGGATGTCAGTTCGGCAGCTGTGGCTCAACCTGGAATATCTCAGCGCCGAAGCATGGGTGGAGTCTTGCCATCGCCTGCCCTCAGTGCAGCCCAATGGCCTGCGGAAATTCTTCTTCTTTCCCGGTTTCACCGAGGCCACAGGTGGACTGCTGCGCGAACCGGAGCTACTGGCCCGGCGCGATGCCTGGCAAGCTGATGCCCAGGCTCGCCTGGACTTGCTGGCCGATCTAGGGGTTTCAGAAGACTGGCTGCACCGGCTGCGGGGGGGCGCGCGCCTTGTCTACGTATTCTGTTACCCGCAAGCTCCCCTGCCCGCCCTGCTTCAGGCCTTGTCCTCGCAGCAGGGCGATACATTGATCCTGATGGCCGCCGGCCTCATGCCCCCCGAAGCATGGGAAAACTTCAGCGGCGCAGGCAACGTAGGTGTCCATGAACACCCGTTCGTGAACCAGGCCCGCTTCGACCAGTTGCTCTGGGGCAGTGATTTGATTATCGTGCGCGGAGAGGATTCTTTCGTTCGCGCCATCTGGGCAGGCCGGCCAATGATCTGGCAGCCCTATTTGCAGGACGAAGACCTGCATCTGGAAAAACTGTCTGCCTGGCTGGCGCTGAGCCCATATTCGGCCGATATCAAGCGGGCCATGCTGGCCTGGAACCAGCAGGATGGCCCCCAGTTCAAAGATGCACTTACTGCCTTACTGTACCCCGCGGATTTCGCCCGTTGGCAAACTGAAGCGCAGGCCATGAGCCTACAGCTGGCCCAACAGCAGGACCTCGCCACCCAGCTATTGACTTTCTGCGCAGAGCAAAGCCAAACAAGCTAAAATACATGGTTTTGTAAGACTTGCTCCGACACGTGGCAGCGCATGTTCAGCGGAGCAGCCAACTTCCCCGGAGTAACCCAATTTTATGAAAACCGCACAGGAATTGCGCGTCGGTAACGTAGTCATGGTTGGCAACGAGCCGCTCGTCATTCAGAAGAATGAATACAACAAGTCTGGCCGTAATGCAGCTGTCAGCAAGTTGAAGTTCAAGAACCTACTGACCGGCTCCGCCAGCGAATCCGTCTACAAGGCCGACGAAAAGTTCGAAGTCGTTCTGCTGGACCGTAAAGAATGCACTTATTCCTACTATGCTGACCCCATGTACGTCTTCATGGACGAAGAGTACAACCAGTACGAAGTCGAAGCCGACAACATGGGCGACGCCCTGAACTACCTGGAAGAAGGCATGCCGGTTGAAGTGGTGTTCTATGAAGGCCGCGCGATCTCCATTGAGCTGCCCACCACCGTGGTTCGTACCATCGAATACACCGAACCCGCCGTCAAGGGCGACACCTCTGGTAAGGTCCTGAAGCCCGCCAAACTGTCCACCGGTTTTGAAGTCTCTGTACCCCTGTTCTGCAATATCGGCGACAAGATTGAAATCGACACCCGCACGGGTGAATACCGCAGCCGCGCTTCCTGAGCGCCTCTCGCGTGGGTATGAAATGAAACGGGGCCTTAGGGCCCCGTTTCCATATCACTCCACGCTGGCCGTACGCAGCGCTATTGCAGCCGGTCGTCGTCAAGGAAATCAGGGATCGCCATCACGGCGATGCCTTCTTCCGTAAGTTCTTGTTGTTCCTCGGGCGTTGCTACCCCGCGAATGGGTCGCTGCTCAGCCTCGCCGTAATGTATGCGACGGGATTCTTCGGCAAAGTTGCTGCCCACGTTTTCGGCTTCTTTCAGTACCTTGCGGACATGCTGGATGATTTCTGCCTGTATGCGGGCCAGTTCGGCACCTTCAGGGCCCGATGCCATCACGGCTTCCGGGGCTGCACTCCGTACAGTGTCGGGTACAGGTTCACGCCCCCCTTCCAACCGTTCCCGCTTCAGATGTCCCACATTGAGACGGGCCGCCGACACCTTGCGCTTGACGTTGCTCGTGTTGCATACCGGGCAGCACAGCAGCCCCTGCGCCTTCTGCGATTCGTAGGCGTCGGCTGAAGCGAACCACCCTTCGAAAACATGGGCGTGCTCGCATTGAAGGTCGAATACTTTCAGTGACATGTGCTTATAGTTGGGGGCGATCCTGCGATATGCAAGGCCTCACGACATTTTCCTACAGGCGCGGCACCGCAGCAAGCAAGGCCTGAGTCTGCGGGTGGCGCGGCGAACTCAATACCTTCGGGGCCGGACCTTCTTCGACGATCTGGCCTTGATGCATGATGGCGATGCGGTCGGCCACGTATTCCACCACCCCGAAGTTATGGGTAATGAACAGGCAGGCAAGTTTGAGCGAATCTTGCAGCGCGTGAAGCAGATCGAGGATCTGCGCCTGGACGGAAACATCCAGGGCCGAGGTCGGCTCATCGCATATCAGTACGGAAGGCTCCACGGATAATGCGCGGGCGATGGCTATGCGCTGGCGCTGCCCGCCGGAAAATTCATGCGGGTAGCGTCGGACCGCATCAGCCGGGAGACCAACCTGCTCCAGCAAATGCACGGCACGCTCTTCACGTTGTTTTCGATTCCATTCCGGCCGCAAGGCGGCCATTCCTTCGGCGATGATCTCCCCAACGGGCATGCGCGGATCGAGCGATGCATAAGGATCCTGGAAGACAATTTGGATTTGTCCACGCATGCGCTTCAATTCGCGGCCGCGCGCCTGCAGCAGATTTTCCCCATGCAGCAGTGCCTGCCCGCCTACGTTTGCCTGCCCGTCCAGAAGCCCCAGAAGTGCTTTTGCCGCCGTAGTTTTGCCGCAGCCCGACCCACCCAGCAAGGCCAATGTTTCGCCCGCGTGAAGTGAAAAACTGATGCCCTTCAGGACATCCGTGCCGCTGGCCCCTCTAAATAGTGAACGGCGCTTGACGTATTGCACGGTAAGGTCGCGCACTTGCAGCACAGGCGTGCCCTGGGCCTGCATGATGGGTCGCTTGCGGCGCTCCATGGACGGAATGGCGGCCAGCAGTTCCCTCGCATAGGGGTGTTCCGGACGAGCGAAAAAGCCCTCGGCGTCGCGAACTTCGACGATTTCCCCGTAACGCATCAGCGCCACATGCTGTGCCACCTTCTTCACCACAGCAAGATCATGTGTGATGAGCAGTATGGCGAGCCCAAGCTCGCGCTGAATGTCGGCCAGCAATTCCAGAATCTGATTTTGCACCGTGACATCGAGGGCTGTGGTCGGTTCATCGGCAATCAGCAAACGCGGTTCTGCAGCCAGCGCCATGGCGATCATAATGCGCTGTTTCTGACCTCCAGAGAACTGGAAAGGATAATCATTGAGGCGCCGCTGCGCGTCAGGAATGCCCACCCTATCCAGCCACTGCGCGGCCCGCTGTCGCAAGGCGTCGCCGCGGTAGTCTGTATGGAGTGAGAGAATTTCCTCCAGCTGGCGACCGATGGTAAGCACGGGGTTCAGGCAGGTGGACGGCTCCTGGAAGATGATGCCCACCTTGCCGCCGCGCACCCCGCGCATTTCGCTTTCAGTCAACCGCGTGAGATCGACGCCGTCGAGCCGCACATGGGCGGCGCGCATTCCAGCCACTTCCGGCAACAAGCGCAGCAGCGCGAGCGCCGTCATGCTTTTGCCGCTGCCTGATTCCCCCACCAGGGCAAAGGTTTCGCCCGCCGAGATAGCAAGGCTAAGGCGCGATACTGCCAGCTTGAGCCCATCTTCGGTGTCTATGCCCACCTCCAGACCGTCGACCTCAAGCACTCTGCCTGTCGCAGGCCGTGTCACCCGGTTCTGAGCGTATTCCTGCAGTTCCACCGTCACGGCGCGACCTCCGTGCCCTGTGCGGGCGTTTGAGAAACTTGGCCGCCATGCACCGAACCACCCCAAAAGCGCGGACCGGAGCGCCGCCGGGGCTGGACGTGACGCATGCGCGGGTCAAAGGCCTCTTGCACGGCGTCGGCAAATATGTTCGCCGACAGCACCAGAGTAAGCAGGAACGCAAATGCAGCAGTCAGATTCCACCAGATCATCGGATCGCGGGACATTTCGGTGCGGGCGGCGTCAATCATGGTTCCGTAGGACGGTGTGCTTGGGTCTACACCGATGCCCAAATAGGACAACACCGCCTCGTAGAGCACCAGACCCGAAAACTGCAGCACCATCGTAATGAGGACGATGTGCATGACATTGGGAAGCAAATGGCGACGCATGATGCGCCAGTGGCTTACGCCGAAGGCACGCGCCGCCTGAACATATTCCAGTTCCCGCAACTTCAGGGTTTCAGCGCGCAGCAGGCGGCACAGCCCAGCCCAACCGGTAAGGCCCAGAATGAGA
>JAJUJD010000058.1 GCA_029267315.1 Alcaligenaceae bacterium
AAGATGGAAATGATCTCGCGCCGGGCGTATGGGTTTAGGAATTTTGAAAATTACCGGCTTAGGGTCTTGGCCCTGTGCGGTTGGGATGGTGTGATGCACCGTACTTGATGAGTGCCCTTCCCCCGATTATGGGGAAGAGCCCAGAGTGGTGGCCTGGGGCGGAATCGAATAGACACGGGACAAGCCACTGTCTGTGCGCTTTCCCGACTTGGGCGGGAAGGTCGGGGTACAAGCTGGGGTACAGGTGCGAAAAAACAACGAAAGTGGCCCGTGGTTCGATTCCAATATGCTCGTTGGTCAGCAGTACCTGTGTGAAGTGCAGTTTATGTCACTCTCTCGCAGTCCGCTCACGGGAGGTTCGAATTCAAGCGTTGTTCCAGGTCAGCGACGACTTGAAGCACGTCGCCTATAGCAGGAAGCGGTCCGAAGATCATGCCGCTCATCGCTTCGTAGTCTCGGGTTAGTGCCTCGTGCATGGCGTCCGACGGCGCGAGGGTAAAGGAGCCATGTGCTGCCATGTCCAGTCGCAGGTCCGCGCCGCCGAAGAACAGCCGGGCGTGTTGCGCGCAGTCCTGTGCCAGGTGGCGATCTGCCATCCATGCGTCGGCGTCGGGACGCTGAAGGAGTCGGTGTACATCGTAATAGTGCCGGGACACACGTTGGCCGCCTTGGCGCAATAGTCCTCTGCGGTCATGCCATTGGCGCAGGCCATGCAAAATGATGATCTTGTCCCAGAAGGTGCGTTCGGGCTTGACGGTCGTCACATTGTGCACTGCCATGCCCAGATCGGGTAGATCGTCGGCAACATAGGGAGACACTACGACCGCTTCATGCGGATCCAAGGCCGATTTTGCCCCAGCCTCGATCTTCACGGCGGAACGAATGTAGTCGCCGGGGGTGGCCGTCACGGTGGGATACCAGAACAGCAAAGTCTGCTGGTCGGGGTCGTCCGGATCCAGTTCCACGCGGAAGCGGTCGGTAGATATGGCCCTCGCCGCGATTGCATGGAGCCGCGTTGTCATATCATCAGCAATATAGTGCTGGCAGGCAGTGCGGATGCGATTCAGACGGATGCGCCGTTGCTTGCCGCTCAGGGCATCCAACTCCGCAGCCTCAGCGGGTTCGCCGATGTCTTCGCGGAATACGGTGATGTCGATGTCCTCAGAGAACCTGGAAATCAAGCCGTATGCTTTGGACAATGATGTGCCGCCTTTGAACAGCAGGCGAGGGCCGTCTGACGGCAGGCCGTTGAACAGGGCGTCCAGAGTCCAGCATACCCAGAAGTCCTTTTCGACATTCTGGACCGCCGTGCCTAAGCGAGCAGCAGCCGTCAGGAACAGGCCGCGCCGCTCATCGTCGGCGGCCTGGATGATGGTATTGAAATTCGGATTCATGCAAAAGTGTCGGTGTGCACCCGGCGGTCGGTGGTGCCGGGCAGCGCCGTAGAAGCTTCGACGGCTGGTACAGCACAGCCGGGCAGTTCGCGCACGATGGCCTGCATCCATGCTGGCAACGCGTTGAAGCCTGCCAGCAAGTCTTGGCATATGGCTGCGCCTTGCTCTGAGTTGTCCAGCAGCTTGGACAGCCGCTTGACGATGCGAGGCTTGTCTGCGGGCAGGGAGTCCTTGAGCCAGTACAGTGCCTGGACGACACGCATGGCGGGCCGGCCGGCCCAATACAGGCGGCTTGGTGCCGTGAGCTTGAACGTGATAGTCAGATTGTCGAGTTGAATGGTGCGTCGGCGTGCATCGGTGTGGATGATGACGTTCGCCGGTACGGCATCCGTCAGGCCCAGGTCGTTGGCGGCGGTCATCCCATCGACAAGCAGACGCAGTTGGTCGCGCCGTGCGATGGCATCCACGACGGCGCGGTAATCTGGGGGTGTTGCCTGTTTGGTCAAGCCGTTTACTCGGGGTCGGTCGTACAGCCCACGGTCGATACGGCGCAATTGAGCCGCCGTGACTAGGCGTTGAAGCGCCTTGTCTACGGCATCTCTGCCGCCAAGTTGGGAAAAGTCGGCTGGCACCCATACCTGGTCAGGCGCTGCTGCATCGATGTGGGCCATGATCTGAGTCTTGAGATCGTTCATGGTGGCACCTCTGTCCGATATTTGTAGCTTTTTTTCGGACAAAAAGCAAGTTCGTCCGAAATTTGTAGGCGTTTTTCGGACGGCCTCCACAAAATAAATGGCGCGATGGCTTAACTGACAAGTGCCTTGTTGCGCTCGATGAGTGCGTGCAGGCTGGCTGCTGTGATGCCGCTGGACCGTTTGCCTATCTTGATCAGTACCAGCTCGCCTTCGTTGACCAGCCGATAGATAGTTGATCGGGATACCCCAAGCTTGGCTTCGGCTGTGTGAATCCGGTAAAGAAGCGCTTGATCGGGCGGTTGCTGGGTATGGTATCTGGTTGACGGGTGGCCAAAAATTTGTGACTGGACCTGCTGTTCCTTCATTTCTTCCTCCGTTAGACCTTGGGAAGCACCCTGGGAGAATGGGGTTCAAGATGCTTTCCAAAGCAGGCGCGACTGGCGCCTTCGTGGACGACCCTCCAAGATGCCGCGATGGGGGCCGCGTGCTTCGATCATTCTCGGCGGAGCCCGCCGCTGGCCCGCTGTCGCGGTTCGGCGGGATGCTGAGAACTGCGGTCTTTGCCGCTGTCATCAACGGATTACGCGCCATCCGTCGAGGGTGGCCTGCCTTTGGTGGCAGTGCCGGCGTCCGTGGGTACGGATCGTCACCAGTTCCCCCAGTCTGCGCCAGTCTCTACCGGCCCGGGGGAGTGATGATTTTTCACCTGTTTTGCTCCTACCCAGGTGCCTGTCGCCCCGCAGGATGCTGACGACTCGGGTAGCCGCGCACTCGCACCGCCCGTCGTGGGGCAGGGCGCGGTATTCATCGGTGTTGCGTTGTTAAAGAGCAGGCTTGGTGTAATCATTACGTATCTATTTAGAAGAGTCAATACAAAACTAATATTAATGAGTCATATGGGTCATATAAATTTGTAGGGAGGACGCTTCATGTGATTCGGAATGAATCAAATCGAATCGCTCTGACCCGTTGTAGGTTGAAGGCAGTGCGCAGGCTTTGTGTAGCTTTTCAGCGACCGTCTAGAAGCGATGGGGGGATACGGCAACTCGTTTCAGCAGCTGTCTAGCTGCCCAATTCTGTTTTGCCGTCGCCGCTGTCCCTGCTATGCTTGGCGAGTTTCATCTCGATGTAATCGCCAATGTCTTCCAAGACCAGCGTTGGCAGCTTTGATACGGAGTCCCGAGATATTCCGGGCCATGGCCACTCATCCTCGAACATTTCCCCTTGTCCGGTAACGAGCCACTCGGCGCGGACTCGAAGGGCTGCAGCGATCCATACTATGTGGCGTGAGGACTCGCTTCGGCCGCTTTCTATATGTGCGATGGCACCCTGGGTCAGGGGAGCCTGAACCAGGCCGGCCAACGCTTCTTGGGTTAGGCCTCGTTTCGTACGTGCGATACGTAGGCGCTCGCCGATGCTCATGATGTGGAGGGTCAGGTAGTTTTTCCAGTAGTTTGATACATTATGACATGAGGGTGAATCAATATATGACTTCTGGTAAAATACATAACTAATAAAATTGCGCGATTAATCATATGGCTGACTCCGCCTTGGGTCATTGTGACAGCTAACGGCACAGCATGAGAGGCAAAGATTGTAAAGACAACGGCCTTTCGTTACGGGAGACCGCACTACCAGTCGTCAGCATGCAGCGCGCCGTGCCGAGCTTGTGGCCAATCAGCTGAACGCAGATGGAAATGTTGAGTATCAGCTTTCTGATTTCGACCGCCGTTCTGGAGCGGGGATAGACTCGCCTTCGGCACGATGCGATACGAGCCATAGGGGCTTAGGAGTGCTGCTAGCGTACCGAATGTTGCGCCGCTGGAAACACTACTTCGAATCGGGTTGCGTCGGCCGTCGAGCTGGCGCTGACTCGACCTCCATGGGCCTCCACAATTGTTTTCACGATAGCTAAGCCGAGCCCCGAGCCTTCACTACTGTGATGGCGCGATGAATCCGGCCTGTAGAACCGTTCGAAAATATGGGTGAGGTGCTCCGGAGTTATGATCGGCCCTGGGTTCGCGATACAGACGCTTGCCTTGTCGGCGTCGAGATTGAGCGATGCCGTAACGCTGCGTCCACGCGGCGTGTAGCGAATGGCGTTCGACAGTAGGTTACTTAGCGCTCGGCGTATCATGAGCCTGTCCCCACGGACGAGCACTGCGCCGCCTACAGCGTGCAATTGCACTTCGCGTTCTTCGGCCCAGGCACTAAAGTAATCAAATAGCACCTTGATCTCGGCTTCGAGGTCAATCTCAACGAGCTCAGGCTTAAGTAAATTGTTGTCGGCCTTAGCGAGAAACAGCATATCGCTGACCATTTTGGCCATGCGCTCGTACTCTTCTAAGTTCGAGTACAGAATCTCCCGGTACTGTTCGACGCTGCGGGACTGAGAAAGTGCGACTTCAGTTTGGGTTTTCAGATTCGTGATAGGGGTTCGGAGCTCATGCGCAATGTCGCCTGAAAAATCGGAGAGACGGCGGAAGACATCCTCAAGCCGCTCAAGCATTCCGTTGAAAGACATTGCGAGCTCGACCAGTTCAGTAGGCACGGCTTGTGGTTCGAGTCGTATATGCAGCTGATCAGACCTGATTTTTCGGATTTCGCGGCTGATGCGCCGTATCGGTGCATGGCCTTGATGCACCGCGAGCCACGTGGCCAAAATCGCAATGAGACAGGCCGCAACCGTGATGATTCGAAGGTAGTCCCGAAAGCTGTCCAGGTAATGCAGATGGAAATTGATGCCCGTGGCGACTGCGATGGTTAAGGTGCGCGGTGCAGGGAAACTGTCGCTCCCGCTGCGTAGTACAGCTCCTCGAAATGTCTCGCCGTGGTCTTGCCATATGCCAACCGTGTCGATAGTGATTTTCTCTACAGGCTGAGCGATTTGAGCAAACCTGTCCAAATTTGATCCCGGCGTAGCATAGATCAGGGCACCGGAGTCCGAGGAGATACGATATTGAGCGTTATGGTGGCCGGACACGGCATTGGCAAACCGCTGATTCAATTCAGCAGGTGCTATATCAGGCGGCAGCGTGGCTAGCGTGTGCTTTAAGGCCTGAACGACGGCATTCAGTTCATCAACATCTTGCTGGATAAAGTGGTTGTTGATTGACCGCTCTACGATCCAGCCGAATGTGAGTAGGACGACTGTTATGACCGCCCCAATAGAAACGGTAAGCCGTACAGCTAGAGATGCCGGACGTTTTTTCATCAACTATTCCGGCAGCGTCACGTCGAGCATGTAACCCATGCCGCGTACCGTGTGGATAAGCTTAGGATCAAAATCGTCATCGATTTTGGCGCGTAGGCGTCGGATCGCGACATCAATGACATTGGTGTCGCTGTCAAAGTTCATGTCCCAAACCTGGGAAGCGATCAACGAGCGAGGCAGCACTTCGCCTTGCCGGCGTACCAAGAGCTCCAACAAGGCAAACTCTTTGTTCGTAAGATTAATACGCACGTTTTGGCGCTGAGCTCGGCGGCGCGGAATATCGAGAACGAGATCGGCGATCTGTAACTGATCCTGGAAAGTAGAAGTGGCGCCTCGCCTTAATAACGTACGAACGCGCGCTAGGAGCTCTGAAAAAGCGAACGGTTTTACTAAGTAATCGTCTGCGCCCAGCTCTAGCCCTTTGACCCGATCTTCCACGCTATCCCGGGCAGTCAGAAAAAGTACCGGCGTTGACGATTTCGCATCACGTAGCGCCTGGACGATACGCCAACCGTCCACATCGGGCAGCATGACGTCCAAGATAATCAAATCGTAAGAACCAGTCAGGGCCAAATGATGCCCGTCTAAGCCAGTGCGCACGAGGTCCACAACGAAGCCGGACTCCACTAGTCCTTGGCGTACATAATCACCGGTTTTGGTCTCGTCTTCGACCAACAGCAATTTCATGGGTTCGATCCTATAGGTCCATCGGCTATCACGACAAAAGAAGAGCGTGCTGCCGTCCATAGTAGGACTTTAGTGCGATGGCGCTGACGGCAACATGACGTGAGGATTACAAAATTGTAATGACACGGCAGAAGCCATCACGCACCGAGCTGAGTTTGAACGGAAATGCCAGCATTTATAGGCAAATTACTGCCCGTACGGCATCCAAGTTGCTGCATGAGGGAAGTGGCACCGCATGACGGTGGCCACATGATGATCACACCTCAACCTCGTTGGAGATCGATATGCCTCATGAAAAGTTTCAATCATGCATAGACGCTTGTTATGCCTGCGCTACGGAGTGCGACCACTGCGCCGTTTCATGCCTGGGAGAACAGGACGTTAAATGCATGGCGCGCTGCATAAAGCTGGACATGGATTGCGCACAAATTTGCCGCATGGCGGCCAGTTATATGGCTAGGGGAAGTGAATTCGCCCAAGCGCTTTGCCGTCTGTGCGCGGATGTCTGCCAAGCTTGCGGAGACGAATGCGCCAAACACCAAATGGATCACTGCCAGCGCTGCGCCGAGGCTTGCCGCAGATGTGCTGAAGAGTGCAGGCGGATGGCGCAGATGGCCTGAGCGGCCTACCAAGCAGAACCCGTGCCCTCATGAGTGGTGCGGGCAAACCAAAGATTGAGGCTAGGGCGCATCACTGCCCTTTGGCCTTTTTAAACTTTACGCGACGGACTGTAACCCGCCTCGCGAATAGCTTGTTCTACTACGCCTGCATCACGAGCCCCTTCCACGCGTACGGCGTGTTCGGCCAAGTCAATCGAAATGGTAGCCTCGGGAGCGACGTCTTTGACAGCCGCAGTGACAGCCCCCACGCAGTGTCCACAGGTCATATCGTTTACTTCAAACTGAATCATTTTTTCCTCTCTTCGTTACTCATCAAACCGAATAACTGTAGGTTAAACATTCCCATAGTGGCAATGTCAACAGATACCGTGGTTTTTGCGGCCCGTTGTAAATAGAAAATGCTTTGCCCCGCGCGGGGCGGCGCAATTAAAGCAATGCGAGTGCTTTGTACATATAGCAACAAAATTATTGCTTCCCTGAGCTCTTCTCCAAAGATGACAAAGATGTAATGCCCACGCCATCTTTCTGACAGCGACGGACCGTTACAGTGGGCTCGTCGCTAGATTGAGCTCCAGCGACGCAAGTACAAGGAGAGCCCACAATGAAATGCGATATGAAAGCGATGTTGAAAGGCGGCCTCGGACTGGCCGTGCTGATTGCAGTGGCGTACGCGGCCTTGCCTGACGCGCGGGAGTGGATTGCTGCGGTGAGCCCATTCTTATTCTTTTTGATCTGTCCGCTGATGATGTTTTTCATGATGAAAGGCATGCAGTCGTGTCACAGCGATAACGGTTCAAAGAACGGTAGACCCACTCAAGCACCACTACCGGAAGGGACTAATGCCGGCGGGCACCCGCGTCCGCTGAACCGTAGTAAAGCGCCTTGATGCTTGAGCGGACCATGGGGACCAGACTCACGCGAATAGTCCTCCTAGTACTAGCGGCAATTAGCTTGGTCACCATTTTCGCCTTCGTTTTCATGGGCATTATGATGTTTTGGATGATGAGTAGTTGAAGTGAAATCGATCCGTTTGATGACAGCCCTGCTCGTACTGTCACTGGCGTGGCTACCTGGTATTAGTCCAGCGGAATTCTCTGCAACACCGGCCAGCTCCACGAGTATTACGGCCTCAGACTCTGCCTCCTCGACTCAGGGCCTCTTCGATTCTTTGCGTGATTGGTTTGGTGATGAGGGTGCTAACCAAGAGCTCTTGCCGCCAGACGAAGCGTTCAAAGTCTCGGTGAGGGCCCGCGACGCCGATACGCTGGTCGCGATGCTCACTGCAGCAGAGGGCTATTATCTTTATCGGGACAGGATCGCGTTTGATCTTCAGGAGTCGTCCGGCGCAGCGATCAAGAACGTCGTGCTGCCTGAAGGTAAGGTCAAGGATGATCCCACCTTCGGTCAGGTCCAGGTGTACTACGGGGCCGTCCAGGTCCCAATTACGTTGAATCGCCTGTCTGGATCCCTTTCCGAGACGCTGATTCTGCAAGCGTCCTATCAAGGCTGTAACGATCCTACCGGTGTCTGCTATCCACCGATAAAGAAGACGCTGTCCGTACCACTTGTCGCGGCAGCTGGTGCAAGTTCCGGTTCTGGCGATGAGAGCCCCATGCCAGCGCAAGCGCGTAGCAGCGGCGTCCAGAGGGTAGCCGAGGCCCCGGTGTCGGAGACGAACCTCGTTCGAGATCTGTTCGCCCAAGACAATGCGTGGGCGCTCGTTGCCGCCTTCTTTGGTTTTGGCTTGGTTCTGGCGTTTACGCCCTGCATGCTTCCCATGATTCCAATTCTGTCGGGAATGATTATTGGGCAAGGGCGCTCGATAAGCCGTCGTCATGCGTTTGGCCTTTCTTTGGTTTATGTGATGGCCATGGCCATTACCTATGCGCTCGCCGGTGTGGCCGCAGGATTAGCGGGCACAATGCTCTCGGCCTACCTGCAAAACCCGTGGGTGCTGGGCAGTTTTGCCGCCGTCTTCGTGCTGCTTGCGCTTTCCATGTTCGGCTTTTATCAGCTGCAGATACCCGCTTCCATTCAGACCCGCCTAGCGGGCGCCGCAAACCGGTCTGCCGGCGGAAGGGTCTTGAGCGTATCGGTTATGGGTGTGTTGTCCGCCGTCATTGTCGGGCCATGCGTTGCGGCACCGCTGGCTGGGGCACTGCTTTACATTGGGCAGACAGAAGATGTTGTGCTGGGTGGCTTGGCGCTTTTCTCGCTCGCCATAGGGATGGGAGTCCCGCTTCTGATTTTTGGCACCACAGCGGGCGCACTGTTGCCAAAAGCTGGTCCGTGGATGAAGTTCGTGCAGCACTTTTTTGGCGTCACGATGCTGGCTGTGGCCATCTACCTGATTTCCCCGGTCATACCTGCTGTCGTCCATATGAGCTTATGGGCGGTCTTGCTCATTATTTCCGCGATGTACCTGAGGGCATTGGATCCCCTGCCTGACGGCTCGCCTGGCTTTGTGCGTTTGGGCAAAGGGGTTGGGGTCATTGCACTCGTTTCGGGCCTTGCGTTGCTCATCGGCATGCTCTCAGGCGGCCGCGATGTCCTGCAGCCCCTGGACGGTTTAAGAGGTCCAGGTGCTGCAGCCGCGCAGAATATCGGCTCGCCCGAGCTGCAGTTTAAAAAAGTTACGAGCCTTGCTGACCTCGAGTCCGAAGTCCAAGCGGCCGAAGGCCGCTACGTCATGCTCGATTTCTGGGCAGATTGGTGCATCTCATGCAAGGAAATGGAGCGTTTCACGTTTACAGACGCTCAGGTAAGAAAGCGTCTCAAAGACGTTGTGCTGCTTAAGGCCGATGTGACGGCAAACAACGCAGACCATCAGGCACTGCTCAAACGTTTTGAGTTGTTCGGCCCCCCAGGCATCGTCTTTTTCGACAGACAGGGTATGGAGATCGATTACCAAGTCATCGGGTTTCAGGCGCCGAAGAAATTTTTGCGTTCATTGGATTCCGCAATACCTCTCTAATGGCCCCGGGGTGCGATCCGGTTCATGGATTACAAAAAAGTAATGGAGCCGTCATTAGTGCGACAGCTCTACTTGATTAAAGTTAAGGAATGACGCCCTGTCGCTTCAATTGAACTGGCAGACGCCGTTTCTAATAACGACTTACTACAGGATTCTCCCCGCGTGAAACGCTCAACTACGTTAGCCGTTCCCTTCCCGGCCATACCTCGCCGCCGTTTTGTGCAAGGCCTTGTGGCCGGAGGCGTGTTGCTGGGCCTGTCGCCATTTGCCCGTGCCGCTGGAATGCAATCGGGCGGAACGAGTACTGGTTCAGCCGCTGTACTGACTGGGACCGAGTTCAACCTGGAGATCGGTGAATCACCTGTGAATTTCACTGGTAAGCCTCGTATGGCGACGACGGTCAATGGCTCGCTACCGGCGCCCACGTTGCGTTGGCGCGAAGGCGATACCGTCACCATTCGCGTCAAGAACCGCCTGAACGAAACCACGTCAATCCATTGGCACGGCATCATCCTGCCGTTTCAGATGGACGGAGTGCCCGGAATTAGCTTTACGGGGATCCCGCCCGGCGAAACGTTCACGTATCGGTTCAAAGTGCAGCAAAGCGGCACGTATTGGTATCACTCGCACTCGGGCATGCAGGAGGCCACCGGGGTCTATGGGGCGATCATTATCGACCCGGCGCAAGCTGACCCCATACGGGCCGATCGCGAGTACGTCGTCCAACTCTCTGACTGGACCGACGAGGATCCGATGCGGGTCCTGGCCAAGCTCAAGATGCAGGGCGACTACTACAACTACAACCAGCCCACGGCCGTCGATTTCTTTCAGGATGCTTCCCAGATGGGCCTGAAAGCGGCTATCGACAAGCGCAAGATGTGGAACGAGATGCGCATGAGCCCCACGGATTTGGCCGATCTGTCCGCGAACGTGCTGACCTACCTGATGAATGGTACGACGCCAGCGGGCAACTGGACGGGGCTATTTCGACCTGGAGAGCGGGTGCGGCTGCGCTTTATCAACGGCGCGGCTAATACTTTCTACGATGTACGCATCCCGGGCCTTCAGTTGACCGTCGTTCAAGCCGACGGGGTCAATGTGGAGCCCGTTACGGTGGACGAGTTCCGATTCGGGCCCGGGGAAACCTACGATGTATTGGTACAACCGAAGGACGACGCTTACACCGTTTATGCGCAAGCAATGGACCGCACGGGATATGCGCGCGGTACGCTAGCCACGCATGCTGGTCTCGAAGCGCCAGTACCGGCGCTTGACCCCGTGGAATGGTTGACCATGGCGGACATGATGGGCGCTATGGGCGGGGGCATGGCAGGAATGAATCATGGCGCAGCCAGCCAATCGTCCGGTGGCATGAGCCATGGAGGCATGACCGGAATGGGCCACGGAAATATGGCTGGGATGAATCACGGCAGCATGCAAGGTATGAATCACGCAGGCATGTCAGGCATGGACCACGGCGCGATGTCTGCGGCCGGCGCCAGCCCTCAGGTGCGCCATGCCAGGACCGAGTATGGGCCCAGCATCGATATGCGGGTCGATATGCCGCGCACCAACCTGGACGATCCCGGCATTGGGCTGCGTAATAACGGCCGGCGCGTGCTAACGCTGTCCGATTTGCACACCGTGGGCGGGCCAATGGACCCGCGCGGCGCAGAGCGTGAAATCGAGCTCCATTTGACCGGCAATATGGAGCGCTATACCTGGTCGTTCGATGGTGTGGAATTCGGAAAATCAACCCCAGTTCATTTCCGTTATGGCGAACGGGTCAGAGTCATCTTGCACAACGACACCATGATGACGCACCCCATGCATCTGCACGGGATGTGGAGTGAGCTGGAAACGCCAGACGGCCAATTTCAGGCGCGACGCCACACGATACCCGTGCAGCCTGCTCAGCGTATCAGCTTTCTTGTGACCGCCGATGCGCTCGGACGCTGGGCGTGGCATTGCCATCTGATGTTGCATATGGATGCAGGGATGTTTCGCGAAGTGGTGGTGGCATGAAGACAATGAACGACACGTTAGGCATCCTGGTCATGAACAATCAATTGAAGAAGAAGTTTCTTTCGGCGACCATCGCTACAGTGGGAGTGATGCCCGTGCTTGCCTATGCGCAGACGCATGCGGGCCATGCCGGCCACACCTCTGAGCCGCCAAAGGCCAGTGCACCGGCGACAGCTCCCGGCATGAATCACGGCTCCGTGAACATGTCCGATATGGATCATGGCTCAATGGGTATGCCAGGTATGGATCACGGTTCGATGGGCATGTCCGGTATGGACCATGGTGCGGGGAAAGTCCCAGCACAAAGCCATGAAGCCATGAAGATGCCTATGACGCAGGCTGAGACGAGCGAAGATGCTTCCGCCATGCCGGGGATGATGCACGGCCAGTCGAGTTCTAATGCGCCGGCCTCTGCTCACGACATGAGCGCGATGGATCATGGCAGTGGCGAAATGGATCACGGCGATATGCAAATGCAAGGCGGATCGCCGCCGCCGGATGCCCGTGATCCGGACGCGTACTCCGATGGCTACGTCCGCAATGCCGGAAAATATGCGTTGCCGCCGTCAGATGCGCTAGTCATGTCCGACATGCACAACTTCGGCTCCGTCAATTTTGACCGGTTGGAATACGTCAGGGCGCGCGGCGAGGAATGGGTGGCCTATGAAGGCGAGGCCTGGTACGGCAGCACTTACAACCGCGCCGTGATCAAGGCCGAAGGCGAAGTGGCGGGCGGTAAGCTGCAAGAGTCTGAGACACAACTTCTGTGGCGCCATGCAGTTTCTACGTTTTGGGATACGGAACTGGGTTTTCGTTTCGATCATGGCCAAGGCGTGCCGAACCGGGAATGGTTGGCATTTGGCTTTAAAGGGTTAGCGCCTTACTGGTTTGAAGTCGATGCCACCGCCTATGTTGGCTCGAGCGGCCGCACCGCTTTGGCGCTGAAGGCCGAGTACGACATCCTGCTGACTCAGAAGCTGTACCTCCAACCAAGCGTCGAGGTGAATTTCTATGGCAAGGACGATGAACGCTGGGGCATTGGCAGCGGCTTGACAGACGGCACGGCGGGCTTGCGCCTCAAGTACGAAGTCACGCGTCAGTTTGTCCCGTACGTTGGCGTCGAATGGTCCAGCAAGTTTGGAAAAACGGCGGACTACGCACGGGCAGCGGGCGACTCCAAGCAGGAAACCCGTTTTGTGGCCGGTTTGAGCTTTCGCTTCTGAAGTCGCCTTTCACCTTTTCACATGGGCGGCTTGAAAAGGCAGCCTGCTAAAGCAAATCTCAAGAGAGTATTGATATGAAAAAGACCCTTTCTATTCTGGCTTTGAGCGTACTTCCGACCCTCGCATTAGCTGCCGGCAACCATGGCGGGGGGCATGGCGCACCGGCGCACGGCATGCCCGGTCACGATATGTCCACCATGTCGAATGCACCTTCGCCAACTGGTCAGCCTGGAGATCCGGCTAAAGTTACGCGCACGATTGAACTGACGATGGACGACACCATGCGGTTTACGCCTGGTGACATCCAGGTCCGCGCTGGTGAGACCGTTCGTTTCTTTATCAAGAATACGGGGAAAATCCCCCATGAAATGGTGATCGGGTCCATTGCCGATCTGAAGGCCCATGCGGCCGAAATGCAGAAAATGCCGGGGATGCAGCATGCGGAACCGAATATGATCACATTGGGCCCGGGTAAGATTGGCGGCTTGGTGTGGCAGTTCGACCAAGCGGGCACCGTCGATTTCGCTTGCCTCATTCCCGGCCACATGGAGGCCGGGATGGTCGGTAAGGTAAAGGTCAGCTGATCTATCACATGTCACAGAAAAAGTTGATCTTTGGGGTAGTCGGCGCCGTCATCATCGGTGCCGCCGCCATCCTTTACAGCGTCATACGGGGATCCGGCCCGGCATTCATCGACCCTGCGGATCAGTCCCTTGTGATGCAGGGCAAGGCGATCTATGCGAACAACTGCGCAGCATGCCATGGCGAGTCGCTGCAAGGCCAGCCGAACTGGCGTGAACGCATGCTCAATGGCAAATTGCCTGCACCGCCGCACGACAAGACCGGCCACACTTGGCATCATCCGGATGCGATGTTGGTGGATATGGTGAAGAACGGCCTGGTCCCAGGGAAGACAGCGCCTCCTGGTTATGTAAGCGACATGCCCGCGTATCGCGACATCCTCAGCGACCAAGAGATCATTGCGGTACTGGCTTATATCAAGAGCACCTGGCCTCCTAAGGTTTTGCAGGCGCAGAAAGAGGTCACTTTGCAACGACAGAACTGAGCTGCTCTATTGCGGTCTTTATTTTTGTTCTGAAAAATTCAAGTTTTTCCCTGGAGCGGGTTTCATGAAATTATGGCTAATAGCGGCGGCTTTGACTGCCGCATCGTCCTTTGCACAGGCTGCCGGCACAGCTATCACCGTATATCAGGATCCCAATTGCGGCTGCTGCTCCGGCTGGGTTGAGCATATGCGGGATTCTGGCTTTGACGTGACGGCCATCAAGACGGCCGATATGGCTTCGGTCAAGCAAAGACTCGGTGTGCCATCGCAGCTCGGTTCGTGTCACACAGGCGTGGTAGAAGCCACTGGCCAAATCATAGAGGGGCACGTACCGGCCAATGCTGTCAACAAATTACTCGCTGACTCTTCGGTGAGGGGCGTGTCGGCGCCTGGCATGCCGTTGAATGCGCCGGGCATGGGCGAACTTGACGGCAATTTAGTTACTGTCGACTTTAACGGTAAACCGTTTTCCAAGGACTGAAGCTACTGAAAAAGACGAACAGGGTAGATTATGAGTGGCTTACCTTGGTGCCTTAGCGGTAGGCACCGCAGAGGTGCTGGCATTAAACGGCGCAAATGGAAGTCTATCTTTCAAGATCATTGATAAGCGCCTTCATCTCTTCGATTTCCCTGCGTTGTGATTCGATGATCTGGCCGGCCAGTTCACGAACGCGAGGATCCGATAGGTCAGCCCGTTCGCTGGTCAGAATTGCGATGGAATGATGCGGAATCATTGCTTTCATCCAGGAAACATCTTCGATGGTTGACTGGCTACGCACAAGCCAGAGCGCAAGCGCGAATACAATCGCGCTGCAGACAAAAATTCCAACATTGACCCGACGATTTCGATGCATGTTGAGCATGAAGGCCAACATGATGATCGCCATCGCAGCACCCATCATGAATGCCATATACACGCGCGTTTCACTGAAAAAGACGTCGGCCAGCTCATACGTATTTAGATACATAAGACCGAACATAGCGATCGTTGAGGTACCTATCATGGCGGCAAATCGAAGGTATTGGCGCATGACTGATCTCCTGTTTTACGTAAAGATTGCTATTTCTCAAAACACGTCAGCTCTGGCTACTGGCTAAGTTCAAGTGCCACCGACCCACGCGACGAGTTGCACTTCAGGTAGATTTTCGAAGCCTAAGGGCATTGAAAACGACCGATGCTGAGCTTAGGCTCATCGCTAGTGCAGCGAACATGGGTGAAAGCAAAAGGCCCACAAACGGATACAAGACCCCAGCGGCCAGGGGCACGCCAAGAGCGTTGTAAACGAACGCAAAGCCCAGGTTCTGCTTCATATTGGCGATTGTTTTGTCCGACAGGTGGCGTGCAATCGAGATCCCGCGCAAGTCTCCCTTGACTAGCGTGACCTGCGCGCTGTTCATCGCCACGTCAGTGCCGGTACCCATTGCAATCCCGACATCCGCTTTGGCTAGGGCAGGTGCGTCATTAATGCCGTCGCCGGCCATCGCAACAACTCGGCCTTCTGCTTGAAGTTTGCTGACAAGATCGAGCTTGTCGGCCGGCTTCACTTCACCGTGAACCTCGTCAATGCCTAGTTGCTCCGCCACGGCTTTAGCCGTCGAAACGCCGTCGCCGGTTGCCATGATGACCCGGATTCCAGCCGCCTTGAGATCCTTCACGGCTTCGGGCGTACTTTTCTTGATGGGGTCAGAGACGGCCAGCAAGCCTGTTAATCGACCGTCGGTTGCGAAATACATGACGCTCGCACCTCTCGTGCGCAATGATTCGGCGGTACTTGCCATGATCGATACATCAACACTTTCTTGGTCCATCAGAGCGGTATTGCCTAAAGCAAGGCGTTTGCCATCGACGTGGCCACGCACGCCGATACCGCTACCGGATTCGAAGTCGTTGACTGCGCTTAAGTTCAAACCCCGCTCCCGCGCGGCGTTGACAATGGCATCAGCAAGGGGGTGCTCACTGCCCTGATCAAGGCTTGCCGCCAAGCGCAGCACTTCGTCAGCCTCTGTGTCGCCTGCGGGAATGGCCTGCTCGAACGCTGGCCGGCCTTCCGTCAAGGTGCCGGTCTTATCGACGATAAGGACATCGACCTTACGCAAATTCTCGATGGCCGCTGCATCGCGAAACAGCACGCCTTGGGTGGCGCCACGGCCGGTTGCCACCATGATGGACATGGGTGTGGCCAAGCCGAGTGCGCAGGGGCAGGCGATGATCAACACGGCTACGGCATTGATTAAGCCATAGACCCAACTCGGTTGCGGACCGAAAGTACCCCAGACAAATAGGGTGATGATTGAGATGACCACGACTGCCATCACAAAGTAGCCCGCCACTTGATCTGCCATCCGCTGCATCGGGGCGCGAGAACGCTGAGCTTGCGCGACGAGCTGGACGATTTGCGAGAGCACCGTGGCGGATCCGACCTTCTCGGCGCGTATCACCAGAGCGCCCGAAGTATTCATTGTTGCGCCAATGACCTTGTCGCCTGGGCGCTTGCTCACGGGCAAAGGTTCGCCCGTGAGCATGGACTCATCCAGCGAACTCGCACCGTCTTCGACGATGCCATCAACGGGAACCTTCTCCCCAGGGCGCACGCGCAAGCGATCGCCTTCATGCACGTGCGTCAGGGGTACATCCTCTTCTGACCCATCCGCGTTGATCCGGCGTGCTGTTTTGGGTGCGAGCCCAAGCAGCGATTTGATTGCAGCCGAAGTTTGCGACCGCGCCCGCAGTTCCAGGATCTGGCCAAACAGGGTCAAGGAAATGATGACCACCGCGGCTTCAAAGTAAACAGCCACCCGCCCCATGGACATGAACGTTTCGGGGAAAACACCCGGTGCGACTGTCGCCACGACGCTATAGACAAACGCGGCGCCTGTACCAAGGCCAATGAGCGTCCACATGTTGGGACTGCGGTTGATAACGGATTGCCAGCCGCGCACGAAGAAGGGCTGGCCGGCCCATAGCACCACGGGTATTGACAACACGAGTTC
>JAJUJD010000183.1 GCA_029267315.1 Alcaligenaceae bacterium
GGCGGACAGGCTGCTCGAAGATGGCTACCAGGTCGTCAATCTCGATCTGCAGGCTCCCGAACACAGCCACCCCAACGAACAACACTATCAAATCGATGTCTCTGATGAAGCGGCGTTGCGGCTGGTTCTGACACGCGTGCTTGAAGATGGCCCCATCACCCGCTTGGTGAACAATGCAGGCATCGTGCGGCCGGCCACCATCGACGATACTTCACTGCAGGACATGCGCGCGGTCATGGACGTCAACCTTGGCGCCAGCATTGTCTGCACCCAGATGCTGCTGCCCGGCATGAAAGAGGCGGGCTTCGGCCGCATTGTGAACATCTCCAGTAGGGCCGCACTGGGCAAGACAAAACGCATTGTCTATTCCAGCAGCAAGGCCGCTCTCCATGGCTTCACCAAAACCCTGGCCCTGGAAGTCGGCGCGTTTGGCGTTACCGTCAATGCCGTTGGGCCTGGTCCGATCGCTACCGAACTGTTCAACCGGGTGAACCCGCCGGATGCCCCTTCCACACAGCGCATTCTGGACGCCATTCCTGTCAAGCGCGTGGGGCAGCCCGCCGATGTGGCGCATCAGGTGGCTTCGTTCCTCGACGCGCGCGCCGGCTTCATCACGGGGCAGGTCATCTACGTGTGTGGCGGCATGACAGTGGGGTTAGCGGAATGAGCGCGCCCGGCACCACCGCAGCTTGGTCTCCGGGGCAGCCGCTGATCGACCTTTCCGGCAAAGTCGTTGTTGTCTCCGGTGGGGGGTCGGTGGCCCCGGGCATGAGTATCGGGCGGGCGGCCTGTGTTACTTACGCGCGCTTGGGCGCCATGGTGTGCGTGCAAGACCTCAACCTGGGGTCCGCTGAGGAAACCGTCAGCCTGATCAGGCAGGAAGGTGGCCAAGCACGTGCCTATCAGGTTGACCTTTCCTCTGAAAGTGACCTGGCGCGTGGTTTCAGCCAGGCGCTGGACGATCATGGCCGCGTAGATGTCCTGCACTACAACGTCGGCCTGAGCAAGGCGGCAGGCGCCATGGACACGAGCACTGAAGATCTGAACCGCATCCATGCCGTCAACGTGACTCACTTCATGCTGGCTTGCCGCCAGGTCCTGCCCGGTATGGTTGAAAGGCAGTCAGGGTCGATTATTTCGATCTCGTCCATTGCCGGCATGCGGTATCTGGGTTACCCGCACCTGGCGTACAACACCACCAAGGCGGCGCTTATCCATATGACGCGCATGATTGCCCATGAATATGCCGCTCATGGCATCCGTGCCAATACCGTGGTGCCCGGCCTCATAGATACGCCGCGCGTGGCGGGAAACGTGGCAAATAAGTTTTCAGCCGATTTGGACGAAGCGCGTGACAAACGTGCGCGCCAGGTTCCCATGCAACGCATGGGCACACCCTGGGAAATTGCGAACGCATGCGCTTTCCTGGCTTCGGATGCGGCAAGCTACATCACGGGTACGGAAATCGTGGTGGATGGCGGTATCACCGGCAAATATGTCTGATGCAGCACTATCGCTGAAGAAAACTTCAGCCTGTGTCATAGTGACCGCTTACTAGGAAGGACGCGTGATCATGGTGATGGAAAGCCTTGGCTCCACATCAGCCGGCCCAAAAACGCTGAGGCGAGGGCTGCAGATATTGGATACCTTGCGCGAGGCGGGCCCGGATGGCTTGAGAATTCCGGATATCGCCGCGCGCACGGGCATTCATCGCCCGACGGTATATCGGTTCCTCGAGGTGCTGATCGATATGGGTTACGTGAAGGAAGGGCCAGAAGCCCGTTCCTTCACGGTGGGGTCCATCGCGCTGAACACGGAATCTTCGCATACATCTCGCCTCGCAAAGCTCAAGCTCATACTTCGCAAGATCAGCGACGAATGCGGCGACTCATCCTTTCTCGTGACCCAGTCAGATAATGACTCTCTTTGCATCCACCGCGAGGTGGGCGATTACCCGGTTCAAGTGCTGGCGGTTAGCGTTGGCCATCGACAACCGCTAGGTGTGGGCGCGGCAGGCCTGGCGTTGCTGGCCAGCATGCCGCAGGACCAAGTCCAGGAAATTGTCGCTGCCAACGCTGAAAGGCTACGCCAGTTCGGTGGCATGACCGCGACGAGACTGCTGTGTCTGGTCAAAGCCACGCGAGAACGTGGGTGGGCAGTCGTGGGAAATGCGGCAGTTCCGGGTGTTCTTGGCGTGGGTGTAGCCGTTAGCCAGCCCAAGGGGCGCCCGACCATGGCTCTGAGTGTATCCGGCCTGACCGAGCGCATGTCCATTGCACGCCAGCGAATGATTGTGGAAGTCATTCACCGGAACCTCGCCTCGCTGCGTTAACGCCACGGCAGGGCCGACGGCATCGGAAGATCGGCCTTGGTCCAGGTGGGCAATGTCTGGAAGGCATTTCCCATTTGTAGCAGCAATGGCTCAGAATACGGCTTGCCGATCAATTGAAAACCGTTGGGCATGCGAAGACCATCGTCACCGGTGACGAAGCCGCCGGGTAATGCCATCGATGGCAATCCCAGGAAGTTAATAGGCCTGGTAAGGCGGGTGAGTTCGCCACGCAGATACTGGGCGCGTTCCGTAAGCGCGTCGAATTCCTCTATGCGCGGGGTCGGGTGCGCGAATACCGGTGCCAACAGCACATCGACCTCGGCCATGACTTCCTGCACGAATTGCATGAGCAATGGGCCCCGCAGTGCAAGCGCCTGAAGGTATAAAGAGGCCGGGATGTTATTCCCTTCCTGCAGGCGCGAACGGGTGAATTGCCCCAGAATACCGGCCGGGTCTCGTGCCATCTCCCCATGTACGGCGGTAGCTTCAGCCCGGATGATCATAATGGCCAGTGCGTTGAGGTCGTCATAGGGGAAGTCCGGCACCGGGCGAATCTCTACACCCATCTGCTCAAATTGTTCCAGGCTGCGTTTCAGCATGGCCTGCACATCCGCGTGCAAGTTACGGGTGAAATAGCTCTCTGCGACCCCGATGCGCAAGCCCTTCACAGGTTTGCCCAGACCGCTGAGGTAGTCAGCTGATTCCGTTGGAGCGGGGATGCTGCCTTCGTCGGCAGGATCAAACCCCGCCAAAGCCTGAAGCATGAGCGCGCAGTCCCTCGCACTGCGCGTCATTGGGCCCAGATGGTCATTGGTGTGGGAAAGCGTCATCGCTCCCGCACGGCTGACCAGACCAAAGGTGGGCTTTATGCCCGTAACCCCACACAGTATTGACGGGATGCGTATGGAGCCGCCGGTATCACTGCCGATGGCTCCGACTACCGCACCGGCCGCCACCGCTGCACCGGACCCGCTCGATGAACCACCCGGGATATGCGCGCTGGACCACGGGTTGCGGCAGTGGCCGGCCATCTCGTTGACCCCGGCTGGGTCAAAGGCAATTTCGGTCATGTGCAGGCGGCCCATATTCAAGGCGCCAGCGGCTTGCAGACCTTGCAGCACTGCTGCGTCGACGTCTGCCGTGCCTGCCGGGCCAGCCATGCCGCAAGCATAAGGCCGGCCTCGGTTCAGCACGAGGTCTTTATGGGCCAGGGGCATGCCTTCCAACAAGCCCAGCGGCTTCCCCGCTGCGATGCGTTCGTCGCATCGCACCGCCGCCTGCAAGGTTTGGTCATGCCACACTTCCACACAGGCGGCCGTGTCGCGGCCGACCTGCTCGAGCCGTTGGAGTGAGGATTGTGCAATGTCCTGAATCGACAGCTTCCCTGCGGCGACGTACTGCCGCTCCAGCCACCAGTCGCCCCACGCTGGATCCCGCAAAGGATTTTCCGTGGCGCCCGGTACTTCAGAGACTGCATCCCGTTTCCAGCCAGTGGCCTGCAGCGCGACGCGCATGGGGGTGTGCATCAGGCCCGGTTGCCTGCTTACACGGGACTCCAGCCTGGCGGTGGCTTCCTGCCAATCCATCAGGGCTTGGGAAGGGGTCGAAACATTTGCGTTCACTGCTCTCTCCTCTATACGGCCTTGAAGCGACTACATCTTGGGAATGTTGCCCTGGGTGATGACTTCATTCCATTTATCCAGTTCTTGCTTGATGAATGCCTCGGTTTCGGCACGGGTGCGCACCATGGGCGTAGCCCCCAGGCCGGCGATAAAGCTTTTCATCTCGTCTTCCTGAAGAATCTTCATCAGTGCCTCGCTCAGCGAATCTGCGACCGATTCCGGAATGCCTTTAGGCGCGCCCAGGAAAAACCACGCGGAGACATTGAACCCTTCCAGCCCATAGTCCTTGCCAATTTCGGACAGTGTGGGCAGATCGGGGAAAAGGGGTACACGCTCAGTGCCGGTGACTGCCAATGCGCGCAAATTGCCCGCCTTCACATGGGGAGTGGACGAAGGCATGTCGTCGAACAGAACGTCCACGTGGCTGCCCAGCAATGCATTGACTGCCGGACCACTACCCTGGAATGGCACATGCTCGAGCTGGGTACCCGCCCTGAGGTTGAAGAGTTCGCCTGCCAGGTGGATGGTTGTCCCCGCTCCTGAAGAGGCGTAGTTGCCAGTTCCTTTTTTCCCGTGAGCGACCAGATCGCCAATGGTCTTGATGGGTGAATCCTTGGGCACCACGATGATCTGCGGGCTGGCGGAAATCGTTCCGATGGGCGTGAAGTCGGCAATGGGGTCATAGCCCGTGTTTTTGTACAGATTTGGGGCTACGCCATGGGATGCGACGGTACCCAGGTACAGCGTGTATCCGTCGGGTTTCTGGCGTGCCGCATAGGCGGTGCCAATGTTCCCGCCGGCACCTGGCTTGTTTTCCACCACAAAACTCTGCTTGTAGTGTTCACCCAGAAGTTGGCTGAGCTTGCGGGCGAGCGTGTCAGTGGAACCCCCAGGGGCGAAGGCAACAATCACGTTTACCGGACGCTGCTTGGGCCAGTCTTCTGCAGCTTGGGCAGAGAAAGCGGCACCCACCGCGGTTGCCGCCGTGAGAAGGGAAACGAGAAGGCGAGATTTGAAGCGAGCCAGCATAGGTTACTCCGTGAGCAAGGAAGGTTCGTTAATTCATCATTGACCGAGCCCGTGTCAGCTGACAAGCTTTTTTGTCCATAATTTGGACATGTTCCGTTGCAGTGCAGCATGCACAAAAAGTGCGCATGTATGCATCAAGATCGCGCGTAAACTGGGAGTGAAGAGGACAGTTTCATACTTTGGGAGATGTAAAAAATTGGCACAGACCTTGCGTTGAATGCTTCGTCCATCAACGTTGGAGTCAAACATGAAACGCATGATCCCTCTTTATCTGGCTGCTGCATGTCTCGCGGTGGCGGGTACCGCCAATGCCCAAGCCACTGCCGTCCCGGCAACCGAATCCGACTGGTCGTTCAGTGCCAACTTGGGCGTTGTGAGTGACTACCGTTTCCGAGGGCTGATGCAGACCAATGGCAAGCCAGCCGTTCAGGGTGGGTTCGACATCAATCACAGCAGCGGCTTCTATATCGGCAACTGGAATTCGAGCATCAGCTGGCTTTCGGATGCGGACCCTGACATTTCATCGAACGTGGAAATGGACTTCTATGCCGGCTACGTGCATACCATTTCCGAAGGCTTCACCCTGGATGCGGGCGTACTGTATTACTACTACCCGGGCCGCTACCCCAATGGGTTCAACGACCCTGACACCGTGGAAGCCTATCTTGGCGTGAATTATGGCCCGGTCTCGTTCAAGTATTCGCACGCGCTGACTGACCTCTTTGGTGCGGAGAACAGCAAGAA
>JAJUJD010000045.1 GCA_029267315.1 Alcaligenaceae bacterium
CACAGGCGGATTTGTAGAGCTTCTCGCCGGCAGGGTTTACGCTTTCTGCCGATGCCAGGGCCGGAACCAGCCCCGCAGCGAGAATGAGTGCCGCAAATTTGCCTGAGCGTGTGAACATGTTGATCTCCGTTAGATTGTTTACGTTTGCCGACTCACACCGGCTTACTTGGCTTCAGGAATGGGGTGTGGAGCCTTCACTTGAGTCATGTAATCATGATTCCAGTTACCTTCTACTACAAAATGGCCTGAAGCGCCCAGTTCAAATGCCTCGATCAGGTTGTGATTCACATATGCGTACACACCGGGTTGCTTGAAGGTATAGAGCGCTGCACCGGCCGCCCCGCCCGGGATGAACCAGGTTTCCATGTCGCGCAGGGGCGGGTTATGAAACTTGCCGTGGTCCCAGACCCAGTCACCATGGCCGCCGATCAGGTGGGGCCGTGTATCGCGAGTGGCTTGCGAGTGCACGATGAGTACGGTCTCGCCTACTTTCGCTTTCAGCGCGCCGTCACCGGTCAGTGCACCGACCTTGCCGTTGAACACCACATGGGTAGGAGTCAGCGTGCGCATGGCCTTGACCGTGTCACCATAACTTTCGGCCAGGGACTTGTAGTCCTTGTAGTTGCCGTCTTCATCCTTAGGAATGTACAGGTCGAACTCACCGATCGTGTAAGCGCGGTCGTAGCTCAGCGGCTCACCATTGGCGTCCTTCAGGCCCTCGCGCGGCAGCACCATCATGGTGCCGCTCATGCCGGCCAGCACATGCCAGGGCACCATGCCTTCGGGTGCACAGTGGTAGACGAACACACCAGCACGGTCAGCCTTAAAGCGCAGAGTGGCCTGTTCGCCGGGGTTGACGTTGGTGAGCGCAGCGCCCCCCAGCGCGCCCGTGGCCGAGTGGAAGTCCACGTTGTGCGGCATCATATTGCTCTTGGGGTTGACCAGAGTCACTTCGACGTAGTCACCCTCATGAACAACCAGCGTGGGCCCGGGCATGGAGCCATTGAAGGTCATAGCCTGCATGGTGGTGCCCTTGTCATCGATGACGACCTTCTTCTCTTCGACCGTCAGCTTGAACTCGACAATCTTCGGTTCTGCGGAAGCCTTCTGCTCATGCGCGTGAATCATGGGCGGGGCCACCAGGTCTACCTTCACGCGCTCCAGGCCGTCAAGCGAAGAGGCGAATGCTGGGCCAGCCAAAATGGCGGCGAGGGCGGCGGCGAGAGCGGCGGGTTTGAAGGCTTTCATGATCAGCTCCTTGCTGTAGTTCATTCATTGGTTTCCGTATGGCTCCATTTCACTGCAGCGGGCGGTTTCCTTCTTTGTGCCGCAACAAACTGCGAGAATGATTTTTACGGGTTTACCCTTACGTAAATCATCTCGCATAACGGTGCATTCAGCGCCAGAGCAGCGCCGACGACATGGCCTGGCGCACCGCATCACAGTGCTAGAATGGTTGCATTAGCGATCCTGCCGGGCATTCTGATGAGCCACAGCATCCCTCGTTCTCTTGTAAAGAACCTCGATCTGTTCCGCGCCGTCCCCGACAAGGACCTGGACACAGTTCTTTCCATCGCCCGGCCCATGCGGCTGAATGCCGGCGACCCGGTGTTTCAGCAAGGCCAACCTGCCACACAGTTCTTCGTCCTTCTGCACGGCCATCTCAAGGTTGTGCAAACCACGGCAGAAGGGGAACAGGTCGTCGTCCGTTACGTTGTGCCCGGCGAAGTATTCGGTATTGCCAAAGCCATGCAGCGCCCCGCCTACCCGGCCACCTGTCTGGCGGTGGAAGAAAGCGTGGTGCTGGGATGGCCCTCCACGGAATGGGACCGCTTCATGACCGGCAACCTGCAATTCGCGGCCAACGCCCTGCAGACGGTCGGGCAGCGCCTTCAGGACGCCCACACCCGTATCAAGGAACTGTCCACGGAAGAAGTGGAACAGCGGGTTGCACGCTGCATCCTGCGTCTCATCGATTCCTCAGGCGAGGAAACCGAGGAAGGCATCGCCGTCAACTTTCCCATCACGCGTCAGGACATTGCGGAAATGACCGGCACCACCTTGCACACGGTCAGCCGCCTGCTCAGTGCCTGGAAAGAACAGGGCATGGTGCTCACTGGCCGCAAACGCGTCACTGTGTGCAAGGTGGATGATCTCATCCGACTGGCGGAAGGTGCCGTTATGGGTACTGGCAAGGGCAGCGCTAAGCCCACCACTCGCAGAAAGCCGGTGGAGCCCGCTTAAGGCTCGCAGCGGTCGCTTTATTACTCATCCAGAACCAGGCGAATACCCAGGTTGGCCGGAGGTATGCCAACCGAACAGGCACCGGCCTTCGGGTCGCGCATGAAGTCGGTTATGAGGCTGTGGTGAGAACCGGCCACCACGCGAATCCCGCAGTTCTCAGTAGGAGGAAGTACGGGTTTCCCGTCTTCCCCCAGGTACTGGCGTACATGGCAGGTGTTAGTCCATTCCCACACATTTCCACCAATATCCTGAACGCCGGCTGCCGTCGTTCCGAAGCTGCCAAAGACTTGAGGGAAGGGTTGGGATACTGCCTTGCGCTGTGCTTCCATGGCGTATTCGGCAAGCCAGCGCTGTGCAGGGTTCTTGGCATCGTCCAGCTGGTAGAGATCGAGCCGCAAGTCTTCCTTGAAGGCTTCACCAGCAAGATGGGCCCATTCGGCATAGCTTGGCAGCCTGTAGTTACGCCCGGTACGTGCGCTGTACCACTTCGCATAGGCTGTGGCATCGTCCCAGCTCACCCCGACAACAGGCCGCCCGGGGTCCACTTCCCCTTGGTGTTCCTTGCTCAAAGGTCGGCAGCCCTTTTCCTGAACACATTGGGCGTATTCGGCCTGGCTCACCAGCCGTTTCATTACCTGCATGGGCTTCTCAAACCTGGCCGTCAGGCGTGCCGGCCGGGCTGGCATGCCGTTCACCAGGCTTTCAGCCGTCGTGTAATACTCGACTGAACCCGGAGCGATGCTAACCAGGGGTGAGTCTGCAGCCCATACGGCCTGCCAGCCGGCCATTCCCAGCAACATGGCGGCAATGCTGCCGGCAGTGGCAGCTCGGGGCAAGGCGGCAGTTATATTGGACAAAGGCATGGCAGTTCCTTGGGTATGGCTGGGCGCATGGTGCACCCCGTCTTGACTCTATTGAACTGCCAACACGATGAACCGTCTTTGTGCCAGCGCAAGCAGAGGCGTCAATCAATGGCTTTGGTCATTTCCTCAACCACTTTCTTGGCGTCTCCAAACACCATCATGGTTTTGTCCATGTAGAAGAGCTCATTGTCCAGCCCTGCATAGCCCGCCGCCATGGAGCGCTTGTTAACGATGATGGTGCGCGCCTTGTAGGCCTCGAGAATCGGCATGCCAAATATGGGCGACCCCTTCTGCAGGGCGGCAGGATTCACCACATCGTTGGCGCCCAAGACGATCGCCACATCCACCTGCCCAAATTCGCTGTTGATGTCATCCATCTCGAAGACCTGATCGTAGGGTACTTCCGCCTCCGCAAGCAGCACGTTCATATGGCCTGGCATGCGGCCCGCCACTGGGTGTATGGCATATCGCACGGAAACTCCTTTATCACTCAGCTTCTCGGCCAGCTCCTTAACAGCATGCTGCGCACGCGCCACCGCAAGACCATAGCCCGGCACAATTACGACCGACTCCGCGTTGCCCAGAATGAAAGCTGCGTCGTCAGCACTACCGCTTTTCACGTTGCGCTGCTGGCCATCCCCAGCAGATTCAGTGGCGGCATCACCGCCAAAACCGCCAAGAATCACACTGATGAAGGAGCGATTCATGGCCTTGCACATGATGTAGCTGAGTATGGCACCGGAGGAACCGACCAGCGACCCCGCGATGATCAGCATGGAGTTATTCAGGCTGAAACCGATGCCTGCCGCCGCCCAGCCAGAATAGCTGTTGAGCATGGACACAACGACCGGCATATCCGCGCCTCCAATGGGAATGATGATGAGCACCCCGAGGGCAAAACCCAGCGCAATGATCAAAAGAATATCGAGCCAGCTCTGCGAATGCCAGAAGCCAAACATGAAAAATAGCGTGGCCAGGCCCAGCAGCGCATTGAGCAGGTGCTGGCCCTTGAACTGGACTGGCGCTCCCTGAAAAAGGCGAAATTTGTACTTCCCGCTAAGCTTGCCGAAGGCAATGACAGAACCGGTGAACGTGACCGCACCAATGAAAGCACCAAGAGCCAGTTCAATTCGATTGCCGCCCGGAATGGGGCCGCCCGGCTCGGCAATCTGGAACGCCCATGGTTCCGCCACGGCCGCAACAGCAATGAAGACGGCGGCCAGGCCAATCATGCTGTGCATGAACGCGACCAGCTCCGGCATCTTGGTCATCTCAACGCGCTGCGCCATGAGCGTGCCGATGGTGCCTCCAATGAGCAGACCCAGCAGCACCCAGCCCAGCCCCAGGGGAGACTCTGCCAGCGTAATGATGAGACCCGCGGTGGTGAGAATGGCGATAGCCATGCCCAGCATTCCGAAGAGATTGCCTCGGATGGACGTGGTCGGATGCGACAGCCCTTTGAGCGCCTGAATGAAGCACACCGAGGCAATGAGATACAGGAAGACGACCAGATTCATGCTCATCGGGAACCTCCCTGTTCAGGCGCCGGCAGCTTGCGCTCTTTCTTCTTGAACATCTCCAGCATGCGCCGGGTGACCAGAAAGCCGCCAAATACATTGACCGCTGCCAGGGCGACCGCAAGCACGCCCATTACTTTGCCCAGTGGTGTTTCCGTGAGCGCGGCTGCCAACATGGCCCCCACAATCACGATCGCCGAAATGGCATTGGTTACAGCCATCAGCGGCGTGTGCAGGGCAGGCGTGACATTCCAGACCACGTGGTAACCCACGTATATCGCCAGCACGAAGATGATGAAGTTCATCAGAAGGGGTGAAATCGCTTCCATGTGTCAGTCTCTTTTGGTCGAAACGTGATGCGTTAAAGCAGCGTGCCAGCCAGAATTCCGGCTTATACCGGGCTGGCCAGCCCCTTCAGGCTTTGAGCAGCTCGCCGTCGCGCGCCACCAGGCAGGCAGCGACGATGTCGTCTTCTTCGGGCAATTCAAGTTGCTGCGCTTGCGGCGGAAGGATGAGCTTGAGAAAGTCCAGAATGTTGCGAGCGTAGAGGCTGGAGCTATCTGCTGCCACCAGTGCGGGCAGATTGGTGTAGCCGATCAATGTCACCCCGTGCTTCTGCACGACCTCCCCGGCTTCAGTGAGAGGGCAGTTGCCGCCCACACCACCCGGGCCCCTGCCGGCTGCAAGGTCAACGATGACAGAACCGGGCTTCATGGACTTCACCATCTCTTCAGTAATGAGTTCCGGCGCAGGTCGGCCTGGAATAAGCGCGGTAGAAATGACCGCATCGGCTTGGGCCACACGTTTGGCGACTTCTGCCTTTTGGCGGTCCAGCCAACTTTGCGGCATGGGCCGGGCATAACCGCCAACGCCCTCTGCGGCTTCGCGCTCTTCGTCGGTTTCGTAGGGGACATCGATGAAGCGTGCGCCCAGAGACTCCACCTGTTCCTTGACCGCTGGCCGTACATCGGACGCTTCAATGACCGCACCCAGGCGCTTGGCGGTAGCGATGGCCTGCAGGCCTGCCACCCCCACGCCCAGCACGACAACACGCGCGGCCTTGATCGTGCCGGCGGCAGTCATGAGCATGGGAAAAAAGCGTTGGTAGGTATTGGCTGCCAGCAAGACAGCCTTGTAGCCGGCGACATTGGCCTGACTGGAAAGGACGTCCATGCTTTGCGCACGTGTGGTGCGCGGGGCGGCTTCCAGGGCGAAAGCTGTCAGACCGGCTTCGGCCAAGCGCTGCAGGCCAGTTTTGTCGAAGGGGTTGAGCATCCCCACCAACCCGGCTCCCCGCTTCATCAAGGGAAGTTCTTCGGGGCCGGGGGCCTGCACTTTAAGAACGAGGTCGGCGCTCAGTGCTGCCGCGGCATCCCCGATTTCTGCACCGGCCGTAGCGTAGGCTTGGTCCGGTACGCTGGCGGCCAGCCCCGCCCCAGCCTGTACACACACTGTGTGGCCTTGCGCTACCAGTTTCTTCACTGTTTCGGGTGTGGCTGCCACCCGGGTTTCTCCAGCCGCCGTTTCGACGGGTACGCCTATCCGCATGCCCCCTCCTGTTGTTGTCAGCACAAATTGCGGCTGTGCCGTGTTTAACTCGCTGTTTACACGGCTTCAGCCATTTGCGCAATGAGGGGCGGGCCTTAGGCCTTAGGCAGTGGCCGGATTAAACCCTGCTGCGTGGGCCTGTTCGTCGGCGTGGTAGGAAGAGCGGACCATGGCGCCCACAGCTGCATGAGTGAAGCCCATGGCATAGGCTTCTTCCTCGAACATCTTGAAGGTGTCCGGATGAACATAGCGCGTAACGGGCAGGTGATGACCGGACGGCTGCAGGTACTGCCCGATGGTGAGCATTTCAATGTCGTGCTCACGCATATCGCGCATGACCTGCAAGATTTCTTCGTCAGTCTCGCCCAGGCCGACCATCAGGCCGGATTTGGTGGGGACCTCCGGGCACAGCGCCTTGAACTCCTTAAGCAGCTTGAGCGAATGCAGGTAGTCTGCACCCGGGCGCGCCTGCTTATAGAGCCTGGGCACCGTTTCCAGATTGTGGTTCATGACGTCGGGTGGCTCGACCTGGAAGATGTCCAGGGCGCGTTGCAACCGGCCACGAAAATCGGGCACCAGCACTTCGATACGGGTCTTGGGAGAATGCTTGCGCACCTCGCGAATGCATTCCGCGAAATGGGCGGCGCCGCCGTCACGCAGATCGTCACGGTCAACTGATGTGATCACCACATAGGACAGGCCCATGGCGCCGATGCTGCGCGCCAGGTTCACCGGTTCGTTGACGTCCAGGGGGTCTGGCCGGCCATGGCCGACATCGCAGAAAGGGCAGCGACGCGTGCACTTGTCGCCCATGATCATGAAGGTTGCCGTACCCTTGCCGAAACATTCACCGATGTTCGGACAGGAGGCTTCCTCACAGACCGTGAACATGTTGTTTTCACGGAGGATGCGCTTGATGTCATGGAAGCGCGAACCCGGGGCGGCCGCCTTCACACGGATCCATTCCGGCTTCTTAAGCCTTTCAGTCTGGACGATCTTGATGGGCAGCCGCGAAGTCTTGTCAGCAGACTTCTGCTTGGCGCTGGGGTCATAGGAGGCAGGACGCACGGTCGGTTTCCGCGGTGCGGCCTGCTCATTACTTGTGGACATACGCTACCTGGCTGGGTGATGGTAGAAGCCATTTTAACGCGCCAGGCAGAATCGGCCAGAATCCCCTAAATTTTCAATGGTTTTCGACGCTCAACGCCCCTGCCAGACGGGTTTGCGTTTGTTCATGAAAGCATCAATGCCCTCAAGAACGTCATCTGCCATCATGTTGCAGGCCATGGTTTCCCCTGCGTAGTCGTAAGCGTCTGCCAGCGACATGCTGCGCTGCTTCTGGAACATGGCCTTACCAGTGCGGACCGCCACCGGGCTCTTGGCGCAAATCGTGCTTACCAAAGCCTCGACTGCTGCATCCAGCTCATCGGCAGGGACAGCACGGTTGATGAGGCCCTCACCCACTGCCTCCTGTGCGCTGATGAATTCGCCAGTAATGAGCATTTCAAAGGACTTTTTGGCGCCGACATTGCGCGACAGGGCCACAGCAGGCGTAGAGCAAAACAGGCCCACATTGATGCCGGAAACCGCAAATCTTGCGCTGTCCGCGGCAACGGCCAAGTCGCAGCTGGCCACCAACTGGCAGCCGGCGGCCGTAGCCACACCCTGCACCTTGGCAATAACGGGAACCGGAAACGCGACAATGCTCTGCATCAGCTGCCCGCATTGCGCGAAAAGCTGGCGGTAATACGCCTGATCGCGATTTGCCTGCATCTGTTTGAGATCATGGCCAGCGCAAAACGCCCGCCCTTTGGCCGCCAGCACCAGACAACGCAGGCTTTCATCGCTTGCCGCGTCATCCAGCGCCTGTTGCAGCGCCGTCAATACTTCCTCGGACAGACTGTTGAACTGGTCTGGCCGATTAAGTGTGAGCGTAAGCACACCTTGGTTGCGCTCGCTGAGAACGAACTGATCCTGAGTTTCCATGCTGTCTCCTTGTATTCTTATGACCCCGCAGTATGGCTGCATTCCCAGGCAACACTGCCTAGCCGCGAGCTGCGCGCGAGCCCGCACGCATGTCGCCGGGTTCAGTCTTCGAAAGCTGTACGCAAGCGCCCGACGAGCCGTTCGCCTGCTTCACCCAAGCTGCATGATATCCCGCAACGGCGCAGGTCGACCGTGGGCAGACCCTCATAACCACATGGATTGATGCCCCCGAATGGAGTGAGGTCCATATCAACGTTGAGCGCCAAGCCGTGATAGGCCCGCCCGTTGCGCAGCTTGATGCCCAAAGCCGCGATCTTGGCGAGTTGCGACCCGTTCGGGTCGAATTCCCCGTACTGCGGGTCGTAGGGCACGTAAACCCCCGGGGCACCGGCCATGCGTTGTGCGTGATTCATGCCAAGGTCGGCCAGTGTGCCGATAATGACGTCTTCCAGCCGCTCCACATATTCTTTGACGAACAGCCCACGACGCTTGAGGTCGAGCAGACAGTAGGCCACCACTTGGCCCGGGCCGTGATAGGTCACCTGCCCTCCCCGGTCACACTTGACGACTTCGATGCCGCCTGGATTGAGCAAATGCTCGGGCTTACCCGCCTGACCCAGGGTATAGACCGGCTCATGTTCCACCAGCCAGATTTCGTCCGGGGTGGAGTCATTACGCACTTCCGTGAATTCGCGCATGGCTTCCCAAATGGGAAGGTACGGCGCCGGAGACGGCAACCAGCGATATTCCATGCCCATGCCTACAGAACGACGCTGACCATCGGGTGCCCGTGCAGCGCCCTATAGATGTTATCGAGCTGTTCGCGCGAGGTGGCGCGGACCGTGAAGGTGACACTTAGATAGTTGCCAGCCTTACTGGCCCGCATTTCCACGGTCGCGGGATCGAAGCTCGGGTCATGCTGCTGCACGACCGCCGTCAGAGTCTGGGCGAATTCCGGATGCGCCTTGCCCATGACCTTGATGGGGAAGTCGCTGGGGTACTCGATGAGGGATTCTTCAGGAGGTATTTCTTTCATTTCACAAGGCGGCGATCACCGCATCGTAAGCCTCTCGCAAACGGGCATATACCGGGCCCGGCCGGCCATCGCCCACGGGTTGACCGTTGTAGCGGGTGATTGGCAGAACTTCCTTGGTGGCGGAGGTGAGCAGCAGTTCGTCAGCCGAAGAGACTTCAGCTTCCGTAATGGGTCGCGCCTCGAAAGGAATGCCGCAGCGCTCGGCGAGCTCTTCCATCAGGCCATAACGTATGCCTTCTAGTATCAGCTTGCTGCGGGGCGGCGCCAGAAGTACGCCGTTTCTGACCACCCAGATGTTGGCAGCCGAACCTTCAGTGAGGCAGCCGTTGCGAAACTGGATGACGTCATCCACGCCGGCTTCAAGGGCTGCCTGACGCGCCAGCACATTACCCAGCAATGAGATCGACTTGATGTCGCAGTGCAGCCAGCGTTCGTCGGGCTTGCCAATGGCGCTCAGGCCGCGCTCACGCAAGCCTGCGTCGGGCCGCGCGAAAGGCGAGACCATACAGAAGATGGTCGGCTTGATTCCCTGCGGAAACCCGTGATCGCGCCTGGCCACGCCTCGGGTGACCTGTATGTAGACGACGCAATCACCCATGCCGGAGCGCGTGATGAGGTCACGAACAATGTGCTCCCAGTCAGCGCGCTGCAGTTCACACTGGATGCCGATGGCCGCCATGCTGCGCTCCAGGCGCCCTAAGTGGGAGTCCATGCGAAACGGCTTGCCCCCATAGGCGGGCACGACGTCGTAAACGCCGTCACCGAAGATGAAGCCGCGGTCCAGCACGGACACCTTGGCATCGCCAAGGCGTACGAGTTCGCCGTTCAGATAGACCAGACTGTCATTGTCTACGTTGGGAATCATGATTTGGGTATCACTCGAACAGCAAACGGACCTTGTCGTACAGCCGACCGAAGAGACCGGCCTGGGGCACGTCGTTCAGCACATGCAGCGCTTCTGTGCGCAAGACATGGCCATCCAGGGAAAGGGAAACTTCGCCAACTTGGGCACCCTTGGTGAGGGGCGCGATCAGTGGCTGCTGGTACTTGGCCACCGGCCGAACCTGGTCGGCCTTGCCGCGCGGCACAGTCACCCAAACCGGGGTATTCGAGCCCAAACCAACGGTTTCCGCCTCGCCTTCCCAGACGCGAGCCGTGACCATGGCACGCTCATTGTCGTACAACTTGATGGTGTCGAAGTTCTGGAAGCTCCAGTTCAGCAGCTTGAGACTGTTTTCCGCTCGGGCAGAGTCGCTCGCAGCACCAACCAGTACCGTCAGCACGCGGCGGCCGTCGCGCTTTGCGGTGGCGATCAGGCAGTAACCGGCAGACTTGGTGTGACCTGGTTTCAGGCCGTCAACCGTGGCATCCGCCCACAGCAGGCGATTGCGGTTGTTCTGCTTGATGTTGTTATAGGTGTATTCCTTCTGCGTGTAGTAATGCAGATACTGCGGAAAACGGTTGATGAAGTTGGCTGCCAGAGTAGCCATGTCCCGCACGGTGGTCAGATGCTCTTCATGCGGCAGGCCGGGCGAATTCGTGAACTTGGTGTTGGTCAGCCCTTGGCGCTGGGCCTCTTCGTTCATCAGCGCCACGAAAGCTGACTCGCTACCCGCGATGGCTTCCGCCAGGGCAACGGTGGCGTCATTGCCTGACTGCACGATCATGCCCTGCAGCAGATCATGGACCGAAACCTGGGAATTCGGCTTGATGAACATCCGCGAGCCTTCGGTGCGCCAGGCATTCTCCGAAACATGTACGGTCTGCTCAAGGGTGAGGCGCTTGTTCTCGAGGGCCTCAAACACAAGATAGGCCGCCATGACCTTGGTCAGCGATGCGGGCTCGATGCGCTCGTCAATGTTCTGGGCGGCAATCACTTGGCCGCTGTTCATATCAAGACTGATCCAGGCACGTGCGCCCAGAACGGGAGCAGGTACGTTGGACAGTTCGCCCACCATGGTAACGCCGGTGGCGTCGGTCATGACTGCATTGACCGGGGCCTGCGCTGCAGCGGGTGCGTCCTGTGCCTGGGTAAGAAACGATGCAGAGGCCAGCGCCAGTGCGGCGCCAAGGATGGAAATGGAGGAAGTCAGTTTTCTAGTGCGGGAGGTCATCGGCATAGATTAATTCGGACTCGTCTTGGGAAGGACGAATGAGGAAGCGGCCCATTATGACAGACGGGGCCGCTGCTGAGGAAGTGCCGCAAATGCGGCACCGCCGGGTCAGGCTATACGAAGTGGCATTGCCTTGAGGCTTTGCTGCACCAGGCTGCGCAGGCCAATGAGTCGCCCATGGAAAAAATGGCTGGCATCTGGCATGACTACCATGGGCAGACCGTGAGCGCGCGCAAAATCCATGGCTTCAGCCAGTGGCACGACTTCATCTGCCTCGCCGTGAATCAACAAGGTGTCATCGGGGACGGATACATCCCGGTGACGGAAGCGCTCCACGGCCGAACCAGCCAGGATCAGGCGGTCTGGCGTGCGACGCGACTGGGCAGCGAGTTCCGAATATAGCTGGGCGGCCACCGATGTGCCAAATGAAAACCCTGCCAGGGCCCATTGCCCCTCTGCGGCTTCTGGAAAGCGTTGCTGGAACTGTTCGACAAGACCAAACATATCGGCGGTTTCGCCAAGCGCCCGGTCGAATTCACCATCTGACTTTCCCACTCCGCGAAAATTCGGACGCAGCGTGACCAGGCCATGTTCCACACAAGCCCGCCCTATGGTAGTGACGACCTTGTTGTCGCGTGTGCCACCGTGCAGAGGGTGGGGATGCAGCACGAGCGCCCACCCCCGGACCTCACCCATGGGCCGGTCGATGGCGCATTCAATGTTGCCGGCCTCGCCGTCAAAGCTCAGGATTTCAGTGCGGACCTGCATGATTCCAAATGAGTTATAAGGTAAAGCGATTCATTTTACGCCACACATATTTCAATCCTGCATGCCCTCCATGCCCGCCCTTCCCCAGCTTCCCCTACCCATGCCGGAACGCATGCAATCCCTGCTGCAGAACGCCTTACCGGAATTCCACTGCGTTGAATGGGTGGGTCGTACCACCTCGACCAATGCCGACCTCATGCAGCGCGCGCGCGCCGAAAAAGGTGTGCTTGCGCGACCTTGGCTGTTGGGAGCGCACCTGCAAGAAAGGGGGCGGGGGCGATCAGGCCGCAGCTGGCAGAACCGCTCCGGCGCTAACCTCATGTTTTCCTGCGCCTTCGACGTCTTTCTGCCCCCTCCGGAACTGCCCACCCTTGCTCCCTTCGCTGGCGTGATCGCCACGGAAGCGCTGCGTGGAATGCTGACCGCCTCCAGTCGGCCGCTGCTCACCATGAAATGGCCCAACGATCTGGAATGGCGTTTCGCCAAGCTGGCTGGCATTTTGGTGGAAGCCACCCGGGCGGGAACGGCGCGCCTGGCACCCGACCATCACGTCATCGTGGTCGGCATAGGCATCAACTTGGACGACGCACGCGCGCTGAGCACCTCCCTCAACCGCCGCATCGCTGACTGGTCGGAAGTCGCCCGCTGCGATAGTGCAGGCGCCCGCGCCCGGCCCGAACAGATGGTGGCACGCATTGCCCGCGCCTGGTATGAGAACATTTCTGCTTTGACCACACTGGGTTTTGACGGCTTGGCCGAACGCTATGCCCAGGTGGACGGCTTGCTTGGACAGAAAGTCGACATCATCGACAACGACAGAGTGGTGTTCACAGGCAACGCTGCCGGAGTCAATGACGCGGGTCAGCTACTGCTGCGCGACGCAGCAGGCGAACATCCAATAACTGTCGGTGAAGTTTCCGTGAGGCCGGCATGAGCAAGGACATTACCCTGTTGGTCGATGCCGGCAATACGCGGGTGAAGTTTGGCTGGATGCGTTCGGGCAGCCCCAGGCGTGAAGCCGATATTCTTGCCTTGCCACATGATGCGCTCAAAGATGCCGGGCCATGGCTGGCCTCATTGCCGGGCTCGCCCCAGGCAGCAGTAGGTGTAAGCGTGGCCCGGGCGCACGTGGTCGCACAGATTGAAGAGCTCTTGCTGACGCAGTGCGGCGTGTCACTGCGCTGGCTGCGTAGTGGTCCGAGCGCGGCCGGTGTGGAAAACCTCTACGAACAGCCCGAACAGCTAGGCAATGACCGTTGGGTAGCCCTCTTGGGCCTGAGCCAACATGCGCGCAGCGCCGCCATGCTTGCCAGCTTCGGTACGGCCACCACCATTGATACGCTGGGCCCCTGCCGGCTGGCGTTCGACTGCAAGCCAGCGTCATCAGCGACTGACGAAGCGCCAGACAAGGCACGCCTGCAGGGCGCTGAAGACAATAGCCTTCTCGCGCTGCGAGCATTTGAAGGCGGGTTGATCCTGCCCGGCCCCGAACTCATGCGCCAATCGCTGGCCCTGGGTACAGCCGGCTTGCCTTATGCCATGGGGGAGAGCACTGATTTTCCTCGCAACACACATAGCGCAATCAGTACAGGGGTAGCAGCCGCGCAGGCTGGCGCCGTACTGCGCCAGTGGCGCACGGCGCTAGAGCGCCTCGGAGAGCCGCCGCGTCTATATTGCAGTGGAGGAGGATGGCCGCTGGTCGCCGACGAGGTACAGGCTGGCCTGCAAAGGTTGCAGACGGACTTGGGCTTGCCCCGCCTGGCACCGGAATGGTTGGAAGCACCTGTTCTGGATGGCCTGGCTGTGATGGCCACAGCACCTCTGGCTTAGGAACCGGGCTGAGTTGCACCCAGGCGCTGTGGCTCGCCGAACTGAACCACGTGCTGGTTGCGTTCGGACAGCAGGCGCGGCGTACGCCCTTCTTCACTCGGCGGCGTGCCCATGAAACCCTGACCGAAAGCCAGCACGGCGACGTTCGCCAGCAAGACAAGGAAAAATAAGAAGCGCATGGTCTGAATGGAAACGACTGGAGTCCGCAGTTTAGTCCACCGGCCGACGCGGCGGAATATTCTCTCTTCCGCTGCCCGCCCCGAATTTGTTACAGTACCCCAGCTTGGCACATGGCTTGCTAATCCCGAATCCAAAATGCAGGATACTGCCCCCGTTAACTCCTTTGAACGTCATAGTGAACGATGAAACCCATACGTAAAGCCGTATTTCCTGTCGCGGGGCTTGGCACCCGGTTCCTGCCCGCCACCAAGGCAATGCCTAAGGAAATGCTGCCTATCGTGGACAAGCCATTGATTCAATACGCCGTGGAAGAGGCGGTGGCAGCCGGCATTACCGATTTGATCTTCGTCACCGGTCGCAACAAGCGCGCCATCGAGGATCATTTTGACTCCATTCCCGAGTTGGAAGCCGAACTCGCCACCAAGAACAAGATGGAGCTGCTGGAGATCGTGCGCAATATTCTGCCGTCGCACGTTAACTGCATCTACACGCGCCAGCCGGCTCCCCTGGGTTTGGGTCATGCTGTTCTCTGCGCCGCCCCCATCGTCGGCAATGAACCCTTTGCCGTACTGTTGGCCGACGACCTCCTCGACTCACGTACCTCTGTGACTCAACAACTGGTGGAAGCCGCTCATGAGCATAATGGCAGCGTGCTGGCCATTCAGCGCATACCTTCCGAACACTCCGACCGCTATGGGATCATCGCTGGCGACTCCGTCAATGAGAAAACCACGCGCGTGCGGGGCATGGTTGAAAAACCGGCGGCGGCTGATGCGCCGTCCAACCTGGCCGTGGTTGGGCGCTATGTTCTTGAGCCGGAAATTTTCGAGCACCTGCGCAAGACACAGGCGGGTGTGGGCGGAGAAATCCAGCTGACCGACGGCATTGCCAGCCTGATGCAGACGCGTGGTGTGTTCGGCGTGGAATACGAAGG
This sequence comes from Alcaligenaceae bacterium, assembly GCA_029267315.1. Classification (GTDB taxonomy): domain Bacteria; phylum Pseudomonadota; class Gammaproteobacteria; order Burkholderiales; family Burkholderiaceae_B; genus Yanghanlia. The sequence continues at coordinate 15,021 of JAJUJD010000045.1, forward strand.
CACGCGTTACGACTGCGGCAGCAAGGAAGGCTTCTTCCGAGCCACCTTGGAAATCGGACGCAAGTATCACGGCCTCGGGGACTGAACAAGCTTTACACCAGCGGGGGCGGAATCCCCCTGCTGCTTCACTGGTTTCTTTGTGCAGCGCCGCGCAGCGCCAAATAGCCATCCATGACTCGCTGAACAGCGCCTGCATGTTGCCGGACCCAGTTTTCACTCGCCTCGCTCATTTGTGCCAACCGGGGCGGGTCTTCCACCAGTTGCAGGGCGAGCTGCAATGCCGCCTCTGCATTCTTGGCTCGTAGCGCGGCCCCTTCGTGGATGGCGTCGGAAACCGCCTGCTCAAAATTATGGGTGTAGGGGCCAACGATGACGGGTACTCCGACCGCACAGGCTTCAATCAGATTTTGCCCACCAAGTGGTACAAAACTGCCCCCGATGATGGCCACTTGGCTGGAGGCATAATTTCGCACCATCTCCCCCACGGTATCGGCCAGCAATACGATGGCATTCTGCGCGGCCCGCACAGCACTGGCACTGCAGTCGCCTGCCTGAAGAATTTCGGAGCGTCGCACAAAAGGTAGGCCGGAGTCGCGGAGCAATTTCGCTGCTTCCTCGAATCGCTGGGGATGACGTGGCACCAGCCGGAATACAACTGCGTGTTCTGGCTCCTGCCCGTGCGCCTTGGCCCGCTTCACATGTTTCACGATGGCTTGAACGAACATGTCGTCCTCGCCTTCCCGGGTGCTGGCTATGGTAATTATGCGGCGGTTCAAGGCATGAGCGAACTCCCTGCCCTTGGCAAGCTGGTCCGCTGGTATTCTGACATCGAATTTGAAGTTCCCTGAGACCCGGACGGCGAGGGCCCCGGCTTGCTCAAGGCGCTGAGCATCGTGCAGTGTCTGGGCATGGACGGCGTCCAGCCCGGAATACGCTTCCTGCAATACCTTACCCGCACGAAGCACTGTGCGCAGCGCATGGTCAGAAAACCGGGCGCTCACCAGCATCATGGGCACGCCACGCTTGCGTGCAGAGGCCAGTAGATTGGGCCAGATCTCCCGTTCCATGAGTATGCCGGCCACAGGCTGATAATGCTCCAGAAACCGTGCCGTGGCACCCGGGAAATCGTAGGGCAGCCATTGTTGCTCCAACTGACCTTCCCGGATTTCCTTTTCGAATGCACGGGCGCCTTCATCCTTGCCAGTCACAGTCAGATGAGTGAGTAGAACCTGCTCACCCCGATCCAGCAGCGCCCGCAGTAAAGGATGAGCCGCCCGGGTTTCACCCAGACTGACTGCATGCACCCAAACGGGTCGCCGCACACGCGCCGGCTTCCTGTAACGACCAAAGCGCTCGGGAGACATGACGCCCCACTGACCACCGGCGCGGCGCGCTCGAATCGCCATCCAGGCAAGAAGAGCCGGGGAAAGCGCACGAATCAGCAGGGTGTAGGAAAAACGGTTCAAGACAGACCTTGTTGCCCGGCAGAATCTTCTGGGCCGTCCAAGCCTTTCAGCATGCGGGTTTTCTGAGAATCATGTGCCAGCGCTTGTTCCACCGCACTGAGCACGGTCTGGGCAGAGGGCTCGGCCCCACGCTCGCCCAGGCTGGCGGTATAAGACGACCCCTGCAGCGGCGTGCGCACCGGCGTAGATGCTTTGTATATACCAATCGTGGGCCGGCCCAAGCCCGCCGACAAATGCGTCAGCCCGCTATCCAGACCGACCATCAGCCGGGCCGATGCGAGGATTTCGGCCACTTCCGTCAGCGACATACGCGGCAGCACTTCAGCATTCTCGCGCCCTGCCACCAATTCCCGGGCCCGCGCAGTTTCGCGTTCATTACCGGCCAGCAAGCGCAGGGCCAGACCCTGACTCGCGAGGTGATCGAATACCAGGTCCCAGTTCTCGGCCGGCCAGAGTTTGTCGTCGCGACTGGCTGAAGGCATTATCACCGCGTAAGGCTGTGTCTGTGCGTGCGCGGTGAACCGTCCCAGGCCGAAATCCGGCTCGCCTTCGTATTCATAACCAAATACGGATGCAGCCAATTTGCGTTGCCGAATCACCGCCGGCTGCCAGAATTCCACGGTGTGACGTACGTCATAGAAGAAGGAAGCCAGCGGTTCCCGCGCCGAACGGCGATCCAGACCGTGGCGCTCGCCATGCGTCTGGCGCACCAGCCACACGGATTTCATCAATGCCTGCATGTCCAGCACGATATCGTAGCGCCGAGCGCCCAGGTTGCGCCGCAGGCGCGCCCTTTCCTCACGCGTCTGTGGGGCCCACCAGCTCTTGCGCCAGCGACGATGAGCGACCGGAATGACCTCGTTGACGGCAGGATGCCAGGAAGGGACTTCGGCGAAGTTTTCTTCGACGACCCAGTCAATGGAGGCGCCGGGCACGTAGTGCGCGATGTCGCTGATGGCGGGCAGCATATGCACCAGGTCGCCTAGAGACGAGGTGCGGACGATCAGGATTTTCTTCGTCATGGCGGAATTATAAAGAGAAAGGGGGTGCTGCACCCGCCTATGCTCAGCCCCGCCTCTGCCGCAGCGAGACTCAGCCAGCGGTCGCCTTGCGTTTCCACTCCCAGGCGGCGAGGCTCGCGCCACTTCCGCAGATTACGGCGATGCCCAGCCAGCTTAGCCCATCAGGAAACTGGCCCCAGATCAACCAACCCAGCGAGGCGGCAGCAACAATCTGCACGTAGACAAAGGGCGCCAGCAAGGACGCCGGAGCGAACCGATATGCCTGTATCTGGAGCAGGTGGCCCAGCGCGCCCAACAGACCGGTGGAAAACAGCACGACCCAATGCAGCGGTTGGAGCTCAAGCAGGGCGGGCAAGGCCTGCGGTAACAGAACAGGCATGGTTGCGCTGAGCACCACGGTACCGACCGCTCCGCTCCACACCAGGGTGGTGAAAGGGTCATCAACCGCCACTCTGCGCGTGGCCATGAACTGACCGGCAAACATGCCAGCCGTCAGCAATCCCCACAATACACCCACCGGGTCGAGCCCGGCGCCCGGACGAATAATGACCAGAACGCCCAAGAACCCTACGCCCGCCGCCACCCAGCGAGAGATGCGGGGCGCCTCCTTGAGCAGCCAGGGCGCCAGTGAAAGAACGATGAGCGGGGCAAGGAAGTTAATGGCCGTGGCCTCGGCCTGGGGCAGATAGCTGAGCGTCTTGAAAAAACAGAGGGTGGCAAGCAGCATGACCCCCCCGCGCATCAGCTGCGCTTTCGGGCGCACACTGCGCAAGACGGACGTTCCCCTTGAAGGTAAAACGAGCGCAAGCACCAGCAATAAATGTACGCTGTAGCGGACCCAGCACAGCACCCATAGCGAAACGCCCGCAGCCATGACCCATTTCCCGGCGGCATCGAGACCGGACAGAGCCCAGGTGGAGAAGATCAGAGTGATAATGCCGGCAATCGGCCGGATACCGGGCGTGACGGGCTGGAGGCGTGACCGGAACGCCTGCACGGATTCAGACATTCTTGGGCGGTTCCGGCTCCGGGAGGGCAACCAGTTCTGCCTTGAACAAGGCGCGCCGGTCTACATAGGTTTGGGCATTGCGCCGCAGGTTGGCGACGTCTTCTTCAGACAGGGTCCGCACTACTTTGGCTGGCGCACCCAGAATGAGGGAACGATCGGGGAAGACCTTGCCCTCCGTGACAACGGCACCTGCCCCCACCAGCGATTCCTTGCCGATGACAGCCCTGTTCAGGACCACGGCCTGAATGCCGATAAGGGAGCCGTCGCCGACGGTGCAGCCATGCAGCATAGCCTGGTGACCCACCGTGACGCCCGAACCCAGAGTCAGTGGGCAGCCCGGGTCGGTATGAAGCACAGACCCTTCCTGGATGTTGCTGTTTTCCCCCACGACGATGGGTTCGTTAGCGCCGCGCAGTACGGCCCCGGCCCAGACACTGGTATTGGCTGCCAGGTGCACGTCGCCGATCACCGTGGCCTCAACGGCCACATAGGCGCTG